>NZ_CM001436.1:0-591 GCF_000243255.1 Methanoplanus limicola DSM 2279
GGGTCCCTAGCCTCTGCACTAGGATAAAATGTTCAACGGACTTGTGTTTGGGACAGTAGGACTCTCGTTAATCCATTCATGCAAGTCGCCAATTAAGCGACAAGGTACTACGCTACCTTAAGAGGGTCATAGTTACCCCCGCCGTTTACGGGTCCTTCGTCCGGTTGTACCCGGTTTTCAGATGCCCGCACTGGGCAGGAATCACAGACTATACTAGTCGTTTCCGAGTTGCAGTCTGCTATGTTGTTATTAGACAGTCGGAGTCCCCGAGTCACTGCGACCTGCCTGATCTCCAGGCAGGCACTCCTTATTCCAAAGTTACGGAGCTATTTTGCCGAGTTCCCTAAACACAATTAAACCGATACGCCTTGGCCTTCTCAGCCAGGGGCACCTGTGTCAGATCTCGGTACGGTCATCTGGCCCCCTTTTCACGGGCTCCAGGAATTTGCTGTATTACTTCATCACGCTTTCGCTCAATTCTCACCATTGCGGTTCTCCAGGAGCTTATACGATTAAACAGGGCGACGGCCCTGCACAGCATATCCCGAAGCGTCAGGATTATTGGCCGATGGTACAGGAATATTAACCTGT
>NZ_CM001436.1:300691-407976 GCF_000243255.1 Methanoplanus limicola DSM 2279
CTTCTGACCTGAGGTACGGGATAGAACTGGCAGATGCCCAGGAAGTGCATATTGTTGAACTACCAAAACTTAAATATTATCGACAACAACATAAGGACGATCCGGAAATCCCGTGGCTAATGTTTTTAAACGCAGCAACAAAGGAGGAATTAATAATGGCCGCAGAAGCTGAACCCAAAGTCGCGAAGGCATATGACCGCTTACGTGATATGAGTGAAGATGAAGAGAGCAGAAGGGCATATGAAGAGAGAATAACCGAGATAATCGAGGTTGATCTCAGGATGCAGGCAGCTGAGGAGAGAGGAGAGGAAAATAAAGGTAATCGTGATGCTAAAAACATGATCTTACTTGGGATGGATGATGAGATCATAATGAAAGTTACAGAACTTCCGGCAGAAAAAATAGCTCAGCTAAGATCTGAAGTTGAATCAAAATAAAAAGCGGCGATTAACCTTTAACTTTCTGAAAAATATCTTATCCAAATACTTTTCGTTATCCCCGTATTACCCACACCATCCATGACAGGCATATCATATGGATGGTTCAACATAAGAACAATCCGGAAATCCCGTGGCTAATGTTTTTAAACGCAGCAACAAAGGAGGAATTAATAATGGCCGCAGAAGCTGAACCCAAAGTCGCGAAGGCATATGACCGCTTACGTGATATGAGTGAAGATGAAGAGAGCAGAAGGGCATATGAAGAGAGAATAACCGAGATAATCGAGGTTGATCTCAGGATGCAGGCAGCTGAGGAGAGAGGAGAAATCAGAGGAGAAATAAAAGGAAGAGAAGAAGGGATTATTAATACTGCAAAGAACCTGATACTGCTTGGAATGAACGATGATATTATAATAAAAGCAACTAAGTTATCTCCGGAAAAGATTTCTCAACTTAGATCTGAAGTTGGGCCATAAAGCCATCTGCAAAATCCCTTTCGGGACTTATATTTTTCTAACCGGCAATATTACCTGCTTAAACCTGTGAAATACACAAAGCAATTGATGACAAGAGAAGGGAAGGACCCTTCCCTTCTACGCACTCCATTTGAAATATGGTCACAGAATAGCAGGCCAGGCACCCATTTTTATCATGACAAAACGTAACTTCCCACCTAAAATAGCCACACCGGATGGCTCCTTCATCATGTCTCCAAAAAACGACTTTGCCTTTAGGCTGTTATTTGGAGATGAGAAGAACAAAGAGATCACAATAGCCTTTCTAAGGGCCATGCTTCAGATCCCAATTGAAGACATCAAAATTAAAGATCCCTTTCTTCTTAAGCAGAAGGCCGGAGATAAAACCGGAATACTGGACATCAGGATAGTCCTGGATTCAGGGGTTCAGGTGGATGTGGAAATTCAGTTGAGGGATCATCCGGCAATAAGGAGGAGAATTCTGTATTATAATTCAAAGCTGTATACATCACAGATCTCAGCAGGAGACGGGTATCACCTGCTTAATAAGACTATATCTCTGGTTATTCTCGATTATAACCTCCTTGATATTGAATATATGCATACTATTTTCAGGCCTTCTGACCTGAGGTACGGGATAGAACTGGCAGATGCCCAGGAAGTGCACATTGTCGAACTACCAAAACTTAAATATCATCAGGAACATAATAAGGACGATCCGGAAATCCCGTGGCTAATGTTTTTAAACGCAGCAACAAAGGAGGAATTAATAATGGCCGCAGAAGCTGAACCCAAAGTCGCGAAGGCATATGACCGCTTACGTGATATGAGTGAAGATGAAGAGAGCAGAAGGGCATATGAAGAGAGAATAACCGAGATAATCGAGGTTGATCTCAGGATGCAGGCAGCTGAGGAGAGAGGAGAAATCAGAGGAGAAATAAAAGGAAGGGAAGAAGGGAGAGAAGAAGGGAGAGAAGAAGGAATTATCCATGACGCAAAAAAAATGATCTCACTTGGGATGGATGATGACATTATAATGAAAATCACAGAACTTCCGGCAGAAAAAATAGCCCGGCTAAGGTCCGAAGAAGAGTCTGAGTGAGAAACCGGAATTAATCCAGAATCCTCAGGAAATATATTTTTTTAAAGATTCCATTGTCCTTTGCGTACCCTATGACCTTTTAGATTTCCAGATATTCATATAGGGCTAATAAAGACAATCCCGAAGTACCTTTGAATGATGTTTCTTAATGCAGCAACAAAGGAGGCTGTTGCACGGTTATTTTTTGTAGATAATAAGATAATTTTATTTGGCAAACGGATATTTTTTTGACAATTTTTAACCAATAAATACAAATAATTTATCATCAGTCCATCAAATTTTATTCACGCAACAGCCTCAAAGGAGGAATTAATAATGGCCGCAGAAGCTGAACCCAAAGTCGCGAAGGCATATGACCGCTTACGTGATATGAGTGAAGATGAAGAGAGCAGAAGGGCATATGAAGAGAGAATAACCGAGATAATCGAGGTTGATCTCAGGATGCAGGCAGCTGAGGAGAGAGGAGAAATCAGAGGAGAAATAAAAGGAAGGGAAGAAGGGAGAGAAGAAGGAATAATCCATAACGCAAGAAAAATGATTTCACTTGGAGTGGATGATGATTTCATAATGAAGATCACAGAACTTCCGGCAGAAAAAATAGCCCGGCTAAGGTCTGAAGAAAAGTCTGAGTGAGAACCCGGAATTAATCCAGAATCCTCAGGAAATATATTTTTTTAAAGATTCCATTGTCCTTTGCGTATCCTATGACCTTTTAGATTTCCAGATATTCATATAGGGCTAATAAAGACAATCCCGAAGTACCTTTGAATGATGTTTCTTAATGCAGCAACAAAGGAGGAATTAATAATGGCCGCAGAAGGAAAACCCAAAGTCGCGAAGGCATATGACCGCTTACGTGATATGAGTGAAGATGAAGAGAGCAGAAGGGCATATGAAGAGAGAATAACCGAGATAATCGAGGTTGATCTCAGGATGCAGGCAGCTGAGGAGAGAGGAGAAATAAAAGGGAGAGAAGAAGGAATTATCCATGACGCAAAAAAAATGATTTCACTTGGGATGGATGATGACATTATAATGAAGATCACAGAACTTCCGGCAGAAAAAATAGCCAGGCTAAGGTCTGAAGTTGAGCTATAAAGGCATCTGGAAAATCTCTTCAGGAAATTCATATTTTCCTAACCGGCAATATTGTGTGTATATCCTGCCTCATTTGAACATTAATTCAGTTTGACACTGAACACCAAAGTCCGGCAGTACCGAAACAGTCTTTTGCTGACATTGAACACCTGCCACAACGGATATATCCTGTATCATAAGTCAACTGTCAAAGGCCGACCACAGTAGGCACTCTATCAAATCGGCCGCATTTCACCCTGTAAGCACAAATATCATTATAAGACACCGGTAAGCATATAACTTTCAGGAAACTCCACTTTAAGACCTGAACTGTTCAATATCTCCGGAAAGGGTGTTCAGTTTGACCGGACTAACTGTTCAGTTCTTCCCGGAATATAAACGACAAAATGTTTGAGATTTATCGGATACAAACGACAAAATGTTTAAGATTTATCGGATACAAACGACAAATGTTTGAGATTTATCGAATATAAACGACAAATTGTTTAAGATTTATCGGATACAAACGACAAAATGTTTAAGATTTATCGGATACAAACGACAAATGTTTGAGATTTATCGAATATAAACGACAAATTGTTTAAGATTTATCAAATATAAACTACACAATCATTAATTATATCGTCCATAAACAATGAAATACTATGCATGACCAGGGCAGATAAATATGCTAAGGATACGTTCAAAAATAATCAATGCATATAGTCTTAATGTATAAAATAATCCAAATGTGAGGATTTAAGGTTCAATTTGATCATTTACCTTTTGAAATGAGCGAAAGCAAAGAGACTACAAAAGAAGTACAGAAATTCCGGTAAAAAAAATAATATTACTCTCACCATTCAGAAGGCCCCTTCTCCTCTAAAATATCTGCAAGAAGTTTTACCTGTTTCTCATCACTAATCTTTTTCTCCCACTCTTTCTTTATCCAGAAAAACTTGTCATGACAGAAATCAGGAATCTCCTCAAGAACATCTGAACTGTATTCCTTTTCAAATTTATACAGTCCATAAAGAATTCCGGCACAGTAATCACGGGACTGATCGGGCATTCCCCTCTCAATGTATTTATTCATCTCCATAACATATTCGTCAGTTATCTCCTCAAGCATCTCATATGCCCTCTCACCGGGGTAAATATAACCGTCACGTGTTCTCCCGGAACTGTCCCAGACCTCTTCAACATTCAGGCAGTCAAGTTCATCTGCAAGAGACTCTGCAATATCATCAGTATCAACATCACATAACAGACCTTCTGCAATCTCTTCAGCATAAGCTCTTATATCAGGATATTCACGGATTATATTATAAAGTACAGTGCTCCTCCCGGACAGGTCAAGGGAATCAAGGAGAGGTGTTGAGGCAGTCTTCTTTTTTCCGGCCATAATAATTAGTTTTAACTCCGACAGAATATATTCATTTTCAAAAAATCAGACTGGCATGCAAATGGTCATGAAAACTGATCCACTTTTAGCCAGAAGTAACAGACTCAGGATGCTCCGGTGCATTCTCCCAAATATAGTGAAGCTGGTGAAGTTCTCAGAAAAGCAAAGTATCATCTCTTAGAGGAAGAAGCAGAAAAGCTAAAGAAGGAAATTTAATGTAATGTGGGGTGAATCCATTTGAGCAATTGATTAGAGAAGATCGTTGAATTCTTCAACAGTTAAACCGGCCTGTTTTAGAATATGTGAAAGAGTTGAACGTTTCAATGGTTTGTGTGCAGGAACAGTTATTTTCAGAGTTTTATTATGCAGATGTTTTTGCAGACGCATGTGACTGCCTCTTTGTCTGACAACAACAAAACCATATCTCTGAAGAGCAACAATTAGTCTGTCATAATTAACTGAAGGTACTTTATCCATTGGAAATACCGGAAAAATTAAAAATCAAGGGGCAATGCACCTACAATTATCTAATGCCTGAATGGAATGATAATTCCCTGATTTACACAGCGATCTCTACCTGTTCTGCATTATCATTCAATAACATATCATCAGGAACAGGTTCGAGATATAATGCAATGGCCTCCCTGATATTTTTAAGTGCCTCTTCTCTTGTATCTCCCTCACTTATGCAGCCTGGCAGAGATGGCACATAAACAGTATATCCTCCTTCATCACCTGGCTCAAGAATGACACGAAGATTCATGATAGTAATTATAATTCCGGGAACTTATAATTTATCATAAAATCAAATATCTGCCGTAATCCCTGCCGGTCTAATATTTCATGTGAAAGATTATGTTCATCTCACCATTCTGCCATTCCCTTCTCCTCTAAAATATCTGCCAGAAGTTTTACCTGTTTATCATCGCCAATCTTTTTCTCCCACTCTTTTCTAATCCATGAAAACCTGTCATGACAATAATCAGGAGTCTCCTCAAGAACATCTGAATGGTAATCTTTTTCAAATTTATACAGCCCATAAAGAATTCCGGCACAGTAATCACGGGACTGATCGGGCATTCCCCTCTCAATGTATTTATTCATCTCCATAACATATTCATCAGTTATCTCCTCAAGCATCTCATATGCCCTCTCACCAGGATCAACATAACCATCACGTGTTCTCCCGGAACTGTCCCAGACCTCTTCAACCTTCAGGTAGTCAAGTTCATCAGCAAGAGACTCTGCAATATCATCAATATCAACATCACATAACAGACCTTCTGCAATCTCTTCAGCATAAGCTCTGATATCAGGATATTCACGGATTATGTTATAAAGAACAGTGCTCCTCCCTGACAGGTCAAGGGAATCAAGCAGGGGTGTTGAGGCAGTCTTCTTTTTTCCGGCCATAATTATTAATTTTGACTCTGCCAGAAAATAACTATTTCCAATTATCGCAATAACTTCATTATCGATGTTAAATCTCATTCCAGGAAATTCCCTCAGCTTTTAGCAGTAATATTACAAAAACCTGTGAGAGATTATAACTTTCATGGCTGTGATTACAGGTCCTGTCTGCTATATATCAACACAGAGATAATGGTCATGATGCAGGTATTTTTCCGGATGACTCAGATAAGAATACCCTCATCAAGGATTGTACAGACAAAAGAGTTCTGTCGCTTTAGCATCTCACCAAACTCTTCCTTTGTATAGCATATGGCCTCAACCGGAAGTTCGGTCATCTCCATAATCTCACCGGGCCTTTTATGAAAACGCTCCTTAAAGTCTGCAACTACAAGGAGATCGACATCACTTGCCTCATTATAGTCCCCCCGTGCAACAGAGCCGTAAAGTATTATTCTCTCAACATTCCACCTTAAGCGAATTTTTCCTGCAAGTCTCTTTATTTCCAGTTTCAGGCTTTCAAAACTTCCTTCACTTTCTTCAATATTAATTCTGCACATCTGATACATTCTTCTGCATCCTCCTCCTCAAAATATTCTGACGGTGTCAAATCACTGACTATACTATCGGGATATCTGGTACTCATATAATAACCATCAAGAACTTTGCCCTCTTTTCTGAGATCTAAAAAAGATTCATCCAGTTTTCCGGTCTTTTTAATGAGATCAAATACTGAATAGGTCAGAATTTTCCTGTACCCTCTCCCGTAAAGAACAGATTTTAAGGCCTTCTCAGCACTTTGCTGTGCCTGAAAACATGCCCAGTTGAAATCAGATGTGCTGACACTGTTCCCTGCACTTTTAAGATCTCCTTCAGCCTGTTTTAGCCACTTAAAAGCTTCATGGAGATTATTCTCCATGTTACTTCCTTTTTAGCTCCTCAATAATCTCAATCTCTTCCCGGAGTTCAGGCGGAAGCACACTCTTTGGAACAATCATGCCGTCTATCATCACAAAGCTGTTAAACGGATTCTTCTCACGCATTCTTCCGGTGGAGAACTCATCATCAAAATAAGACATCTTAAACAGATCACGGATTACTTTGGACTTCTGTGAGGTCGTGCTCTTCTTTGTCCCGAAATAATCGCATATATCATCCGCAGTCGCATACGGCTGTGTATTTTTATCAAAGAGAAAATTAATGCTCCCCAGTGCATAAATAACAGATGCAGCCCATATATCCATTCTTCCGGTCATGAAAGGAACAGTCCTCTTCCTCGACATCTTACGGATCAGCTTCTCACAGAGTTCTTTGTACTCCTCATCCAGGCATTCATCGCAGAACCCGGCTGTCATCTCAATGAGCTGTTCAGTCTTCTCCTTTACCGCTTCCTTATCCTTTGCCATGTTATCATTATTATATCAGTTTTGTTGAATACAAAATAATTACTGAAACAATAACATTAATACGAAGCCACAGCAACATTCATTCGGCTAAACAATAGGATTATTTTTAATTATTATCTTCAGTCATAGACAATAAATGATACATTTTGTAGTCAACATAAGAACATATTAAATAGTCTGCAGAAACATTATCTGTAATGATAGATGAGGCTGTACGCAGATGGAACCCCTGGTGGGCTGAGAAAAAAATCCCGGACCAAATCTTAGGAATACATCGTGATATTACAGATTCAATAATTAAGACACTGAAAACACCGCATATAAAAGACATCATAGGCGTAAGGCGTTCCGGCAAGACAACAGTACTCTATCAGACAGCAGATTACCTGATCAAAACAGGGACTGACCCAAAGAACATAATATTCATCAATTTTGACGATCCGACAATAAATGCAGCCTCTTTTGATGAAATCCTAAAAGAAATATACAAAATAAACCCTGAAATATCACACATATTCCTTGATGAAATTCAGCAGAAGAAAGGCTTTGAAAACTGGATAAGAATGCTGTATGATACAAAAAAATTCTCACAGATATTCCTGTCAGGCTCATCTGCAAGCCTGCTGTCACAGGAAACCGGAAGAGTTTTATCCGGAAGACACATTACATCTGAAGTTTTTCCATTATCATTTCCGGAATATCTTAAAATATCCGGCCTTAAAGGATTAGATCAGGACTACCTTCTAAACAACAGAGAAAGACTCCTTTATCACCTCACTAAATACCTCAAAGAAGGAGGATTTCCTGAATCCGCAGGAACAGAAGATTACATCCATAAAATGATTCTAACCTCTCTTTACAATGATATCATTGCAAGAGATATAGCCTCCAGGTTTGGTGCGGATTACAATATCACCAAAAGAATTTCCCATTTCATGCTTACAAACACAACATCAGAATATTCATACAGCAGAATTTCCAAAAATACAGATGTAACTGTAGAAACGGCTGAAAAATATACAGGATACCTGTTAGACTCACTAATGATTCTACAACTTCCATTATTCTCATACAAGCTGAAAGTGCAGTATAAGCAGAATAAAAAAATATATGCAACAGATACCGGGCTTAGAAATGAAGTTTCATTCAGTTTTTCGTCTGATATTGGAAAACTTGCAGAAAATGCAGTATTTATTGAGCTTAAAAGAAGAGGTCATGATATTTATTACTGGAAGGACAAAGGCGGATTTGAAGCCGACTTCCTGATAAAAGAAGGAATGGATATATCAAAGATTATTCAGGTCTGCTGGGACCCCAAAAATGATAAAACAAAATCCCGCGAAGAGAGATCAATTGTAAAGGCATGCACAGAATTTAACCTAAAAAGCGGACTGATTCTGACTGAAGACTACCAGGATACCACAGAAGCAGACGGTATAAAAATAGAATACTATCCGTTATGGAAATGGTTCTGCGGAATTTAATCAATATTTCCGGCAGAATGCAGCAATAATATAACTGAGATATAAAATATTCTGGTATAATTCCCGGAGTTACTAACACCGGACAATAACTCCGGCTAAAATACAGCAAAAGAATTTCATAACCAAAATACAATGTTGTAACAAACGGATATATTCTCAGAGATCTGAGACTTAAAATAGCAACAATAAAAGCAGGTCAATAAACCGGAGAAATAATGACACCCGAAGAATTAATCACTGCAATATCTGCAGGCGAAGACATTCAAAAGCAGTTTAAGCAGGATATAACCAATGCAGATGCACTTGCAGCAGAGATGGCAGCCTTTGCCAACAGTGAAGGGGGAACAATATTCTTAGGTGTTGCAGATGACGGAACAGTGCCCGGACTGACCCTAAAGGATGTCGGAAGATTAAATCAGCTAATAAGCAATTCAGCTTCGCAGCATGTAAAAAGCCCGCTTAATGTCAGGACAGAGAATGTCTGTATGGAAAAGAACAGGATTGTAATAGTCCTTACAGTCCCAAAAGGCATAGACAAACCATACTTTGATAAAAACGGAGTTATCTGGCTAAAGACCGGGGCAGATAAAAGGCGTGTAAATACAAAAGAGGAATTATGCAGACTCTTTCAGAGTGCCGATCAGTTTCATGCAGATGAACTGCCAACCAAAGCAGGAACTGACAGAATTGACAGGCTGCGTCTCAGAATGTTTCTTGAAAAAAAATATGACATCCCATATCCTGAATCTGATGATGAGCTGCTCAGAATTCTCCAGAATATGAACCTTGCAACAGATTCCGGGAAGCTAAACCTTGCAGGGGTTTTGCTCTTCGCAGAAAATCCCGAATGGATTAAACCGGAATTCATAGTTAAGGGCGTCTGTTATCCCGGCAATGATCTCCATATCAGCAGTTATCATGATATGGAAGACTTCTCAGGGACACTTCCTGAGATATTTGAAAAGGCATTATCGTTTATCATGCGGAACCTGCATAAAATCCAGGCCGGAAGAGGTATTAATACACCCGGAATACCTGAAGTCCCGGAGATTGTATTTGAAGAACTCCTGGTAAATGCACTTATTCACAGGGATTACTTCATCAGTGCTCCGGTCAGGATATTTATATTTGACAACAGAATTGAGATCATCAGTCCCGGAAATCTGCCGGGCAACCTCACTGTTGCAAAGATTAAAACCGGAAACTCAAATATCAGAAATCCGGTTCTGACATCATTTGCTGCGAAAGGGCTTTTACCATACAGGGGTCTTGGCTCCGGAATAAAACGTGCAGTTGAAGAATGGCCCGACATAGATTTCACTGATGAC
The DNA here is from genome assembly GCF_000243255.1 of Methanoplanus limicola DSM 2279. Taxonomy (NCBI): domain Archaea; kingdom Methanobacteriati; phylum Methanobacteriota; class Methanomicrobia; order Methanomicrobiales; family Methanomicrobiaceae; genus Methanoplanus; species Methanoplanus limicola. The sequence continues at coordinate 310,820 of NZ_CM001436.1, forward strand.
CGTGAAAACAGCCTCTTTAAAGTGATTATCCACAGGAAGTACAGCCGGGAGTGATAATATCATCTTAATTGCCCAAAACAGGCAGGAAAATTCCGGATAAAACATTTATTACAACATTTGCCGGTGAAACCATCATGAATATACCACAATATATGATCGACAGAATTAAAGAGGAGCTTTCAGGAAGAAAATTCATATTCTATACTCTTTCCGGTGCACACCTCTACGGCTTTCCATCAAAAGACTCGGATTATGACATCAGGGGCTGCCATATCCTAAGCCTAAAAGACATCTGCAGGCTTAAAGAAGAGCGCGATGTTATCGAAAAGATGGACGGTGACTTTGATTTTGTCTCATTTGACATAAAAAAAGAGCTTTTGCTCCTCCTAAAGAACAATTCAAACGTCCTTGAGCACATCTTTGCAAAACCCCTGACAGAAGGGCCTGAATTTAAGGAACTAAGGAGAATTGCGGAAATCTCCTTATCCAAAAAGATATATGAACCCTATCACGGCCTTGCAGTGCACAATTATGAGAAATACATACTCAGAAATTCCGAAGAAAGACAGACATCTGAAGAACACATTCCAGAGAAGGCAGACAGAAATACAGAAAATGGCAGAAGCCCCACTGTAAAAAAATATCTCTATGTCCTAAGGAGCCAGATGGCCGGAATATATGCCCTTGAAAAGGGAAAAATAGAACCCGACATAACTGTACTAAACTCCTGTCTCAAATTTCCGGTTGTAGACAACCTGATAGCCATAAAAAAATCCGGCAGTGAAAAAGAACTTCTCTACTCCGCAGAAGAAGCAGAATCCCTAATCTCAAAACTCTGGAAAGAGCTTGACAATGCACTGGAGAATTCACCCCTCCCAAAAACCCCGCCGGAGGAAGCATACGAAATGGCGGATGAATTCCTGCTTAAATGCCGGGGAGTTATATAGGTTATTGCCGTGTATAATTCCTAACTGCCTCAAAACGCCCAAAATTATTCCTAATCTACTCCAAAATATCTCTTCTTCTAATAAGAGGCAGTTTATGTTCCAGTGCATTTACCTGTCATAACAGCAATCCCTTTCAACGAACAGAATTATCACCCGGAATGCTGATTATCAATTATGAAGAAGGTCACTGCAAAGATAACCGGCAGGGTGTGTGATGTCGGTTACAGAAATATCGTGGATGATGCAGCTTACCAAAATAACATACACGGCTATGTAAAATACATTGATTTTCGTCCTGACGGGTGCGTACCTGAAAAAGGTGATCCGGAATCAGGAATTAAGAAGCAGCCTGAAACCAAGTCTTCACACTATGATGAGAATGCGGAAAATAATCCAGAAAAGCAACATAACAAAATTCCGGCTAACAACAGTTACCCACATGCAGTTGAAGTCGTAGCTGAAGGAGAAGAATCAGACCTAAAGAAGTTCTTTGAGGATATAAAAGTCAGAAAAAGACCAGTTTACGTTGAAGAAATAACTCAGAAATGGGAGGAATCAGAAGGCGAATACTCATATTTTGAGCTGGTCCGTGAAGATTTCTGTTATGAACTATATGAGGGCTTTAACAAAATTGCCATTATGGATGAAAAGATGGACTTCGGGTGGCTTAGGTATAAACGGCTCATTGAAGAAGAATCAGATTTAACATCAGATCAGCCGGACAGGAGAGCATAAAAGAAGATGAATAGTTTTTGCACAACGTATATATTCAGTGTTGTGAAGGATGAATCAAATTAAGCAAATCTTCAATTAAATCTGCACCATTGTTCTGACTGGTAAAAAGTACAGATGCAAGTATTTCTAATGTCCGAGAACCTTCTGGTGATCTCGTTCCTCCGGAAATTTTCCTTTTTACAGTCATTGGCCTAACAGCTCTTTCAGCTTTATTGTTAGTACTCTCTACTTTCGGATTAATCACAAACTGAAATAATTTTTCCTTAACTCTCTTTAAACTCTCCCCAAATTTCCTGCATTTTAAATTTTTATAAGGTCGGTCTAATTTATCCTGCAATTCTGAGATTAAATTTTCAACATCCTCCGGGCGGCCTTTTCCCTCGAATGATTTTGCTTTAGCATGGATGTACTTCATTGTTTCATGGATATGTTTGCCCTCTTCACCATAAAGTTTTGAAAGATCTTTAGAATCTACAAGAAGATGAAACCAGCAAATCTGTTGTGCTCTGTTTCCGGTTTTTCTTGCCAATGTATTATACGCAGAGAATCGGTCATGAACATCTATTCCTTTTGGGTTTTCTCCAAGAATAGAAAGTGGTTCCTTGTGACTGCGGGTTTTTGCAATCATGTATAGTGCTACACCTTCCGCAACAAAAACCCACAACCATTTGTTAATTCCACTCTCTCTCCAGGAAGTTTCATCCATGTATCTGACATCGGCTTCTCTGACCATCTCTTTGAGAACCTCATAATATTCAGAGAATTCCTTTGCAATCAATTCACCCATTTTTTTGACTTCACCAGTGCTGATTTTTAAACCGGTAAAGTTCTTAAATATTTTAGGTATTCCAACTGCAGTACCTTTCATTACAACATCCATCCAGACCGCAGTAAGCATAGCCCTTAAACCTATCCTTGCGTTTGGAAGAGCATCTAAAACTTCTCCTTCAACCATTTTTTTACATTTTGAGCAATATCTCCGAGGGATATGATACATTGTAACAATTGGTTTAACTATGGGGATATCCTCAACAATTCTTGTCCTTTCTTCCTGCACTTTGCTCAATTTGGTATTGCCGCAGTAAGGGCATTCAGCCACATCAATTGTCTTATGTATGTCAACCTTCTCCGGTTTTGGCCTAAAATTACCCTTATGTCCAGGTTGTGCCCCTCTCTTCTTTTTCTTCTCTGTTTTATTATTATCTGGATCCTTGGAATCTTTAGTTGTGCTTTTTTTTGACTCTTTTTTTATGGCATATGGTTTGCCACCTTTTTCTCCTGTAGTTGGTGGATGCCTGAATTTGTACTCATTGAATTCTTTTTTCAGCTTTTCATTTTCGTAGAGTAACTCTATGTTGGTGGAATTAGCCTGACTCAATTTTTTATTCAACTTCTCGTTTTCGACCTTCAGTTGAATAATATCATGAGATAATTTGGCTATTTCTTTCTTGTACCTGTATGTTTTGTTGTAATTACGGATACTTTCGCAATTCATCTGATATCAGTCTTCAGGCCCTACAATTACAAGATAGACTTTCTTTCCAAGGTGTTCCTTTGGACAATCAACCTTCGCACTTGTTCCAAAGGGTGTAACTTTTCGAATGTAGAACCCCTCAATGTTTTTGACATTAAGTTCAGTTTCTGCAACAATTGGTACTTTTTTCACAGATATCTATTAGATATCTAAAGTATATATAACTTACGATTTGAATCAAAATAGCGATATTTCCAGAAAAGTGATTCAAAAAAATGGGAAATTAGGATATTGCTTCAGAAGACTGAACATTTACTGCACAACAAAATAAATCCCATAATAATAAGACAACATAACGCCAACAAAAGATAATCATGCTGTCTGGAGAACTTCTGGAGATAATAAAAAACGGAGAAAATTCCGGAGTGGAATTTAAGCGTGATGATGTAAGGCCGGAATCACTTGCAAAAGAGATAGCAGCCATGGCAAATTTTCAGGGCGGCCATGTAATTCTCGGAGTTGAGGACGACGGCAGTATTTCCGGGCTTAAAAGAGGAGATACCGAAGAGTGGGTTATGAATGTAATAAGCCATAAGGTCCACCCGGTAATCCTTCCCTACTACGAGGAAATCACAGTCAATGGCAAAAGAGTGGCAGTCATTACGTTTCCCCCCGGAATTTCAAAGCCTTATGTTGTCCGTGAAGGTGGGAATGAGAAGATATTCATCCGTGTCGGCTCAACGTCACGTCCTGCAACAAGAGAGCAGCAGATGCGTCTGTTTGAACTCGGAGGAATACTTCATACGGAGACAATGCCTGTACCCGGCACTGATATGTCCTGCCTTGATCAGGTCCGTATCGTGAACTACCTAAAAGAGATCATCCATGATCCTGATATTCCACAGACAGAAGAAGAATGGCATTCAAGACTCCTTGGTCTTGGATTTCTGACCGAAGCATCCGGCAGCATATACTGTACAATTGCAGGCCTTGTTCTATTTGGTAAAACACCAAGAAAATATCTTAAACAGGCAGGGATTAGGGTCTTTGCCTTTAAAGGGAGAGATAAGGAATATGATGCACTGATGGATGATATTCTTGATGGCCCTCTTGTCGGCAGGTTTGATTTTGATGACTCCGGAAAAACACTCCTTGACCGTGGACTGATTGAACGGTTTACAGAAGCCATAAAACCATTCATATCAAAAGAAGAACCCGGAATTGATGAAAATTTCCGGAGGACAAAACAATGGCTCTGGCCATATGATGCTATACGTGAAGTTGTAATTAATGCACTTGCACACCGTGACTGGACACGCTTTGTAGAAATTGAGGTTGGGATATATTCAGACAGATTTGAACTGATAAGCCCCGGAAGCCTTCCCAATTCAATGACAATAGAGAAGATGATCGCAGGTCAGAGGTCCCCGCGAAACACCATAATTGTGGAAGTTTTAAGAGATTACGGCTATGTAGACTACCGTGGTATGGGTATCAGGACAAAGGTAATCCCGCTTATGAAAAAGATAAACGGAACTAAGCCTCTCTTTGAGAACACTGAGGATTACTTAAAGACAATATTATACAGAAAAGAAGAGTGAAGGAGTAACAGAAAGGATTTCAAATCCGGAATTATTCGTACTCTGTAAATCCTTCACTCATCCGGAATTTCATCTTCTTCAGTATGCTGACTGATTACAGCATCTATCTTTTCAGCAATATCATCGTCCGGACTACACCATCCAAAGTGGGGGCATCTGATGCAGTCAGGAGATACTCTTTTCGGGCAGCCGTCAGGATATGGTTCAGGCACTGCACCAGGGTCATAGTCTTTATTCGGGACTTCCTCAAAAGAATCCAATAGATCATCATCTCCGGAAGAAAAGTTGTCCTTAAGTCTGTACATATGAGGATCCTTACAGGACGAGTACCGGAGATTGAGCATACAGTAACCCTCCACAACAATATACGACCAGATTTTTACTGAAGGGTAATCGTCATCATCGGAGTTGTCGCCATTGTTTTCACCCGGAGAATTCATATCTTATTTTTATCCGGCAGATTCAATTCCTTTGTGGTTGGGAAATGTGGTCCGGAAATGAGGTAGGGAAATGCAGCAAATCAGACAATCAGGTCACAATGTTCAGTTGAACCGTTATCTGCATCAGCCATAATTTTCAGTCATTTCAAATATGTCATAAAATAAATATCCTTCATCTTCAAGTAATCTCCTGTCAGACACATCCATGCCTTTTGCCACAATTCCGGATATATACCCTCTTTTTATTGCTGCCTCTGAAATTCCGGGAGTGAAATCCCCGGAAACTTTCGCAACCAAATCTCCGGAAACGACATTTCCGGACTTTTCCAAAGTGAGAAAATCACCGGCAGAACCAAAGAATTCAGGGATAAGGCTTATCTTATTGTCAAGCCTTTTAAGGACCGACAGAGCATCTTCTGCTGTCATATCCCTGCTCTTAACTTCAACCGCAACCGGAATCTCAGATCTCCCAATTGCAATGAAATCAATCTCATCACCTCTTCTGTTCCACCAGCCACCCATTTTCTCATACTGCCCGGAGAAGCGGTTTAAAAGAAGTGTTCCGGCAAGATCTTCAAACATAAGTCCGGAATAGGGCTGCCATTCCTTATGTACAAGGCTTTCTATGGTGCCTTTATTCCCATCTCTCATAAATATGCTCAGATTGGGATATATGAAATATGCATAAAATCTGAAAAAATTATCTTTCAGTACATATCTGCCTTTTTTAGAGCGGTTTGGATCATCAGTAGCCGGAATTCTGTACTCAACAATGCCTAAGAGATTTATCAGATTATGCAGATATACAGTAAGAGAACCGGGCGCTATATGTGTCATATCAGCAATCTCTTTCTGTGTTGACCTTCCCCTGGCAAGTGCAGATATAATTTCATAATATGTCGGATGAAGACGGCCGAATTCCTCAACAAGCACATCCTTAACCTCGTTCTTTAATGGTCCGAATTCATCAAATACAAGATTTTTAAGTGCTGAATCAAAATCAGTGCAGCCATATTTTTCAGCCAGCCTGTAATAATATATCATCCCGCCAAAGAGAAGATACAGCTTTAACTTCTCTTCTCTTTTAATTATCCCGATTTCATCAAGATAATTCCAGATCTCTTTTGGAGTAAAAGGCTTAATGGTCAGAATGTTATCTGCACGCTTAAAAAGCGGTGCACCTCCGTCAATAAATATCTTATTCATCATACCGACTGAAGATCCGGAGGCGATAATATAAAGCCGGGATGATTCTCCCATCATATCCCATTTATTCTGCAATTGCGTTATAAAAGCAGGATAAATATCATAAAATCTCTGGAACTCATCAAAGACAACAATCAGGTCCTCACCATAGGAAAAAAGAAAATCAAGAAGATCCTCCGGCGAGTTAATTTTTACATAACCGGGAAGATCAAGAGTATCGCTGATCTGGTGATAAAAATCCTGAATAAGAATATCGATGGTTTTGTTGTTGTCAACAAAGAAATACAGGGATTTTTTATCTTTAATAAATTCCCTGATTATTGAAGTCTTCCCTACCCGCCTTCTGCCGTTAATGACAACCATGCCGGGAAGTTTATCATATAATTTCTGCAGAAGTTTCAGCTCTTTTTCTCTGCCGTAAAAAATCACAATGATTATATTTACAATCATTATAGATATAATTATTTTTCTGCATATGATACTCCCAATCCGTCAGTTAAAAATATGAGCGAAAAAATTCCGAATAACACAGTCAGAGATGAACAGGACAAACATCAGTATAAATCGAAGTGTAAGTTATCATCTGCTTTTAAAGAGGTTACAATATTCTTCATTTGTCATTCCGGCCATTTTGATTATCCTTTTAAGTTAACCTTGATCTGAGACAGCCGATAATCGCCTCATTAAGATTTTCAATGGCTTCATCCGGAGTGTCTCCTTCAGTAATGCAGCCAGGGAGAGTGGGACATTCAGCAATATATCCTCCTTCTTCATCCTTTTCGATAACAACATTAAATTTCATCTGAATAGACTATCCTAGTTAATATGATATATATTTATGTGTGTTACTGGTCGTTGTTTTAGCATACCCTAAGCAGAAATAAAGCAATTTCCGGCAAAAAAAAGAAAAAATTCAGTCCTTAAGGCAGATCTCAATAATCCTCTCAGAAGTCCTGCCATCACCGAAAGGATTCTGCCATAGTTTATTATCCGGACTTTCAGGCTTAGCTGAATCATCCGTCTTCCTATAGTCCATAAAATTAATCATCCTGTCAGCCGCTTTTTGGATCTCCGCACTCTCAGTTCCGGCCAGAACATTCCCGCCACACTCAACAGTCTCCGGCCTCTCGGTATTATCCCTGAGTGTCACACACGGCACTCCAAGAATACATGACTCCTCCTGAAGACCACCTGAATCAGTCAGAATAAGCCTGGCATGTGCCTCAAGCTGAAGAAAGTCAAGATAACCTGCCGGTTTGATAATCCTGATATTACCCGGACTTATCCCAAACTCCTTCATCATCTTCTCAGTTCTTGGGTGCATCGGGAAGATTACAGGCAGGCGATATTTTTCAGATACAGCATTTATGCCATTAATAATACCGGACAGCCTGACCCTATCATCCACATTCTCAGCACGGTGTGCAGTTACAAGCAGATATTTTCCAGACTTAAGTCCAAGAGTATTCATAATCTCAGACTTCTCATTTGAAATCTCACGGTTCTGGTACACAGCATCAACGACTGTATTTCCGGTGACGAAAACCTTCTCCCCCGGAATTCCTTCTAAAATAAGGTTCTTCTCAGATTCTCCGGTCGGTGCAAAGAGATAATCCGAGATGTGATCTGCAACCACCCGGTTGATCTCCTCAGGCATCCTCCGGTCAAAACTCCGAAGGCCCGCTTCCACATGCCCGACTTTGATATGAAGCTTTGAAGCCGCAAGGGCACCTGCCATGACAGTATTTGTATCTCCCTGAACAAGAACCACGTCAGGCTGCTCAGCCATTAAGACATTTTCAATGCCAGTGAGAATCTTTGCAGTCTGCTCCCCCTGCGTCCCCGATCCGACATCAAGGTTATATTCCGGTTCAGGCAGATTCAGATCATTAAAAAAAGCCCTGTCCATCTCAAATGAGTAGTGCTGACCGGAATGTATGACAAAATAATCAAGTCCCCTCTTCTCACACTCCCTAATCAGAGGTGACATCTTAATAATCTCCGGTCTTGTCCCAAGAATAATGCAAATCATTGATAACTTTTCGACTGAAAAATATAAAAACCCAATCCGGAATTTTGTCAGGGACAGGATTTAAGCTGAAGTAATTGAGGGATCATAATATTTCTTAGAGCAGGTCATAAATAATAGACCAATGAGATGTTGTGTTATTCCTGTCCTTACAAATTCCGGGAGAAAAGGTAGAATAATATGGAATTGAAGTTTGACAGGGAAAAAAACAGGCAGGAAAGACTTAAATCTGTCAGAGAATATGCAGAGTGGGTCAGAAGTGTTCCAAATGAAGTATGGAGCAGCCAACAGGCAGTAATAATTAATTCATTCATGCAAAACGCAGCTAATTATGCACTGACACCGGAAAAATATCTCGAAATGAAGTCTAAATCCTCTGCAGAAAGGGAAGAAAAGATAAGACAACTATCTAAGAAAAAACTGGTGCTTAACAGGAAATAATTAAATACAACGCCATATCAGATTAGATTATGTAATCTATAGATTATAATATGTGGAACAGATATAATTTATCGCTATTCAAAGTGATATTGCCTCCCTTAATACATCATCCCTGATGAACCAGTGAAGACTCTTTTCAGTTACGACATCAACTTTTCTTCCAAGAAGTTCCTCAAGATCATTAATTAACGCAACCTGATCAATAAGCGATCTATCCGGTTCAAATTCAACAAGAAAATCAATATCGCTTTCAGGAGTGTCTTCTCCCCGGGCAACCGAGCCGAAAATCCTCGTTTTGCGCACTCCATGAGATGCTGCTATCTCAAGGATCTCTTCACGCCTTTTCTTTACATCTTCAGACATGCCCATAACATTTACTCTGAAATTATATTCGGCCATAAGTTATTAATTTTATTCCATCTTCCAGTTCATGCAGAATTTGTGGACTTCCTGCGGAAAAATCTATTACTGATTGGAACAAATATGTTCCATGTGGAACAGTTTCAGACCAGCCAGATAATATCAGAACTATTAAAATCTCCGGCCTATCCAAGAGAGATGGCAAAAAGGCTTGGAGTATCTCATACAACAATAATCAGAAGGCTGAAAAATCTACTTGATGAAAATGTCGTTGATTACCGGAATGTTGGTAAAAATAAAGTATATCATCTCAAAAATACTATAGAAAGCCGGATAAATATTTACCAGGCCGAATATTCTAAACTTGAAAGGGTTGTTTTAAATTATCCAATACTAAGGCCGATAATCAATAAAATACAGGATAATGAAGATGTCGAACTTGCAATATTGTTTGGAAGTTATGCAAAAGGAACCTGCAATTCAGAAAGCGATATAGATATTTATATTGAAACAGAAGACAGATTAATTAAAAAAGAACTTGAAAGATTAAATTCTAAATTAAGTATAAAAATTGGCCTTTGGGACGAGAATAATCTCCTGATACAGGAGATTATTAAGGATCATATAATAATTAAGGGTGTGGAAAAATATTACGAGAGAAGAGGCTTTTTTAAATAAATTATTTCATGAAGGCAAAATTCAGATCGTTGAATCAAACGATAATGTATCATTATCATATAAAAATAAATCAGAAAGTTATCTGATTTCTGCAAAAATTCTCTTTGAAAACGGAAAACTTGAAGAAACGGTTTCAATGGCATATTACAGTATGTATTACATGCTTATGGCACTGCTCTTTAAAACCGGAATAAAATGTGAAAACCATTCAGCATCAATAATATTACTAAACAGAGTATTTCAGATTGATAATTCTAAAATTTTCGAGGCAAAAAAAGAGAGAATAGACAAACAATACTACGTGGATTTTACAATAAGTTCACATGATGTCTGCGAAATGATAAAAGATGCTGAATCATTCAACTCTGATATTTCATGGACAATAGAACGAATGAACACTGAAGAACTAAAAAGATATCAGAGCAGGATCTCAGAATTTCTTAAATAGCATCTTTAAAGATAATCCAGGATCAACCAATTGAAAACTTTACCGGAAAAATACAATGAACGAAGACGAAAGACTTGACAATATAATAACAGCCTTCTCGCCGGATAAAATATTCAAAGACATAATTGTCATATTCGTCTGGCTGATACTTGCAGTAATATTCATCTATGTACCAATCCTGAACCAGACACCACTAAGAGTCGTATTTGCACTTCCGGTAGTCTTATTCATCCCGGGATATGCACTAATAGCAGCCCTTTTTCCGGGCAACAGAGACATAGACGGAATCGAAAGAACAGCACTCTCATTCGGACTGTCAATTGCAGTAGTACCGCTCATTGGCCTCGGCCTCAACTACACCCCCTGGGGCATCAGGCTTGACCCGATTGTAACCTCCCTTGTGATCTTTACAACCGCAATGCTTCTCATTGCCCAGTACAGAAGATCCATAATTCCAAACGAAGAGCAGTTCCATGTACCCTTAAAGCCGATGATAGAAGAGGCTAAAGGAGAGCTTTTTCCGGAGGAGAGCACAAAACTGGACAGGATACTCTCAATAGTCCTGATAATATCAATTATAGCCGCAATAGGAACAACAATCTTTGTAATAGTTGTTCCAAAAGAGGGCGAGAAGTTCACAGAATTCTACATACTCGGAGAAGAAGGCATGGCAGCCGATTACCCGACCAAATTCTACGCCAGTACACCTCAGAATATCACAATCGGAGTCGGCAACCACGAATACAGAGATATAAACTACTTTGTTGAACTTTTCGCAGTAAACCAGACATTCAATGAAAAGACAAACACATCAAAGATAAATACAATGGAACTTCTGGGACGAAAAGAGATAACAGTTGCAGACAACACCACAGAAGAATTCGACTACACCTTCACAGTCAAAGATCCGGATGTAAACAAAATACAGTTCCTCCTCTTTGCAGACTCATACCCAAACAGTTCAGTCACAAAATTCGAAAGAATAAACGAGAGCTACAGAGATCTGCACCTCTGGGTTGATGTAAGAGAACCGATAAAAACCGGATAAATATCTGGAAACACCCTCATTTACAGAAAAAAACTTTCAAGCCTGAAATTTTAAACCCTGTTAGCATATGAAGATTCATTCTTCATCAATAATTCCCAGTTCACGGGCATTGATCAGGTACAGATCTATTGCCTCCCTGATATTGTACAGAGCCTCTTTCCGGCTGTCACCACAACTGGCAATCTCCGGTTTTAAGCATCTGGCAACATATACCCCGTTTTCCTCATAAACTGAGATTTTATAATCCATTATTATCACCCGAAATATCTGAACCAACAGCACCCAGAACAACCTTCAGATTATTCTTCTCCAAAGAGACATGCAGAATAACAACAGGTTTTAAAAGGCCCTTACAGAGCACACATGCAAAAAGACTGCATACCGGACATGGCGAAGAAGTGCAGCATTTTGGAGACTCTTCACGGATTTTTTTGCAGGCATCCTTCAGCATGAAATCCTCAACAGTAATCTCATAGTCATCCCCGGCCTTTTTAGCACTAACCTTTCCGGCAACCCTCAGATGATCCACAAAAACATTCCCTAAAATCTCGGAATATACATCAGGTGTCATCTCATCCGGAACTATAAACCCGTAATCCTCACACAATGCCTCATACAGTGAAGAGCATGCAGGCCGTACTGAAATTCCGGCAGACTCACCAGAAACCCTGAAGACATCAGACCCGCCCTCAGGATATCCCTTAAAGGCCGCAACCGGACTGAACTGGACAAATCCATCTTCAGCCGGAATAAAATGTGCATCACCATGCACCCTCAGGTCAGCAAAAATTCTGGATAAATTTACCGAAGAGTCCGGATAGAGCATAGCCGCCATACCGGGTTCAACCCCTTCATCTTTAGTAAAAGTCGCAAAGACAACACCTGAGAGGAACAAAACAACAGAGAGAACAATCATCATTGATGAGGTCATATCGCCACGGTCTGTTAAAAGCCCAAGAACAAGCATTACAAGGGATGAAACTACAAGAACAACTGCTGCATAAAAGTATGAATTAAGCTCACCGGAAGACGAAAACCAACCGGAAAGTGAGTCCTTTCTTCTCACAGACTTCTTCTTAATATCATCCGCAATACCTGATACAATCCCTGAAACATCACCAAAAATACCCATAATTAACTCCTGCCCTTTATATTCTTCCCCGCACCATGCTCAATGAAAATTCCGGCTGCAAAAACCGCAGCCAGAATTCCGCCGGCAAACAGCGTAAACAGATAAATATTCAAAAACCCGGCAGGAAGATACCCAACCGCAAGAAAGACAAAAATTCCGGCTGAAAAAACAGCAATATCCTTCCTCTCCCCGACTACCATGAAGATATAATACAATCCGAGAGCAAATTCCATAAAAAAACTGTAAAAAACCCCGGATTCTGCAAGTGAGAATACAAACGGCTGCCCGGCAAGAATCACAAAAAAAGGACTTACAATACCGGAATAATAACCGCTCCGCATATAAAACAACAGACCGGCAAAAAGGGCCAGCGTCAGCAGAGGATAAATCATATTTCCTGAAAGATATGCAGAAACCGCAAAGATAATTACGGAAATTCCGACAATCAGATAATCAGCATAATCCTTTGAGATAATATTCATAATGCCTCCAGAATATCGAATTTAAACTGCCTGAGAATTTTGAGATTCTCCTCAAACCCGGCAGATTTCGGAATGCAGCAATGCGTTTTTATGCCTCTTTTGGATGCAGCCTTTGCAATAACCCCGATATGACTCATATCACCACAACCTCCGGTCATAATCTTAATCCCGCCCGGATTATTCTTCTCAAAGAGTGCAAAGACCTCCTCCTCAAAGGAATATGCCCGCTCATAACCAGAAAATGCAGATTTAACCTCAGAATATCTCTCAGTCAGATCGCCCCGGATATTGCCGGTTCTGTACCTGTACATATGGACATCCCTGACAGAAGGGCCGATGTCATTTAAGATGTTCTTAACCGGAACTGCACCCGACCTGATCCTGCGGATGCCCACGAGGTTGCAGCCGGAAATTCTGACCAGTATTTTGTCCCTGTAATCTCCGGATGAGAGAACCGAACCCACAACACCTTTTAAGGGTTCAATATCCCGGCCAGACTCCTCAACATCAGGGAGGTCCACAATGAACATATCACCCTCACCCTCAATTCCGGTATATTCCCGGATGAAGAGTTTGCCCTGCTTGGCAGATACCTTCCAGTCAATGCTTCGTATATCGTCGGTGTATGTGTATTCACGATAGTCCCTGATACCCGAACCCTTAATTGGACGTATCCTGTCAACCTCCTTCTCACCGAAGAGCCGGGATTTGGCATCCGAAAATTTAAGTGAGGGAAATACCGTGATGTCATCAAGACCACTTTCAGGAATTAAAATTCCGGCTGAGAAGAAATATCCATCAAGAATAAGCCTCATCCCTACAGGAGATATACTGCCGTGTGCAAGGCATGTGACATTATATCTGACAGAACCAGAACCTCTCACAAAGCAGGTGTTACTGCCCGTAAACATCTCAGTTCCCACCGGAATTACATCCTCCGCACTTATGTCAAAAGGATAATCTCCCGGAACAGTAATATCTGCCGATATTTCTACAACCTCACCCCGGCGGACAAACTTCTTATCCAGACTGCGGCTTATCTCAGCAGCCGATGCAGCCCTCTTCAGATTAAAAAGAAGATAGTGATAATTCAGGAGCAGAATTCCGGATATGAAAAATCCGGAAATGGTGTAATTAAAATCCCGGAAGAAAACACCTGCCGCAGCTAAGATAACTGCCGACAGTACAACAGTCAGTCCGGGATTTTTAATTCTCAAACTCAGGGCACCTCTATAGTTCCAAGGATCTGATCAATGACATCAGCCGTGGTTATACTGCTGATCTCAGATTCATACTTAAGAATAACCCTGTGCTGAAGGACACGGTGGGCAACTGCCTTGACATCATCCGGAGTGACATATGTCCGCCCGTTTATTGCTGCAAGGGCTTTAGAACCTCTCAGAAGTGCAATGGAACCTCTCGAACTTGCACCAAGCCTGACATCGCCATGATTCCTGGTGGCAATTATAATATCACGGATATACCCAAGAACAGGAGGTTCAACCGTGATCTCCTTTACAGTTTCAGCGCCCCTGTCTATCTTCTCTGCGGACAGCAGCGGCTTTACCTTACCTGAAATAAAGCTCCAGTTAAGAGATCCTTTCTGCTCACGTGAGATAATTTCAAGTTCATCGTCCGCATCAAGATACTTTGAATTGATTGAGAACATGAACCTGTCCTTCTGCGCTTCAATGAGCGGGAATGTCCCCTCCTGCTCAAAGGGATTTTGTGTAGCAATTGTAAAGAACGGTTTATTGAGCTTTACACCACGGCCGTCAACAGTGACCTGCCTCTCGCTCATCGCCTCAATAAATGCACTCTGACTCCGTGGCGGAAGACGGTTTATCTCATCAATGAGCAGAATATTGGTGAATACAGGCCCTCTCTTAAACTCAAACTCATTCTCCCTCTGGTTCCAGATCCTGATACCGATAATATCTGACGGCTGGGTATCGACCGCACACTGAAGCCTTTTGCTCTCACATCCAAGCATTATTGATACCAGTTTTACAATCGTTGTTTTGGCTGTGCCCGGCACACCCTCGATTAAGACATGCCCGTCGCTTAAAACTCCGATGAGGATAGTCTCGACAAGGTTCTGGTTGCCTACAATATATGAACCGGTAATTTCACGTACCTGAGCACAGACGGATGCGATATCTTTTATTCCTTCTTCTATTGATTCTTTATTCATTTCTCTTTCCTTGCAAGGGCTAATATTGTCAGCAGCGTTACAATAATTATGACTGATATTTTTATAAAATCTGTGCTTTTAAGTGCACCAAGTATTCCGGAGAGGCCGTCAGCAGATGCTGCGGCAGAGTGCCTGTACTCAACAAGCAGATTATCTGACAGACCCATAATGTTCTGAATAAATCTGTCATTATCCCTCAGTCTCTTGTACCCGTACATCCGGTTGATAAAAAGACTTGAATCAGATAACAGATAAACCTGCCCTGCCTCGTCCCGCACCATAACAGATCTCTTCCCAAGTGGTTCTGTGGCATCTGCCTTACCGTTTCCGTTCGTATCAATCCAGGAGAGAAAAGAAGACCTCATCAGGCTTATACCGCCTTCTGCAACCGACGGACTGTTCAGTGCCACACTTTCAACTCCGGCTGTGATCCCGTCCTCTTTATATGGGTAGCAGATGATGAAACGCTTATTGTTGTACTCCATATCAGCACTGGAAAGATTTCCGGGAGTGACACTCAGCCCGGTTCCAAGGATACCAAGGAGAGTATTGGAATTTCCTGGTTCATCCGATATAAAGATCTTATTCCCATCCCTTAGAAATCTCATCAGAGCAGTAATCTCAGACGAAGTAAATTTGCCGTCCGGCTCTATCATCAGGAGGGTGCTGTTCTTTCGCCCATATAGATTTGAATAATCAGTAATGATCTTGGAACCGGCATCGTCATAAAACTGCGATGTCCCGTTCCAGTTGTAGTTGTAATGGCTGAATTCAGTGTCATTGCCGGAGAAATGTACATCAGCAACAAGAAGGGCTAAAATCAGCAGACCGAAGAATGCAATATGCCATGATCTCATGATTCACCCTCAGCATAGAACTCTCTGAAATTTTCACCGGCATCCAGATCATCAGTGATTTTATCAAATATATGATATAATGACAATTCATCACCTTTGTCATAAACTCCCTGATAAACCAGTTTTTCATAAAGCCTGATGAAGCTTTCAGTATCACTGATTACAGATTCATGAACCTTCACAGAAATTCCGGCCATAACTTCCGGAGATGAACCGCCGCTTTCTCTCTCACATATGCCACATAACCTGTGCATAAACTCATTTGCAGTCATTGATTTTTTATAGGAAATATTATATTTTCCGGCAATCACACCAAAGAGCACTGAAATAAGGAAGTGATATCCTTCAAAATACCCCGATTGTGAAATGACATCCAGATATCGCTTTTTAACGGACTTATCTCTCTTTTCCACCAGATGAATTGTTTTCTTTGTTGCAGGAGATTTCTTCAGATCTTCTTCAGTATTATCCTCATCTTCTCTTCCGGAATCTTTTCTGATCTTTAGTAAAGACAGTTCAGAAAACTTTGACAGCTTAGGAAGATCTTTTCTGTGATTTAATATATAATATCCGGCATAGCCAAAGAACAATGAGAAGAAGACCACAATAACAATGATCTCTATAGAAAACGAACCGGGGATATATATCTGAATCTCCCGGCTCTCTGATTTATCAACCGGATATGCAGGATTATCAAATACAGCATTTATAATGTGCAGACCTTCTCTAAGAGAAATATCTGCACTGAAATTACCATCATAACCTGTAACTGCATCTTTAATCTTTTTATTACCGGAGAGAAGTCCGACAGCTGCACCTGAAACAGGAATGCCATCGGCAGTCAGATTTCCAAAAAGCCGATAAATATTATTGCCTGATTCATCTGTTGCCTCACAATAATCAAGACTTAAGAGGCCCGGAAGGCTTTTGACCTCAAATTCAAAAACATCAGAATATGAAATTCCTGTTTTTGAATATACAGTATGCTTTCCGGTCTTAATACTCCTGACAGGATATTTGAATATATATCCACCATCCGGTTCAGCACCAGTCTCACCAGCCTTTTTGCTGTCTATGAATATTTCAACTGCCTTTTCATCATATACCCACTCAACTGCTCCTGAGATATTAAGAAGATCTCCATAATGAACAACCAAAGGAGATACATCTATAGAAATATCCTCAGGTCTTACATCCTCAGGTCTTACATCATCAGGTCTTACATCATCAGGTCTTACATCATCAGGTACGAAATCCTCCGGATTCAGTTCATCATCACCGCCAATCTCATGAATGCTTTTGGAACTCTCCTCAAGATGTGATGTTTCAACTTCATACTTCTTTGAAGACTCAGTCAGATCCCTGGTGCTTTTTTCAAGCCTTGCCGTATCGATGCCCATCTTCTTCTTTAAAGCCTCAATCTCATAAGTGACAGAGTAAAACTTATTGGAATCTCCGGACTCACGGTACTGGATCTGGAGCGTCTTTAAATCCTCCAGCAGTTCAGAATCCTGCACAGTCTCCTTTAAGGCTTCAAGCTGCTCCTTATTATTCCGCCTGAACTCCTCAATCTCAGAGTCATCCATATCCAGGTTTATTATAAGATTGTCATATCTTGAGGCCAGGCGTGCATACTCCTCTAAGTCCTCTTTTGCATCATCAAGATTTTTAATCTTAAGATTAATCACAATGGAATCAGAGAGATCGATGAAATCCTGCATCATGCCAAAGGCATTGGCAGACTCCTCCCTTGAGATCTGCCGCAGTGCATCCGGATTATTATGCATATCCGTTCCGGGGATGTCCTTTGGGGTGAAAAGTTCTGCTGAGTCAACAGTACTTAACAGAACAGATATGAAAAAGAGAGCAAGCACAGCAAGAATAAGTGCAGAATGAAACCTCTTCATCTGCTGATAATCTCCAGAACCTTAAATGCAACAATCAGTCCAAACACTCCGACCCCTGCCGAGATAACTACCTTCAGATTCCTGATATATGACGTGCTCAGATACGGTGAGTCAATCAGTTCAATTATTACAAGAATGCCTATAAGCCAGAGCACAAAAAGTATCTCAACATTCAGTATATTCGCGAGGGCCATAAAAATTACCACTATAGCCAGCCATACAGACAGAACCAAAAGAGTCAGTTTCTTCTTATCGCCCCACATTAATGAATAATATTGGGATTTGTATGTTTAAAGCAATTTTGTCTTGACACTCTGCCGCAATTTGAGAGATATAAAAGGATAATCAGGCAAAAAGGTCAATAAATGAATTCTGGCCGGCAGACACAAAAAATGAACAGACTAATCTGCAATGCAACAGTGAGAAGAGATTTATATCTACGAATTAAAATATATTCATGCAAAAAAGGCATACAATACTTATTCTTATGCTCCTTTTATCCGCAGCCATAATCATGTGCGCCGGATGCCTGCAGTCACAGGCAATGGAGAACAATGCAGAGCCGACAACCCCGGCAGCAGAAGAGACTGTAAAACCTGCAAACACTCCGGAATCAACTGCCGCAGCAGAGGAGACTGTAAACCCTGAAAACACTCCGGAATCAACTGCTACAGCAGAGGAGACTGTAAACCCTGAAAACACTCCGGAATCAACTGCCACAGCAGAAGATGAAACTGAATCAGAAGAAACCAACGATAATTCCGGATTAGAAGAACCTGCCGCAGGAGAATTATCCAACTCATCAGAGAGCAACCCCTATCTTCCGGTTGTAGTCTGTGAAAACATAACTCCTGTAGAATACAGACCAATCTGGCCGGCCGGAACAATACTGTCAGATGCAAAAGGCGAATCGAAAGGAATAATCACAAAAGTTGATCATAAACAGAACAAATACTACTTCAGAAACCTGATCCTTCCACCGGAAAACGGCGAACCATACCTCTTAAAAGATAACTCATTTGAACAGATGGGGCCTGTATTTGACTCAAAGTCAATTGAAGAGAAGTACCCCGGATATGAAGGAAAGATGATGAAGATAACAATCTACGGAAGAGGGGCAATAAAATCTGAGACCGGCTATCTTGAATACGACACAAAAGAGTCAATGAAGCACACTTCAGCTGATTAGATTCAGATTTCTTCTTTTTTTCCGGGAAAATATTCCGGAGAGATTAAGCACAGGCCCTTAAACTTTCAGTCTGTCAGGCAATACTTATCAGACTCATATGAAACAGTGCACTGTTTCATTCATTATCTGTGAACCGGCTGGTTCATGAATGACTGTTATGATTCCGGCATGCACTATAAACCGGATCAAAATTCAAAAAAAGATATTCAGACCGTATGGGTTACAGACGGAAGCTTTCCATCCGGATACGGCTTATTATATGTCTCTGTAAATCCGTCAGGGAATGTGATTGTTGTCTTATCAGGAACAAGTCTGTCGGATTCAGGAATATAGGCGCCAATTACAGCATTATTGCCTGAAAATTTCTTTGTATAACTCTCTACCTTATCATACGGAAGTGAAGGAGTCTTATATGCAGTCAAATTTCCGGATATTACTTTTGCAAAACCCGGAATCTTAAACGAGACCTCTTTTGAACTCAAATCAAGCACTTCGGCACCATCTCCGAATGCATCGGTAAGCCCGCCCTTTAAGATACCCTCCTTATTAGGGAATAATGCAAAAGCTATAGATTCACCCCACGAGAGTGAATAATCGTAATTAATTACTGCACTGCCGTCCGCCTGAACATCTATATTCAGATCGTGCGAATCAAATGCGCTTGCTCCGGACACTAATAGTGCGGATGCGATTATCAGCATCAGAAAATTTATTTTTATCTTCATCTTATCACCTGCCGTCGATATATTAACAGTATATAATCTGCCGGACTAAAAAATAGTATGGGTGGTTTTCTTCTCGGTTTTGTATTGATCAGTTATCCCGCCATCTTTTAAGATAGGCTAAAACATTGCCGGAAAAATATACGCCTTCCTGGACATTTCCGGGAGGTACTTTTTGGTTATTAGCAAGGTTTTTTATTTATTAAATACAGGAATATGTATGTCTTTTACATACGATATCGAAGTTCCGGCAGATGTGCCGGAGAGCGCAAAAGCGACTTATATCAAAAACTATGAGATGATCACCCACGCAAGCGGCAAACTCATGCTCTTTGCAGGCGATCAGAAGGTAGAGCACTTAAACAGCGACTTTTACGGCGAGGACATTCACGAAGACGATGCTGACCCCGAACACCTCTTCAGGATTGCTTCACAGGGCAAAATCGGAGTCTTTGCAACACAGCTCGGCCTTATCGCAAGGTACGGCAGAGATTACAGTGACATACCATATCTGGTAAAACTGAATTCAAAGACAAACCTCGTAAAGACAAAACAGAAGGACCCTTACAGCCCGCAGCTCTACACAGTCGGTCAGGTAGCAAAATTCAGGGAAATCTCAGGCCTTGATATCGCAGCAGTAGGCTATACAATCTACCTGGGCAGCGAATATGAGGACAAAATGCTCGCTGAAGCGGCAAACATCATCTTTGAAGCACACATCCACGGCCTTATCGTTGTTCTCTGGATATACCCAAGAGGAAAAGCAGTTGCAGACGAGAAGGACCCGCATCTAATCGCAGGCGCAGCAGGAGTGGCAGCAACAATTGGCGCCGACTTTGTCAAGGTAAACGCTCCCAAAAAGGAAGGATTCAACTCTGCTGAGATTTTAAAGGAGGCAACTGTCGCAGCCGGAAGAACAAAGGTTGTATGCGCAGGCGGTTCAAGCACCTCAGCCGAAGATTTCCTGAAGCAGTTATACGACCAGATCCACACCGGCGGAGCATCCGGAAACGCAACCGGAAGAAACATCCACCAGAAATCACTGGAAGAAGCCGTAAGAATGTGCAATGCCATCTCTGCAATAACAATTGACAACGCAGATGTCGAAGCTGCCCTTAAGATCTACAACGGAAACTGATCATAAACAGAGAACAGAAAAACAACCCAAAAATCTTTTTTTTCAGGTCAAAACTCCGGATTACAACTCAATCTCAAGCGTTACAGGACAGTGGTCCGAACCGTAAATATGTGCAAGAATTTCAGCACTTACAGCATGCTCCAAAAATTTTTTACTGACAAAGAAATAATCTATCCGCCAGCCGACATTCCTCTCCCTTGCACGGCTCTTTAAATCATACCAGGAATAGTAGCCGCCCTCTTTTGTAAACATCCGGAACGAATCGGCAAAACCGGCATCAAGAAGCTTATCAATCCAGGCCCTCTCCACCGGAAGAAAACCCGAAACATTTTCATTTGCCTTCGGCCTTGCGAGATCAATCTCCTTATGAGCAGTATTGACATCACCGCAGATGATGACATTTCTGCCGTCAGCAAGAAGCTTCTCTGCCTGGTTCAGGCATTCATTATAAAAATCAAGTTTAAAATCAAGCCTTTCAGCAGATGCTTTTCCGTTAGGGAAATATATGTTAAAGAGTGAAAAATCAGGATAATCAGCTATGATTATGCGCCCCTCGGTATCAAATCGATCAGAGCCGAATCCGAATCTGACAGATTCCGGTTCATCCTTTGAATAAAGTGCAACCCCGCTGTAGCCCTTCTTTTCTGCTGAGGAGAAGTAAGAGAAATAACCCTCAGGATGCCTGAGCTCTGAGGGCAGCTGATCCTCATGCGCCTTCGTCTCCTGAATACAGAGTATATCAGGACTGTATTCCTTTACAAAATCTAAAAAACCCTTCTTATGCACAGCACGTATTCCATTAACATTCCATGAGACAAGCCTTTTTATCAGGACAAAAACCTCCTGTAAATAGATAACATAACATTTCAGATAATCTTTATTGGTCAGAATAAATAGTAATTAACAGGAAATATCCAATGAGAGTCAAGATTTGCGGAATTACAGATAAAAACGATGCGTTATTTGCAGAAACATCAGGCGCGGATGCAGTAGGGGTAGTAATATCAGGGGAATCGAAGAGAAATGTCACAGCCGGTGAGGCAAAAGAGATCTTTTCAGTACTTGGACCGTTTGTCTCAACCGTGATTGTGACCCATACAGAATCAGAAGATGAGATGAGAGAGATTGCAGAGGTAAACCCGTCTGCAATACAGGTTTCAACAGATGTCAGGATTCCTGATTCATACCGGGGAAAGATTATCCGCGTTGTATCTGATAAAAAGCATAATCCTGAAGAACTTCCCAAAAACTGTGATGCCATAATCATAGATTCAAGCAGGGGGGAGGGGAGTTTATTCAGCCGGGATTTTGCAGAAAAAGTCATAAAAAATTCAGATGTTCCGGTAATACTTGCAGGAGGGCTTAATCCGGAAAATGTAGGTGAGGCGATACGGAAACTCAGCCCCTATGCCGTTGACGTCTGCTCAGGTGTTGAGGAGAGTCCCGGTATCAAAGACCGCTTTTTAGTCCTCAATTTCCTGAAGGCTGCCGGCAAACTTCCGGTACTGAAAAGAAAAAAGACCTGATCAGGGAAGAATAAGAATCATTCCGCCGGATTATTTCTCCGGCGGATAATTTCAAAGTGAAAAATACCACCTGCAAAATCAGGTCATTTTACCGGAACACAGGGCCGGACTGTGGCTCCACATCAACATCAAATTCATCGAGGAATGGCATGACGCCCTTGATATAATATGAATCGCCGCCCGGACTTTTGACTGCGCCAAAATCAACCACTTTTATCATAAGAGGGAATTCCTTCAGCCGCCCTTTGAATGTGGGATCATTCTCCTCCCCAAAATTCAGGAAGAAATCAACCGGAACAAAAGGTCTGCCCTCCACCGGTTCATCTGCAAAATCAGCGAGATCCTTTCCATAGGATGAATTTACTGCAAGTTCCGGCTCAAAATATAGAACAACCTCAACAGAGAACAATTTCCCCCATTTTCTGAGATCAAGAACATCGTAACTTTTACCTTTTATAATGCCCATTGAAGAGAACTTCTCCTCTGTCGTATCGCCGGGCAGGTCTGTAAAATTTTTCTTAGCCACAATAATCAGGGTAATTTATGATTTTTGGGAATTAAAAAAGTGAGTGATAATGTATACTAAAATCATCCGGAATATTAAAATATAAATAAATTCAACCAAGAAACGTAATTAAAGATATAAGGAGTTTAAGAAAATATGCCGGAATTTGGATCACCATTCTCAGGTCTTGCAAACGACAGAAAACTGACAGATGAGGAACTAATCAGGGCTGTGCGCTTCATGGTCTCAGCAGAGTATGAGGCAATTCAGCTTTATATGCAGCTTGCAGAGTCAACAGACAATGAACTTGCAAAAGAAGTATTAAAAGATATTGCAGATGAAGAGAGAGTCCATGCAGGCGAATTCTTAAGACTTCTCCACCACCTCGCACCTGACGAGCAGAAGTTCTATGACGAAGGTTACGGGGAAGTTGAAGAAGAGATTGAGAAGATGAAAAAATAAACCAGAACTTTTTTTCACCGGATTTTTAGGTCCGGAAATATCTACAAAAAACAGAGCATACCGGAAATACATATTACAGACGCATTACTTTTTTTCGTAACGATCGGCATCCTAATCATAATTGATCACCATAGATAAGGATGGTTTTTATGACAGAATGTGAAAATGTGCAGGACATGATCCGCCTCATGGCATCCAAACTGGAAGAGATGGCAGACTCTCTCTCAGATAAGGAGGTCAAACAGTTTATAGACGAGATTCTGGGTGCAAGGAGCATCTATGTAATGGGCGCCGGAAGATCAGGCCTTGTTGCAAAATCTTTTGCAATGAGGCTTATGCATCTCGGACTGAAGTCATATGTGATAGGTGAGACTATAACTCCGGCGATGAAGGACGGAGATACCGTGGTCGCCTTTTCAGGGTCAGGAGAAACAAAGACAATCGCAGAACTCTGTGAGACCGCAAAGGCACTCAACGGCAGAATATGTCTTGTCACATCAAAGAAGGACTCAAGAATTGGAAAGATTGCCAACTCTACAGTGGTCATCGAGAGTCACAGGGATCAGGTGGACGATGAATCAGCAGAGTATGAGATCAGGCAGATGATGGGCGATCACAAATCCTTTGCACCGCTTGGCACACTCTTCGAGACAGGCTCAATGGTATTTGCAGACTCAATAATCTCCGCAGTTATGGAAATTATCGAATGTGAAGAGTCTGACCTGAAATGCCGGCACGCAAATATCGAATGAATAAATAAATCCAGACTTCCGGGCATAACAGATAAAAAATACCCTTTCTGAAAATTGGAGAAGAGTCAAAATAATATTTTTTCAGGCTCATCTCCGGCAGCACAGCCCCACTGAATTTATATGACAATTCCCGGAGGTGTAACTTTTTTGGAAAAGATTACTATCATACAGATCAAACCGTAAAATACAGGTAATGGTACAAATATGACAGAATATTCCAGAAGGGTGACCGGAATTGAGATGTCCGGCATAAGAAAATTCTTCCAGAAGGCAAAACCGGATTCGGTCAATCTTGGAATCGGACAGCCTGATTTTCCAACCCCAAAACATATAAAAAAAGCCGGCATTGAGGCGATTGAGAATAACCTCACCGGGTACACCTTCAATTACGGTGTACCGGAGTTAAGAGAGGCACTCTCAAAGAAGTTTAAGAGAGAGAATAACCTCTCATACAGTGCAGATCAGATAATTGTCACCGCAGGCGCTGGTGAAGCTCTGCATATTGCAATGCAGACCCTTGTGGATGAGGGAGATAAAGTATTATTCCCTGATCCCGGTTTTGTATCATACCGGGAATGTGCTGTCCTCGCCGGAGGAATTCCAGAGCCTTTTGCACTTACAGAAGACCTTGAAATAGATCCTGAAGCTCTAAAGTCGATGATCGATGATGCAAAGGTAATTGTGCTCAATTCACCCGGAAATCCGACCGGGACAGTTGAAAGCGTTGATACCATCAGAGCAGTGGTCGAATATGCGGATGACAAAGGAGTAACTGTCATATCTGATGAGGTATATGAACATTTCATCTATGACGGGGATAAACATGTCAGTGCCGCAGCATTCGGGGATAATGTCGTAACAATAAATGCTGCAAGCAAGACCTTCTCAATGACAGGGTGGAGACTTGGGTTCATCGCCGGAAGTGAGGATTTCATCGAGCAGAGTGTCAAGGTGCACCAGTACTGCCAGACCTGCGCAACCTCAATCTCCCAGTATGCCGCAATTGCAGGGTACACCGGCAGTATGGACTGTGTATGGGAGATGAGGGACGAATATGAAGCCCGGAGAAACCTGCTTTATGACGGACTTACCAATCTCGGCTTTGACTTTAAGAAACCCGGCGGTGCATTTTATCTGTTTGTCCCGATGAATGAAGAGACGTTCAAAAAGATCATTGATGCAGGAGTTATCGCAATTCCGGGCGATGCATTCGGTGAAAATTCAAAAAATTATGCAAGGTTCAGCTATGCAGCCTCAGAAGAGAATATAAAAGAGGCACTGCTCAGAATGAAAAATATAATCTGAGATTTAAAAAAATCCGGGCTTTAAGTCCGGCATCAGATGATCTGAAATAAAAATCAGATCGATTAAATAACAACCCCATAAAAATAATTCAAAAATTTTATCAGAGGAGAATAATATGGTAAAAGAGCTGTTAAAGAGACTTTCAGATGCACACGGTGTATCAAGCTATGAAGGAAATATCAGGGAGATAATTAAGAAGGAACTTGCCGGCCATGTCGATGACATCTATACAGACAAGATGGGCAATCTCATTGCTGTAAAATCCGGAGATGACTTTAAATTCATGATAGCATCCCACATGGATGAAATCGGACTGATGGTCCAGCATATAGACGAGAAGGGTTTTATAAAATTCGTCCATGTCGGAGGGTGGTTCAACCCTGTCCTGTACACACAGAGGGTAATAATTCACGGTAAAAAAGGACCGGTTACCGGCGTAACCGGAGCAAAACCTCCCCACAAGATGAGTCCGGAGGACCGGAAAAAAGAGATCAAAACCGAGGATATGTTCATCGATGCAGGTGCTGTCAGTGAGGAGGAAGTAAAAGAACTCGGTATTGAGATCGGATCCCCGGTTACGATTGACCGTGAATTTACTGACCTTGCAAACAGCCGCGTCACCGGAAAGGCTATGGACAACAGGGTGGGCGTTGCAGTTCTCATCGAGGCTCTAAAAAAGACAGACTCGCCGCATACTATATATGGTGTCTTTACAGTGCAGGAAGAGCTTGGACTTAAGGGTGCAAAGGTCAGTGCATTTGCACTTGCTCCGGACTGTGCCATTGCAACTGACGTGACAATACCTGGTGACCACCCCGGCATAACAAAGAAGGACGCAACCGTAGAGATGGGCAAAGGGCCTGTTCTTGTCCTTGCAAGCGCCGCCGGCAGAGGACTTATGGCAGACTGGCGGGTATCAGACTGGCTGAGAAAAACCGCTGAGGAGAATGAAATACCATACCAGCTTGAAGTCGGAGAAGGCGGAAACACCGATGCAACAATCATCCATCTTGTCAGGGACGGAATTCCAAGCATTCCGCTCTCAGTTCCGGCAAGGTACATCCATTCCCCTGTTGAGGTAGTTGATATGAAAGACGTTGAAGCCTCAGTAAAACTTCTTGTAAAGGCTCTCAAGACAAAACCTGATCTCACCTGGGACTGAACAGAGGAAAGAACACGGGGCAAAACCCGCAATAAATACACTTTTTTTCACAGACTTTTTATCCGGAGAATTTTTCCCTGATGAAATACTTCCCGGAGCTGTCAGGATTATGTTCATATTGTAAACTACCTCCGGGCTAAAGACAAAGGGGATTTACGCTAAAATATTAAATACCTTCATAGCAATTAACAGAGTATTATGAAAAAATGGACAGCCATTCTGGTTATATTTATGGCAACAGCCCTTATACTCTGTGCAGGGTGCACAGGATCAGACAGCAGCAGTACAACCCCGGCAGCAACATCTCAGCCAACCGCAACAGCAACTGCGGCAGCAGAACCGACAGTCAGCCCTGATCTTATCCCCGGACCTACCAACCAGCCGGAGGGCAAATATCAGGTAGCAGTAGGTGTTGACAAGGACTCGGTATATGGCACAATCTCTGTAGAATTCAGGGGTGGCATGGGCCAGAACTTTGTTAACAACATTGTTGTGGACTGTTACTTTGCAGACGGCAGCCACGAGACAAAAGAACTTAGTGCAGACAAAGTTGGAGATACGGTAACATTTAACGGCGGCCAGAAGACACAGGACAGAATAAAGGTTACAGTAACATATGACGGATCTATTGGATCATATGTAATCTACGACAGTCTTATTCCCCATAAAGAGATAATTCCGATGGTCAAGTAATCCGGAAATTCCGGCAGATTCAAACTTTTTTTTAAACAAAAATAAAAATAGTCATTCATGAACCAGCCGGTTCACAGATAATGAATGAAACAGTGCACTGTTTCATAGGAGATTAGGGAAAAGATATATGTCCGGTGCAGTGGTCACACCTTCTTCTCCGCAATAATATTCCGGATATACCGGACGAAATCATCAAACTGTTCCTTATCGGCACTGCCCTTTGCAAATTCAACCGCCGAGCAGGCTTCAAGCAGATTTCCAAGATAAAGTTTATCACCGGAATAACTGCCGGTGTGACCTATAATATCCATAAGCTCCTCATTTGTAACCTCACTTCCGTCATAATAACTGTGCGAGAGATATATCCTCAAAGCCTGCCCGGCCTTTCCATATGCAGAGACATAATCACCTTCTGCAAAAGCTGATTCAGCTTCATCAAGCAGCCCTAAGGCATATTTCCGGTAATCAAAAGGAACCTTAACCACATCAGCCATAACAGATCCGCCCTCCGCAGTGCCTGAACAGTATTTCTTATAGACAAACCATCCAATTACAGCCAGAACTGCAATCAGCAGAACCAACATAAACGGGAAAAGCCACGAATAATCATCAGCACGAATCAGCCTGACCTCATGTACCACCTCGAGATCAGCACTTAAATCCGCAGTAATCTTTGGACTGTTATCAGATTCGTCCTCATTCTGAGCACCCGGATCTCCGTAAGAGGGGTTGAAAATCTGCTCAAATAATGCCCCGTCCTTAGTGTAATTGACCGAGGCAGAAACCGGGGCAAAACCATCATTCTGAAGAGTAACCAGGTAGTTCTGATATGTCTCATTATTCAGGAGGCTCTCAGGAATGAGGCTTTCCTGCTCTTCAGGGTTAAAAATCTCTTCTACAGATGAAACCTCACCATCATTCACATTGCCTGAAAGTGTTACCAAATCCCCTGCCTGATTCTTATACTCCCTTCTAAAAGAGCCTTCATCCATACTCTCAGGGTTTACTGATTCTGCCGAGAGTTCATAACCTTCCTCTGAAAGTTTCTCCTCAGCACTGCTAAGCAGTTCATCACCGGAAATCGCCTCAGAGAGGGCTTCCATCTCTCTGCCAATCTCCTCCGTCTTCTCTTCCATCTGTCTCTTTAAAGACTCTGGATTGTAGGACTGCTGAGAATTCTGCAGTGCCTGCTGAGATGAAACCGGCTGCTGCGCCTGACTGTTCATCATCTGATTGATCAGGCTCTGCTGTTGCTGCTGCATCTGATTCGCCATCTGCTGAGCGGAAGATGAACTCTGCTGACCTGAGGAAGAAGACTGCGATTCAGTACTGGTCTGAGGATTCTTTTGGTTCTTACCTGAAGTATCATCAGTGAAGTGTACCGTTATTGTGCCGAGCGTCACAGTCTTTGAAGTGCTGTCGTCTGAATACTGAAATGAAATATCCACGTCAATGGTCTTTTGGCTCTCAGATACAAGTCCGTTTAAGGTGAACTTCCCGTCTCCGGCAGGGAGTGTCAGCGGAGTACTTTGGGAATTGGAGGACGAATATGAAAATCCACCGGACTGAACCTTTTCAGTCGTCCTGTAAACCATCTGCCCGGAGACTGCATTTCCAAGACTGTTTTCGTATGCTATCGGAATCTCTGCCTCACTTCCGGTGCTGAAATAATAATCCTTCTGACCACTCTGAAAGGTAATCTCATCCGCAAGTACGGGCACTGCAAGGAGGGAGATTAAGAGCAGAAAAAGAATGATGGATTTTTTAGACCCGGAAATCCGACAATTACCGGATGATTCAGCACTTAAATCCGTTTTCACTGTATAATACGCCCCCTTCCATATCTGATGTAAATCTCACCCAGGAGAAGAACTGCCGAGATGATATAAAATACAAAGGCTATGCTTGTATCCTCTTTCTCACGCTTAATCTCAGAATTCAGGCTCGAATATATATCCGAAAGTGTCCTGTCATCCACCGATTTGAAATATTTTCCGCCTGTAGAGTCCGCAATCTCCTGTAAAGTGGCCTCATCAAGTTCGGCATACTGCGGGTTGCCAAACCAGTCATATCCAAGCACTACAGGCTGATTAGATCCCATTCCGATAGTGAAGACCTGAATATTGCTCTCCTTTGCATAAGCTTCCGCCTCCTGCGGTGAGATGACTCCGGCGTTATTGACACCGTCAGACAAAAGAATTACAACCTTCTTCTGATTTGGAATCGAATCTGCCATATTTATGCCAAGGGCAAGTCCGTCACCTATAGCAGTGGCGCCGTCCTTTGACATAATGTCATTCAGATTTTCAATAACCCTCTCTTTATCCGGCGTAAGATAACTCGCAGTCGAAGCTCCGGATTCAAAGACCACAATTCCGGCATAGTCCTTTGGATCGAGATCCTTAATCAGCTCTTCAGCAGCTCCCTTTGCAGCCTCAAGACGGTTTGGGGAATAATCGGTCGCCTGCATACTTCCGGAATTGTCCATCACAAGGACAACGCTTACACCCTCCTTAGTCTGCTCAAGCGGGATATGCGGATCGGCAAGCCCGATAAATATACATCCTATTGCCGCAAGAATCAGAATAACAAGAATTTTCGGCTTCCTTGACTTAGAGAGATCACCAAGAGTGCTCTTTAAAAAACTCACCCGGGAAAAAGCCATAGCCTCCTGCTTTCTCTTCCTCGCCGAAATTTCAATATAATACCAGCACACCGGAAGAATCAGAAGGCCGAGTAACCATTCCGGGCTGTAAAAACCTGCCATATATCACACACCTCTCTTAATTTCACCGGAGAAAAATTTCTTTAAAACTATATCATACCTGTCGGTGGTTTTAAGGTCAACACAGCCGATTCTGCACCTCTTAAAAGAATTAAAAACCTTCTCATCCGCTTCCCTGACAGATTCCTCAAACCGAATTCTTACAGACTCGTCCGAGGTGTCAATGAGAATCTGTTCACCGGTTTCAGGGTCCTCCAGCTCAATAAGGCCGACATCCGGCAGTTCTGACTCCCTCGGATCAGTAAGCCGGATTGCAATAACCTCATGCCGTCCTTTCATAATCTTAAGCGGTTTCCGATAGCCTTCGGCATAAAAGTCAGAGATCAGAATGACCGAACTCTTCCTCTTAACAGTCTTTGAGAGGAAGGAGATGGCCGGTGATATATCAGTACCCTTAGATTCGGGGACAAATTCAGTCATTGTATTAAGTATCTTTATCAGATGCTTTCGCCCCCGCCCTGCCGGGATGAACTTCTCCACCCTGTCAGTGAATATGCAGAGGCCCACACGGTCATTGTTTTTAATTGCCGCAAATCCAATCGAGGCGCAGATCTCAATCATACGTTCATATTTCGGAACAACCAAACCAAAACTTCCGGAACCTGAATAGTCCGGCACGAGGTAGAAGGTCTGATCCCTCTCCTCGGTAAACTCCTTGATATATGGATGGTTGAGCCTCGCAGTGACATTCCAGTCAATAGCCCGGACGTCATCACCAGGCACATACTCCCTTATATCAGTGAACTCAATACCCTGGCCCTTAAATACAGATCTGTGCTGCCCGGACTGGAGGCCTTCAACATATATTTTTGTATATAACTCCACATCTGAGATCTTCTTTATCAGGTCCCTGACATCCCTCCCGGGAGCAGCCACCGTCTCTGAAACAGCCTCTCTTTTAAATCCGGGAATTTTAAATTTCATACATTTCTGACCTCCCACGAAAACGGATAATCACAGAGATATTCATGGCACAGGCACTGACTGAAGAATCTTCTCAATCAGGTCGTCAGTTGTGACCTCTTCGGCTTCGGCCTCATATGTCAGCAGGATTCTGTGCCTGAGCACGTCAGCGGCTATTGACTTTACATCCTGCGGGGTGACATAACCCCTGCCCTTAAGCAGAGCATACGCCTTTGCACCCAGTACAAGATAGATTGAGGCCCGCGGGGATGCACCGCATGAGATATAATTTCCGGCATCAAGTCCGTATCTGTCAGGATTCCGGGTGGCATCAACGAGAGCAGCACAGTATTTCTTAATCTCAGACTCTGCATATATCTCCTTTACGAATTTCTGGATCTCGATTATCTTCTCAGCCGGAATAACCCTCTCAGGCTTTGAGGCGAAGCCTTCGGTGAACCTGTCAAGAATTATAACCTCATCTGACAGTGACGGATAGGTCATCATTACCTTAAACATAAACCTGTCAACCTGTGCCTCGGGGAGAGGATATGTCCCCTCGGACTCTATCGGATTTTCGGTTGCGAGAACAAAGAAAGGGCTGTTAAGAGGGAATGTATTGCCCTGAATAGTAACCTGGTACTCCTGCATAGCCTCAAGAAGGGCGGACTGCACCTTTGGGGGCGCACGGTTTATCTCATCCGCAAGTATGAAACTTGCAAATACAGGCCCTTTCACAGTGCTGAACTCACCGTCATGGTGATTGTAAATTCTTGTACCAACAATGTCTGAGGGCAGGAGGTCAGGTGTGAACTGAATCCTTGAAAAGTCAGCATCAATGCATTCTGAAAGTGTCTTTATAGTAAGCGTCTTTGCAATGCCGGGGACACCTTCCAAAAGCACATGCCCCCCTGCTGACAGTGCGATTAGAAGTCTGTCAACAACTTCGTCCTGCCCGACAATGACTCTTTTAACCTCATTTTTGACATTATTGAGAATATCAGAATATTCTGAGGCTCTCCGGTTAAGCTCTTCAATTTCAGCATTCATACTGGCGTCTCCTAATAATCAGTAATGACTAAAAAGTCAAATCTGTAAATCCAGTTTTTAAAGAAATTTTATATAAATGATCCGGATACCGGTGGTTAAAGTGAAGAAACAGAGTGGATTCATTCCGGCCGGATGATATTCCGGCGGGAAACAAAAAAGTCACTCATGAACCAGCCGGTTCACAGATGATGAATGAAACAGTGTAATGTTTCATAGGAGATGCAGTCAGCCACAGATCAGATATGAGAAAATAATTATTCAGGAGATGCGGATTTTTCTGAGATTTTAAACAACAGTTATTTTAGCTATTATTGACAACAGTTATGGGTATTTTTGTGATATAATACAGAAGTGCACTTAATCAGCGAGAGTTGCCGAGTGGTCAAAGGCGCTGGATTTAGGGTCCAGTCTTTAGTAGTTCGCAGGTTCGACTCCTGCCTCTCGCATTTTCAGATAAAGAGATTTTAAAATCAATATAACTTCTTTTCAGCCATATAATCCGGAAAAATAAAATATGACCCGGAATTCCGGATTATAATTATCTGAACATTCTCTGCTCTTTACTCTCAATAGAGTTTCCAGACGGGATTACCATATACATTGCCAAGATTTACCTGAAGATATGCCCTGTCAGTACGCAGTTCTTCCGGAACCTCGTATATCAGGAATCCTTCACTTTTGGCATATCTGCCCAGTATACCTCCAACATAATCATCCTCAAGAATCTCAGGCTTTGTAACGCGCTCAACCGCATCCTCTCTCTCTTCAGTGGAGGAGTAGGGGACACCTTCAAACCAGACAATGAAGTTTCCTGACGGAGGCGCACCAAGCTCCCTCTTTGTTCCGTTGTGCTCAACCCACAGTTCTATAAAGAGAAACTGATTGCCCTCTTTCGGCTTAAACTCCCAGTCGTAGCCGTGTGGCGTAGAATGATACCAGTATGATTCATCGGTGAAAGCATTATAGATGGACATCACCCGGCCGTCCTCCACGCCGCCGTAGGAATACTTCTCCTTTAACTCCATCGCATCAGGAAACTGCTCAACAGGCTGAGGCACCTCAGTTGCCTGCGGTGTGGGAGTTGCTGTAGGGATGGTAATCTTTACAGGTGTCGGCGCCTCTGTCGCCGGCGTATTATCATTAACAGTATCCATACTCACGCATCCGGCTGAAAAAAGCAGAACCAGTGCGACCAGAAAGACAATAAATCTCATACTTTTCTTTCGTAACTGACAGAATATAAATATAGCACAAATTCAAATCTCTGAGGGCAGTACCCGGAAGAGAAATACTGCCCTCAGAACCACGTGTGAGCCGTTTGCCCCACAGATACAAATTAAAACAGAAGAATAATCCTTAACCGGAGTATTAAAAGAATATTTGGCAGGAGAATAATTTACAGAATATTCAGTAAAGAAATTCTTCACAGAACATCCGGCAGAAGGGCACAATCACTCAAATTTCTCCCTGTCTATTCCCATAAGAGTAACTATCCATTTTGTATCTCTGTTTGCCTCAAGAACTGCAATTAATATGACTGTAAACGGCACTGACAGCAGAAGTCCGATAGGGCCAAGCACCCATGACCACAGAACAAGAGTCAGAATTACTATTAATCCCGGCATATTGAAACTGTCCGCGGCAAACTTTGAGAATACGAAATTTTCAACGACTGCATTTATGATACATATACCTGCAATGACTATCACAACACCCCATAATCCAAGCTGGAGCCATGCGAGAAAAATTGCAGGGATGGCCACAATCATCAACCCGATATATGGGATATAACTTAAAAGGACAGTCATCATGCCCCAGAATATTGCAAGATCAATCCCAAGGACGTAGAGCATTCCACCAAAAGAGACACCTAAAACAACATTGGTCTTGGTCTTTACAACAAGCCAGGTGATCATATTGTGGATGACACTCTTTACACCCTCTATTTTTCCGGAATTTTCACCATAAATCCGGTTTATTCTTGCAGGCATCTTCGGGACATCCAAAAGCCCGAAAGTGGTTATAACAATTATGAAAAAGGCATCCATAGCAAGCTGAGAACCTCCGGATGCAGCCCCCAATATTATTTTAGAGATCATATTCCAGTCAGGTCTGAGATATGTTATCACCGAATCGATATCAACACCTAAACTTCCAAGAAGTGTTATAAGTCCGGAGAGCCTTTCCTGGAAGAGATCCTCATATTTGGGCATATTTATGAGAAGCATCTCAAAAGACTGGTAAATAAGGAATAAAAAGCCGGCAATAATCAGAAGATATAAGGTGATTATCAGGACAACTGCCGATATGTCACTAAATCCTCTTCTCTTAAGGGCAAGAAGAAGGGGGACCCCAAGAAGGATGAGGATAAGTGAAATCAGTACCATATTTACAATATATGCCGCTTCCTTCATGGCAAGAAGGATAATAAAGACAAGTGCCACTGAGAGAAGGGAATATAACAGGGCGGAGTTTTGAGCATTTTCAGACATGATGATATTTCCGGAGATTTTGCAGAGGTTATGAAATAACTGAACCCCTCGGTGCAGTTTATTTTAATTGTTGGTAACTGCCAATAACCGGAAATTACCAATATCAGATTATTCAGTTTATTTAGGTTAAAAACCAGCAACAGAATTGATACTTATTCCGGATTCCGGCAGGTTTGGTTTATACTCTATTTGAGAGAATATATTACTATTCCCCTTTCATGCCCGGAGAGATTACCACAGAAAATGGTTATTACAGGGCAGTCAATAACTAAACTGTGGACAAAGAGGAGATCATACGGTTTTACGACTATGTTGCAGAGAAAGAGTACAGCAACTGGGAATCCGGAGACATACTGCTGCCCGTAACAGAGGAATTTATGAAAATTCTCCCGGATAATCCTGAAATTCTGGACTTAGGATGCGGACTGGGGCACGAAGCGGCAATGTTTGCCAGATCAGGTGCAAAAGTCACCGGCATTGATTTCAGCCGGAGATCTATTGAAACTGCCAGGGAGAAAGTTCCGGAATGCAGATTCATTAAAGCTGATTTTACAGACTATCCTGGAATAACAGACAAATATGATGGCATATTCTCATCCGGATCACTTATTCACATTCCGCCTGAAGACTTAGAAAGGGTAATCTTTAGACTGGCAGAAAACCTGAAAGAAGGCGGATATTTTCTGATAATCTATCAGGAGGGAGAGGAGAAGTACACTTCCCATATGGAGATCAAAGGTGAAGAGACGGAGAGGATAGTTTACAGGTACAGACGCAATGTTATCCGTAAGTCATTCGAAGGCGCAGGGTTTTCATTTGAGAAGGAGATCAGACTTCCGGCAGGGCTGATTATTACCAACTGGTGCGGCCTTATCTTCAGAAAAAGGTGAACCGGAATTTCGGTCAGGTATATCACAATAACCGGAAAATCATAATATCTCCGGGGCAGATATTATTCTGACAATTCATACACATGCTGATTATATATCATATCTTCTCCGGAATACTGCTCGGCCTTCTCTTTGCTTTCATTTTCAGAGAGAAAAAAGCAATCATATTCTGCACATTCGGAAGCATACTTCCCGATCTTGTGGATAAGCCGCTTGGCCATCTGATATTTGCAGAAAGTATAGGTCACGGCAGGATATTCTTCCATACACTGACCTTCTTCTTCCTGATGCTCATCACAGGGATTGTAATATACAGGATTTATTCAGACAGGACTGTTCTTTATATCTCCGCCGGGATGCTGCTTCATCAGCTGACAGACTCAATGTTTTTTAACATTCAGGACTGGTTATGGCCCTTCCTTGGAGATTTCACAAAGGGAAATTATGAACCGGCAGCATACTTCATACATTCACTTATCAAAGAACTCTCTTCATTTTCCGAATGGACATTCTTTCTCTTATCAGCAGCCATACTCATCTCGGCGGGATATCTTGAATTTATTGCAGGTGACAGATGCAGATTCCGGCTGAAAACCACCGGATATATCGCCTTTGCAGGATCTCTCACCATGGCTATGGTATCAGCTGCCGGATTTGGCAGCATTTTTGTTTATAATCCTGACGGAATATTCTATGCCACCTTTACACTTTTTGCAGCCGGAATATTCCTTGTACTGGCAGGAGATAATGCAGAGGAAGTTATCCGCAGAGGATAGCCACAGCTAAAATTCCGGCATTCATAAACGAATACAGAGCGGCCGCATTTGCAGACAGGCACAGAACCGGAAAACTGACTGTGGATGAAAGACCGGGAGAGAACCGCATCTGCAGGCAACAGGAAAAACCAAAAAATAACTTTGCGTAGAAGAGAAGAAAACCCAAGGTCAGAATTATATTCTCTTACGGCAAATTCCGGAGTATAAAATGTCTGAAAACAGAATACAAAAAAGAAGAGGAGATTGCAGAAGGAAAAGTTTCAGCTCATTTCTGCTATTCACAGGGCTGATAATTCTTCTGTTGTCTGCCGGATGTACGGGCAGAGAGGAATCCGGATACGATGAAGGATCAATAGAGATCTCTTCGGAAAACCCCTGCTGGTCACCGGTAATTTCATCCATTGTAGGAATTGACATTACACCTCATTATACAGGAGATGCGGAGGAGATCAGATACCACTGCCACGCTTCCGGAGGGACTTTTCTTATCTGGAATGAACCGGATTACAGAATTATAAATTTCGGAAATGATGCAGTAACCAGAGAAAGCACATTATGGTGGAGTTACACCGGCACGGAAGAGAATACAACGAATAATAATTCCGGAGATGAAAAGATTACAATATCAATAGAGGCGATATCCACAGATTCGGGAACTGTTCTTGCAGAAAAAGAGTACTTAATAGAGAATGTTAATTCAACATACTGCCTAAAAAATACCTGACAGCCGATATTTAAATCATCAAAGAGGAAAAAAAATCTGTCATCCGGAGATTCCGGATGATAAACAGGAAATTGCCCGTGAAGCAATGCCACTTCCCGTTCATTCACTCTCAGGCTGCATCAGCAACTATTACACCATACCTGTAAGGCTTTGTTACATCAAGCCACCCGGATGCTGAATCCTGCGGAAGTTCAGCACCAATACTGTCAGAAGTAGCCTCATTTACTGTAATGGATCTCGTCTTATACGGCATGCCTGAAGCATACACATCACCAAGGGTCCTGGGTATAAATCCGGAACTTACAGAACCTGTATTATAGGCAAAAAAAGTGGCCCGCAGGATCTGAAGGGATTCACTCTCATCAGGCTTTTCTCCGGGCAAAAATGAAGCTCTGCCGGTAGAATCAACTTCTAAATTTAACTTCAGTTTCCCGGCAGCCGCATCTTCCGAGGATGTCAGTTCAAATACAAGGTCATCAGTTCCGGATTCCGGCAGGATTACAGTCGCACTACCCTCATCTCCGGAAAACATGGCAGTTTCAGCCGGATTTACAGAAGAGTCAGCCACAGTAACCTCCACAGCAGGCATAATTACCGTTGGAACAGGAGTGGATACAGTTTCAGTTACAACTTCCACCGGAGCAGCAGTACTCTCTTCATATGGGGTTGCAGCGGCTGTCACTGCCTCAGATGCAGAACCTGTACCGCCGGAGGAGCTGCTGCCGGAACCTGAAACAGGACGGGTTTTGTCAAGATACCAGTAATAGCCGTCTATATCGGTGATTATCTCTCCGTCATTCATAATCTCAAAACTGGCTTCGTTATCAACCGCCTCCGGTTCAGAATCACCCTCAGTCATGTAGATAATTCCTGACCGGACAAGGTATTTCCCGTAAAAGACTACTTCTTCGCCCTCAACCACTTCCCATTTCCCGTCAGGATAAAAGATAATTCCTGCACCAGGACCTGCTTCTCCCAGATAATAATAACCTGAAAATTCAGTATCCCGGGCCTCGCCCTGCGTAAAGAGAGGAGGCGGGTTGCTTACCATACCAAAGCACCCGGCAGAGATTCCGGATATAAAGAGCATCACTACCAGAAGAAAAGGAAGCGAACTACGCCCGGGTTTCGCAGTGATAAATCCCGATATATCTGTTAAAAATTCTTTTAAAGTTCCCGGATTAAATTTCATAATAAAAAAGATGTCCATAGTCATAACACCCCATTAAAACCGTGGTTGCGATGCCATAGGATCTACGAAATCATAATCCGAATAGGAGTACATCCGGTTGCCATAAAGAACCAGATCAAGAGCGCCCAGGAGAATTACCAGAACAATCCATAATGCAAAGAATATGGCATAATTCTTAACTGAAGGGGCAGTAAACTCTTTCTCACCGGAATTTACCATCTTAGAGAGTTTATAGGCGTCATAGGTGGCCCAGAGCATAGGGATTATCATGACAATCCCTAAAAAGTACCCAATGATCAGAGTTCCGGCAATGAAGATAAGGCCTCTCTTCTGCTCACCTGCATAAGTCTGCCCAAGTCCGGGGAAGAAAAAAGAAGCAACAGCCGCAATAAGCGGATTTCTTAGATCTCCACCAGATGAGGCCTTTCCGGCCTGCGGAGGAGTGTGAACTACAGGAGGCGCCTCATACACCTTTGGAGTTTCAGCCTCATAACCGGCCTTATGCTCATCGGCATTAACTTTGTTAACAGTTACATCAGGAGAACGGGACACAGGCGCTGAAACTTCAGGTTCAGCATGATGAACCGCCGCCTCTTCTCTTTCCGGGGACTGATGAATAACAGCTCCGGAGTCCTCATTAGTAATACCTGAAGCACCAGATTCAACCTTAGCACCACAATTTTTACAGAATCTGGCGCCTTCACTTATTTTTGCTCCGCACTGTTCACAAAATGCCATAAGAAATCAACCTTCCCAACCCGTTTAAGGTAAAAATTCCTATGAACACCATTTAATATAATAGTTTGGACAGATTTTTAAAAAAATTCCCTTCATATTAACCAGGAATAATAAATCCATCACATTAATCAGGAATAATAAATTAAAAATAGCATGTAACGGACAGATAAACAGATCATCATTATTATTCAGAGGGTTAATAAGTTATTAGATCAGTGAGTTCATTAATAATAACAAAATAATAACAAATAAAAATCTTATAAACCCAGTGGAGAAATAAATGGAATTTACAGATGAACCGGATATTTACGGGGAAGGCACTTTTTTTGCAGACAATACAGGAAATATAATCTCAGTCTCCGAATCATTCTGTAATTTAACAGGGTACTCACATGAAGAACTAGCTGATAAAAATATCTCGGATATCATCACCCGGATTTTAGGGGATGAATATTTTTTTAATTTTAAAACCGGCATTTCTCCGGATAAAAAGCGATCAGATATTCTTTTACGGAAGAAAGACAGCTCAGAGATCTGGCTCAGAACAAATGCATACAGAATGTCTGAATGCTGTATCAGATATATTACAACCGATATCACAGACCTTAAGGAGAAAAAAGAGGAACTGATAAACTCCAAAAATATACTTGAAACAATATTTGACAATATCCCGTGCGGCATGGTCATAATAGGTGAGGACTACAGAATCCACAGTGTAAATAAAAAAACCTGCGAAATCACAGGTTACTCTTCTGAAGAACTGACGGGAGAATTCTGCGATATTATATGCCCCAAGGGAAAAGAATCAAAGGAATGTCCCATATGGGAGAAAAATAAGAAATCCTTTGACGGAATGGAGACTGCTGTAAAATGCAAAGGGGGATACAGAAATCCGGTTTTAAAAAATGCAGAACTGGTACAGTTAGACAGCAGAAATTATATCCTTGAGATCTTTCAGGATTTATCGGTACTGAAAGAAGCGGAGAACCGGTTAAGGAGAAGTGAGATCAGGTACAGGGAACTTTTTCAGAACAGCCCTACAGGCATCCTCCTCATTGACAGAGACGGGGAGATCATTGATATGAACCCTGCTGCTGTAAAGATTTACGGATCACCCTCTCCTGAAGAGACAAGAAGCAGGATAAATGTACTAAATCACCCGCAGCTTAAAAAAACCGCTGAAAAATTCAGGGAATGCCTCTCAGAAGATAAAATAATTTCATATGAGGAATATTACACTACAATATGGGGCAGGAAACTCTACCTGAGATACGATGCCTCACAAAACCACGATGAGTTTAACACCATAAGGGACGTCACAGTTAATGTCCAGGATTTAACTGACAGGAAAAAAGATGAGACAGAACTTGAGGAAAAAAATGAAATCCTGCGTGAACTGAATGAAAAACTGACACTGACCGAAGAGGAGATGATAGAGCAGCTTTATGAGATAACAGAGATGCAGAAGGCACTGACACTGTCAAACAAAAAATTAAATATACTCTCGGCAATTACAAGGCACGACATACTAAATCAGATAACAGTGCTCAGGGGTTATCTCGAACTTGCTTCAGAATCAAAAGATTATGCCAGTTCTAAGATTTTTTTCGATAAAATGGATTCTGCCGCTGAGAGAATTCAGAACCAGATTGAGTTTACCGGGGATTATGAGGAACTGGGCATAAGTGAACCGAAATGGCATAAAATATCAGATGTCATCAGAAAACTCCGGAACAAAAAAATAGCTGTAAAAAACAGATGCGGAGAACTCGAAATCTTTGCAGATTCAATGCTTGAGAAGGTTTTTTACAATCTGATGGACAATTCCATCCGCTATGCCGGAGAATCAGCAGAGATAACCCTGACCTGTAAAATATGCAGTTCCGGTGCGAAAGTTTACTGGATGGACAATGGCACAGGAGTGCCAAATGAAGAAAAAGAGAAGATATTCCAGAGAGGTGTCGGGAAGAACACAGGATTTGGACTTTTTCTAATCCGGGAGATTCTCTCCATAACAGATATTGAAATTCAGGAAACCGGAGTTTACGGCGAAGGGGCCTGTTTTGAGATAACTGTCCCGAAGGATAAATACCGCTGGTGAATGCCTATTTTTCCGGGAAACTGTAAAATGTCTGAATGTCAGTACACAAAGATTAAAAACACAGATCGATATCAAATAGAATTATTTTTCTATTATAAGAATCAATCTTAGATTGCAGGTTGATTCCCCCCGCAACCTGCTTTCTTTTTAACAGAGAATATTATTCTGTATCTGCCTGTTTCCGGATATATTATTTAAGGATCAATAAACTTACAGGACTTAAGAACTACAGAAAGGTACCTAAAAGATGCAGACTTCAGATTTAAGCAGATACTTACTGCTGATTTACATAATAATCAATATAATTTCCTTTTTCCTCTTTGCATATGACAAAAGGAGAGCAAAAAAAGAGGCCTGGAGAATAAAAGAGAGCACTCTCCTGGCATCTGCCTTTTTCGGACCATTTGGCGCATACTCTGCAATGAAGATATTCAGACACAAAACGCAGAAGAAGAAATTTTACCTTGTACCCACTTTTTTACTGATACATCTCTCACTAATTGCAATGATTATTGCCGGATATCTATGATATGCGCAGGACTATACAGATACAATATGGCAGAGAGAACAGGTACATCATATTATGATGAATATTCCTTTAATCACCGGGGCAATGATCGGGATTACAAAAATCTGTCCGGATAATCTCCCGCCCGTTTACAATCCCGTACCTGTCAGGGTAATTCAGTAGATCTCCGGCATTAACCTTCATATCAATAATTCTTTCATAACTAAACATCCCGGATACATTTTCATTTCCGGAAAGCCAGATTATACTTATGCCACCGGCACTCTCCTTAGCGGAAATTATTGGATCATAAGATACCATGGACTTCTATAAACATTCATAGAATAAATATTTTATTCCGGGAAAAAGACAATGGGAGAGAAAAATCAGTTTAAAGAATGTATAATTGACAGAAAATATGAGTCAAAAACTGTAAATCGGGCTGTGACACAATGCCTGCTCGTTACGAAAAAAAGTCCAATATACTCCCCAATCAGAGGTGTGCTTAAATAACAGGACTTCGTCATTGTAGTTCTGTCACAGCCTGAAATATACGGAATGCCACGCCCAAAACTCAGACTTCAGACCATTTTATACATATAAATGCCAAATTATATTCAATGCCGGAGATCGGAGTAATAGGTACCGGAAGCATGGGGAAGATGCTAATCCGAAGTTTTATTAAAAGCAGAGTCCTGAAACCAGGAGAGATAACCGCGTCAAACAGAACAGAAGAAAAACTTCTGATGATTGCAGAAGAGACAGGTATCAAAAAGGCATCATCAAACAGAGCAGCGGTCAGAGATTCTGATATAATATTCCTCTGCGTTGTCCCGGATAAGGCAGAAGAAGTAATCTCTGAGATCAGAGATTGTCTGACGGAAGGAAAAATCCTCGTCTCGGCAGTCACAGATCTCTCTACCGGAAAGATGACCGAATGGATTGGAAGAACCACCCCGGTAGCAAGGGTTATTCCGTCAGTCACATCAAACAGACTTTCCGGTGTATCAGTGCTGTCATTTGACGGTATTTTAGATGACAGTAAAAAAGAGGAGATAACAAAGCTTTTCAGCGCAATTTCAAAGCCGGTAACTGTCCCGGAGTCAGAGATCTCCGCCTACTCCGATATCGCAAGTTCATCTCCTGCATTCATTGCCGGAATTATGAAGGAATTTTCCGCTGCTGCCGTAAGATATTACGGCCTCGAACAGGATACTGCGGATATGGCTGTAAGAGAAGCATTTACCGGGACTGCAAAACTTATTGAATATGATTACAGCACATTTGACAGCCTTATTGCAGATGTTGCAACAGAAGGCGGCATTACCGGAGAAGGGATAAGAATTATCAGAGAAAATGCCGGAGAACTCTTCTCTGCCATGTTAAAAGAGACAGATAAAAAACATAAACTGATCTCAGAGAAATTCCGCTGAAAACAAATTTTCCGGCAGGCAGGATTAACTTTTGCTAATCTGCCGGCAGATAAAAAAAGACCGGAATTTCTTCACCACACGATTGTTGTTTTTTTCGCAACAAACCATATATCTGTCATTAAAATAAGATGTTTAGAGAATAAATTGCAGGTGAAACGCATTTGAAATCACCCTTTAAAATATTAGCAGACTTCATAATAGCACGGCCAAAGATAGTCGCCATTGCAGTCATAATCTGGTTTTTAATTGCGGCATACGGCATGTCGCTTATTTATATGAAAACCGGCGATGACACTTACATCGATAAGGACACACCAAGAGGTGTAACCCTTGAAAATTACAAGGAGATGTTCAGTTCATCGGCAATAATGCTCATCTATGAATCAGATGACGTCCTTGATCCCAAAAACCTGGAGTATATGGAAGAACTCCAGGATCAGACGGCAAAGGAGGACGGAGCAAGGAGCGTTGCCGGCATAACCGATATGATAAAGTCGGTCAATAACGGTGAAATGCCCACTTCAACAGCAGAAATTGACCGGATAAAGGATATGCTCCCGGCTGAGCTTCTTGAGAAGTATCTCCCCTCAAATACAATGACAATTGCCGTTGTAAATCTCGATACCGGAATTTCGGATGAAAAAGAAGAGGCGCTCCTGGACAATCTCAAAAGCCTTATAAAAATATCAGGGATGCCGCCCGACATGACAGTCACAGTCAGCGGAAATCCGGCATTCAGCCAGCAGATGGGTGAGGAGATGGGCAAGTCAACCGGAACTCTGATCTTTGCGGCTATGCTTCTGATGGTCGTCGCTGTCGGCATTTTATTTGCTCATGTCAGCTACAGGTTCCTTCCGGTAGGTGTGGTATTTACAGGACTGATAAGTACATTCGGTGTGATGGGACTGACCAACATCCCTATCAGTATGGTGGTGATAGCCGCATTTCCGGTGCTGATAGGAATTGGTATTGACTATGCGATTCAGTTCCACTCGCGACTTGATGATGAGGTAAAAAACGGACTGGATGTTGAAGGAAGTGTCAGAAAGACCATAGAATATTCAGGTCCGTCCATACTCTATGCAATGATTGCAACATCACTTGGATTTATAGCGATGTATGTCTCCCCAATCCCAATGGTTGTTGACTTCGGACTGACCTGCCTTATCGGAGTTATATGCTGTTATCTGGCTGCACTTGTAATGGTGCCGACATTCGGCCTCCTTGTTGGGTATAAAGCCAAAGAAGCCAGGAACAGTTCAGCAGAGAAAAAGATGGAGCAGTATGACAGTTTCCTTGGAAACCTCTCACATAAAATTGCCAAAAGTCCGCTCTATATCCTTCTTATTCTCGGATTCATAGCAATTATCGGCATCCAGCTTGACAATGAAGTTCCGATAAGCTTTGACGAACAGACCTTTGTACCTCCGGATATGCCGGCAGTCGTTGACATGAAGAAAGTCACAAGGACGATGGGATCAACCGATACCCTGACTGTAATGGTCAGAGGTGACGATGTATTAAATCCTGATGTTATTGAATGGATAGATAATTTCGGGGAGTATGAGATCAGTTCAAGAAATGAGATCACCGGAGTCACGAGCATTGCAACCCTTATTAAGAATTCAAACGGGGGCATAATTCCGTCAAGTGAGGCTGAAATTACTGAAATAGTCAGTTCAATTCCTGAATCTGAAAAAAGCCCGTATATCAATGGCCGGATGACAACAGTATTACAGTTCA
Source organism: Methanoplanus limicola DSM 2279 (assembly GCF_000243255.1). Taxonomy (NCBI): domain Archaea; kingdom Methanobacteriati; phylum Methanobacteriota; class Methanomicrobia; order Methanomicrobiales; family Methanomicrobiaceae; genus Methanoplanus; species Methanoplanus limicola. The sequence goes on from NZ_CM001436.1 coordinate 355,588, forward strand.
GCATGCTGGACCTCGAAGCAGATCCTGCCGAATCACTGATCAATAATGTCAGACGGGATCTAACATGGAACTATCCTCCGCCCGGCATTGACGCTGTACTCACAGGTTCTTCGGAGATGGGCGTATCTCTCATAAAATCGATCAATGACGGAAAGGCACAGATGACATATCTCGGATTTTTACTGATATTTGTCTGGCTGATATTCATATACCGCAGAGTAACGGCAGTAACTCCAATCATTCCGATAATTATGATTGTCGGGTGGAATGGTGCAATCATGTACGGGCTTGGCATTGACTACACTCCGATGACGGCAGTTTTAGGTTCAATGACGATAGGGGTTGCATCTGAATATACCATTCTCATTATGGAGAGGTATATGGAAGAGAGAAAGAACGGGAAAGATAAACTTGAAGCCATACGCATAGGGGTTCAGAAGATTGGTACTGCGATTACAGTATCCGGAATGACGACAGTCTTTGGATTCTCTGCACTTCTGCTCTCAGGCTTTAATATTATCAAGAATTTCGGAATGGTGACTGTAATTACGGTTGGGTTCTCCCTTATCGGGGCAATTGTAGTTATGCCTGCTGTCCTTTCAATAATGGGCAAATTTGAGAAGCCGTACAGGGACGATGAAATGCTGTGAGGTGCTCACACAAACACCTGCTATTTTTCCGGAAGAAAAAAACAGAATGATAACAGAATGATTTTTCAGTCCATAAAGAGATATTCAGTCTGAGAAGAAATATTGCCAAAAAACCAATGATAAATTTTTCTTCTTTTAAATTTAAAATGATAATATAGGTGGATGTTTTGGACTATCAGGACTATGGCAGGCGTGAGGTAACCCTTGTCCAGGCAGCAGGTGCACTGAACTCAAGGCTGTACCAGGTCAGCGTCACAAATATGAGAATAGCTTTTGTGCCACAGGATTCAACCGGAGTTTCTCCCTTTTCATATTATCCGGACAATATTCTGGACTATAAATTATATGAGGACCCTTACGGCCATCCGGGAGTTGAGCTTGAAATTCTCTTTTCAAACGGCATATCCGATATAGTGCATATCTCATTTATGGAGAAATCTGAGAGGGATGAGATATTTTATGCAGTCAAGGCCACACTTGAAGGAATGCCGGATAAATTTGTGGAGATTATGCACAATGCTCAGAAAAAGGCAGAGAAGAAGGAGAATAAAAAGGCAGTCACAGGAAAATATTCAGACGAAATTTATGACAATAAAAAACCTGAAGATATAAATTCTGAATACAGGCATAATGCAGTGATGTCATTTCCGGAGAAGATAAAGGGATTTCTCCTGAATCCGGCTGACACATTTTACAGAGCATCAGCAGATTCATTCAGTGACGCCTTCATCTTTGCACTTGTGATGCTGGGGCTGTCTGCTGTGATTAACATAATTGTGCTCATATTCATCGGACCGGGAATTGCACCTGACGGTTCGGTTTATGCCACCTTAAAAAACATGCCCGCCGGAGATAATGTCCTGTTAATCATTGAATTTTTCGTCCTTATGCTCCTCCTGCTGCTGATATACGGCCTTTTGGTATTTGTATTCTCTAAAATACTTGGTACTGATTTAATGGCTGATGAGTCATATGTGACGACATTTTATTCAGCAGCGCCACTTGGGACAGTTGGCTTAATACCAGTCTTCGGTCTGCTGATAGCGCCCATATGGATGATTTTCCTGCAGTTTACAGGATACAGTGAAGGGCACGGATGTGAAACTGCAAAATCAGCAGTCTGTGCAGTCATTCCTGCGGTGATAATGGCCCTGATAATATATTATGTAATATTCTCCGGTGAGGTGGCATTCATATGAGATATAAAAGAATATCATTAATCTTCTTCCTGACAGCACTGATGCTGCTGACCATTGCTGCTCCGGCAAGTGCTGAGGCAGATCCTGAATTTGACTGGGATATATACAGGGTGGACACCTCAAAGTGGCAGGATTATCCGGATTATGCAAAGTACAGCGGAATAGTCTATGAAGTCCGATTCTATGATATGAGTTCCGGAGCAATCATAGCCTACAACTGGGAATTCGGAGAGGACGACTGGTGGGGATCAAATGAGGAAAATCCTGTAAAAGTATTCACTGAAGAGGAGGTGCAGGATGATGCTTATTCAATAGAGGTAAAGCTCACTGTGACAGACAGTTCAGGTGTTCCTTATTTTATCACCAAGCAGGTTTACCTGGAGGAAGGAGGGTTTAACCTTAAGGAGATATACGAACTTACACCGGAACCAACACAGGCTCCGACACCGGTGCCGACAGCTGCCACGCCAACTCCTGTTCCAACACAAATTCCGACACCAACACCTGAACCTACACCGGCAGCGTCCCACGTGATCGGGCTGCCCGGAATTTCAGGCGAACTGAATAAACTTCAGACCTGCTCTACAGATTATATCGGGCTTATAAAAGAGATATTCAGAAAAATAGGGATTGTGAAGGATTAATCCCATACGCCGGACAGGAGGATTTTCCAGGAGAACAGAAAGATTATTTCAGAGGGACAAATAGAGAGGAGCCGTGAAGGGAAATTCTCAGTTGCCGGCCGGAGATTTACAAAAAAATTTCCAGCCTTCAGAATCCAGCCTCAAAAAGATGAAAACTCTTCATGAAATATACTGACTCTGAAAAACCCACATAATAAAGAGATTAGTGATGAATAGCATAAATCAAATGAGGGAATCCCGGCTAAAGGATCTGATCTCCCTTGGTGAAGGGTTCACAACAGAATTCAAGAGAGCCAGTACATCAAACCTTGGCCGGGAAATTTGTGCATTTGCCAATGCTACAGGAGGGGTTATTCTTATTGGTGTATCGGATTCCGGTGATATTATCGGGGTACCCGATCATAACCGGCTCAAATCAGAAGTCCAGACAACTGCACGTTCCGCAGAACCACCAATCGCTGTTGAAATTGAAAGTCTCGGAGACGTTCTTTCTGTGACAGTGCCTGCACAGCATAGCAAACCATACTCTTTTGCCGGGAGATTCTATATTCGCGAAGGGGCAAGCTCACAGCAGATGTCCCGGAATGAAATTCGTGAATTCTTCTACAGCGAAGGCCTGATCCACTTTGATGAGACACCCTGCGATCGCTTTGATATTAACAGCGATCTTAACATGGCAGTATGGGACCGTTTTGTCAGAAGGGCAAAGCTTCCCGAAGAGATTGATATGTACTCCACTCTTCAAAACCTCCACCTGATCAGGAATAACCGGATGACTCATGCCGGTGCATGGCTTCTCGCCGAAGACATAACCTCCATAAATATAAGTGCAACAGTTACATGCGCACTCTTTCGTGGTTCAGACAAAGTCCATATTCTTGACCGCAAGGAGTATAAAGGCGATCTTTATTCTATTTACGAAGACTGCATGGCATATTTCCAGTCAAAACTTAACACAGAACTTATCCCGACTGCAACAGGGCGTGATGAAAAACCTGAGCTTCCGGTCGAGGCGCTAAGAGAGGCACTTGTAAATGCTATAGTACACAGGGATTACAGATCAACTGCAAATATCCAGATATATATCTTTCAGGACAGGGTTGAGATCGTCACACCCGGAGGCCTCCCCGCCGGAATGCGTGAGGAAGATCTTGGTTTTAAAAGTGTACCCAGAAATCCGCTTTTGTTTGGAATCTTCCAGCGGATGAACCTTGTAGAGCAGATAGGAAGCGGAATCCGCAGAATTCGCAGGATGTGCAGAGATTATGGAATTGCGGAGCCCGATATTGAAGTATCCGAATCCTGGGTAACTGTTACATTCAGACGTCCGGTTCTCTCAGGTGAACAAAAATCTGAGGCAGAGTCAGGGGCAGAGTCAGGGGCAGAGTCAGGGGCAGAGTCAGGGGCAGAGTCAATGGGATACCATATACTCAGAATGCTTTATGATAAACCAATCTCTAAATCAGCTATATCAAAAAGACTGGGACAGAAAACAGTAACGGGCCGTCTCAACAGGGTTATCCGCCAGTTGCTGGCCGATGAATATATAGAATATACAGTGCCTGAAAAACCAAAAAGCAGAATTCAGCAGTACAGGCTTACAGAAAAGGGAAAAGAAAAGCTGGGCAGAGAGAATCAGAACAGATAACAGACATGATAAGGCTGTACCTCAGACTATACTGACGCAGATTCCGGTATTCACTCCAAAACAATTTTAATCAGATAAACCAGATAATATTTAATGTCTCTCTATAACCGGGAAACCGGAGCATTACTCTCAGAGGTTGAAAGAGAGCTTATATTCAGTGACAGGTATGCAGACACCGGTTATGTCAGCTACCTGAAAAAAGGCGGCAGTTATTTTGAATTAAGACCGTCACCGTTCCTTGAAAATAAAAAAACCTCAATATACTGCTCCGGAGACGCAGCACCACCGCCGGAGAAAATATTCATATCAGCAGATGTCATAGCTGAGGATAAGATCAGTTCATCATCAGACAGTCCTGTCAGATCAATAAAGACAATTGGCGGCTGGAAACCATTCGATCCGACACCACTTGCAGAGAAGAGAAAAATAATGGACCATGAGGAGATCCTGTATTACTTCTCAGAAATATTCAGAGGCGAAGAGGAGCTTGTAAATGAGATAGCCACCTGTTCCATATTGTATTCCTTCTCCTCACCAAAACAGTCAGATCTCTACGGCGGAGTCAGTACAGCAGTTCTCGGAAGGAAATACCAGTGGGAGAATTTTAAATTTCCTCTAAGAGTAATTCCGGCTGAGATGAAGCGTATGGACTCTTATTACTACTACTATATCTCAGAGAGAGAAAAGAAAATCAGCAGAGTTAAAGGAGGAGAGAGAAGCTTTGCCATACTAAAGCCTGAAAAATCAGTCTCTGATCTTCCCGTTGTTCTGGATGAGACCGAAGGGGCGGACTTCCGGAAGGACTACAGGGAAAGACTGAACGAATCTGCTGAAATAATCACCCCGTACATCCTCGATTCCCTCTTACTAAAACCAAAATCAACAAAAAAAGTGCAGAAAGAGATTGCCGAACTTGTATATGAACTGAGCGAGGACTATAAGAAAGCAGGACGTGTTGCATACAGACAGAACCTTGGCGATGCACTTCCCAGACTGTCATCAGCATATGCCAGATTCAGGCATAACTCAAAAGTCATCGGAGATGATGCAAAAACAGTATTCGGCCTCTGGCTTGATATGCATCACAGGGCCACAAAATACTACAGGACACCATTAAAAATTGCTGAAATCTACGAACTGAGTGGAGATGCAAGAAAGCTGTACATTGACTTAAATGAGATATATGGTGCAGATTACAATATCCCTATAGAAGAGACATTTGAACTGACAACCCTTAACTATGAGGATTTCATGCTTTCAGTTGATACACTCTGCCAGAAGGGATTCTGCATCAGGGGCCGGGATTTTATCAGGCTTGTTGAGCAGTATTAACCGGAAATATAACCGGATTTCTGTTACATCAGGAAGAATGTAACTGCGTTTGGCAATATCAGAAGAGATGGTTAAATAACCATGCCCTGAAATTGCCTCATGAAGCACCTGTATCAGGCATCATCATTTTCATCCATCATCTGCATGCAGACAGAATTGCCGGCAGATGGATGACTATTCAGGATAAAAGAAGAATCACACACAGACAGTAACAACCACAGATCAGATATAATATACACCAATTCTTACCTTTTTAAAGACTGTACTCCCAAGAACGTGCATAACATCCAAAACCTCGCCCTCATCAAACGCAGTCGAAATTCTTCTCTCAGGGTCAGGATTATCATCCCATGAGAGACCACTGAAGACAACCCCGTGAATATTCCTGAATACATTACCGCCATACCCGCCAGGTATAATTCTCTCAATCAGATCACTTTCTGCCGCACCCGATGAGACAATGTCCCTCTTAGCCAGCACACCAAATGCGAGCATAGTCTTGCCCCTGTACTCAGGCACATCTCCGGCAAAGAACCATTCCTTCCGGTTATCAGGATGATCAACACGCAGGCGGTTTTCAGGCTCATTGCCCTTAAGTGGACTCTTCTTAATTCTCCTGCCCGAAAATTCGCTCAAAATACCCCAGATTACAACACAGGCAATCCCGCTGAAATGCTTACCTCTCTCTTCTGCAAGGGCAAATATCTCCTCTGAAACTCCCTCAGCGGTGATGCCCCTTACAGGATCGTCCGGAGTAATAGTAACAATCTCATTAAAACGCCCCCTGACACCTGCACTGTAACCGGAATAATAGCACACACCCGGACTGCTGCTCATCACGGTAAAATAGTCAGGCAGACCGCTCTCATCAGTCGGGAACCAGGCAATGGTATTTTTCAGGGTGACAAACTCCCCCATCCGAACCATCGCATCCTCCTTACAGTCACCCATTGCACCAAGACCGAGTGAGTAATCGGCCCCCATAATATCCCGGGTGACGACATCAGATTCACAAATACGTGAATTCAGCAGATCCATAATACTGCCGGAGACGTGCATCTCCGGTTTTTTAGCGGAGATATGCTCAATCGTAAGGCTGTAACCCGGCCTCTTCTTCTGCCGGAGTGCCATGTCCTCAATGATATTTAACCCGGAATTACACCTGAAATATTTTAGGGCAGAATACCGGTCATCAAAGATCCTGAAGACACCGTCAAGCCCGGATGTCTCTAAGACCTTCACCGGAAATTCAGAGACGGAATAGAGAACAAGATCACCACCTCTCTTCTTCATCTGCTTTTTTACAGAGAGAATTATCCTTATGCCACCGCTTGAGAGATAAGGCACACCAGCCATGCCAACCGCAATATTGCAGTCATCATCCTCCAGAACACTGCGGATATATTCACCAAAAACGCCTGCACCTTCACCGTCAAACCGTCCATGCGGAAGTACAGTCAGAATCCCCTCTTCCCTCTCAGAAATAATATCCATGAATTTCTCCTTAAAGAATAATTTGGAAGGATTTGTATATATTCAGTCCGGTTACAGGAGGAGACAAAACATAACCATTAACCCGGAAAAATCAGAGAAGGGGGAAAAAATCTACTTTACCGGAAGGGTGCATCTGCACCTCCCGATTAACAGGGACATCAGCAGGGACAGGAACCCGACAATTACAAAGGATGTAAAATAACTGTATTCGGCTATAACTCCGGCGAAAAACGGCATAAAAGTCATCCCTGCATACGAGGATACCGTCAGTAAACCAATAACCGTCCCCTGTCTGTAACCAGTCTCTGCAAGAAATCCCATCTGCCCAACCATAATAAACCCGGCAATCAGACCAATCATTGAAAAGACAGAAAATATTGCTATGAGAGAAATTCCGGGCACGAAATATCCGGCAATAACCAGAAGACCCATCATCACCGAGCCGACTCTAATCACAGGCACAGGCTTTAGATCAAGTTTTGGCGCAATCACCGATGATACCATAGTTGAAAAATTCATAATCCCTATCTGAAGACTGAGCATCAGGGGCGCCTCATCCGTAAACTCCGGATAAAGAGCTGTAACAACACCAGTCGCACCGACAAGAACCACAGCCGATACATACAGCCATTTGTAATCCGCAAGAATGGCCATGATGTCCGCAGGCGGGGCAGTGCTCTCAGTCACATCCTCCCTGGCATAAAGATGGATCAGCAGAGGAATGAAAGTCAGTACAGTAAACACCGTCACACCTCCTGTGGCACCAAAGTATGGATCAAGTGCACCGCCGGCGACAAGACCTGTAAGAAGACCGAGATTCAGCGCCGCAATGATATATCCGGCAAGTTTTTTGTGGTCCTCCTGCTCATTGACCCATGACATGGCACAGACGACAAACATACCGGCACCGATACCTTCAATAAGACGGAATATAACCACAGGAAGAGCCACCGGAAAAAGATAAATTAAGAGACCTGAAATTATCGTCATAATAAGACCGGCCCTTATCAGCGGAATTTTGCCAATCCTGTCAGATAAAGTTCCGGCAGGAAAAACTGTCAGAAATGCCCCAAAGAAATAGGCAGAAAATATAGCACCCTGAACGCCGGGTGATTCATAAGCAAAGAACGGAAGTACAGGCACAACAGCATTTGAAAGTGCCATAACAGCGACCATTCCCAGAAGTATTGATATTCTCTCCTTCATAAACAGAACACCAGATTCCTGCTCCGGAAAAATACAGAAATACAATTATTCCGGACACGGGTTAACAGTAAATTATTGCCCGGATTGATAATTAAATCCACCCATACAGATATTACAGCCTGAACTAAAAATAACCGCACCAAAAAAAGTATAATTCCGGGTGGGAACACCTGACATCAGTCAGGAAAAGCTGTTATCAGATTACCTCAGACCATCCTGTAGGTTTCAAGGTTTCTCGGTGCATGAGTCTCTATTTTATACCGTTTGTAAATAGAGCTTGCAAGATCAATTGCACTCTTCTCATCACCATGTATGGTAAATATCTTCTCTGGCCGCGGATTTAAGTGATTCACATAGGCCATCAGCTGCTTCCTGTCCGAATGACCGGAGAAACCGTCAACCGTTTTTATTTCAAGATTGATATTGATAGTCTCACGCCTTCCGAGCGGAATCTCCTTCCAGCCCTTCTGAATTCTCCGTCCGGTAGTGCCGTCTGCCTGATATCCGACAAAGATGAGCATATTTTTCTCATCCTGTGCAAGGCCGTAGAGGTACTCCATAACAGGCCCTCCGTTTAACATACCACTTGTCGTTATGATAACACAGGGGTCACCGCTTCCGATTATATCGCCACGCTTTGAGGACGAATCCACCTGTTCAAAGCAGTCTGCAAGGAACGGATTCATGCCGTCCTGAAAGATCAGTTTCCGCAGGTCAGGATTGAGGTACTCCGGATAGGTCGTATGAATCGCAGTAGCCTCCTTGATCATTCCGTCAAGATATACCTTCACTTTAGGAATCTTCTCAAGCCTCATACCCTCCTCAAGTGCAAGCATAACCTCCTGTGATCTGCCTACTGCAAAGGCCGGAATAATGATCTTTCCGCCGCGGTTGACAGTATCATTGACGGCCTCATAGAGCTTCTCCTCAGCATCCTTCCTTGATGGCTGCATATCATTGGAACCGCCGTATGTGCTCTCCATGAAAACAGCTTCAAGACGCGGGAACTGTGAGGTTGCCGGGCCGAAAAGCCTGCTTTTTGCATAATTGAAATCACCGGTAAAGGCAATATTATACAGCCCGTCACCGACATGGAAATGTGCAATCGCAGAACCCAGGATATGCCCTGCATTATGATAGGTCAGCTTCACATCAGGCGCAATATCAGTTACACTCCCGTAATTGAGTGTAATTGAGTGCTTCAGGTACTGCTGAACCTCCTTTGAAGAGTATGGAACCTTGCTGGTCTCATTTGCCACGACGTCAAGATAGTCAAGCTGAAGCATAACCGAAAGATCCCTTGTCGCAGGAGTGCTGTACACAGGCCCTTCATATCCATATTTGTAAAGAAGGGGGACAAGTGCACAGTGGTCAAGATGTGCATGTGTTATTACAACCGCATCAAGAGAATTGAGAGGGTAAATCTCCGGGACATACAGATAAGGATAACCGTCATTGTTGCCCGGTTTCTCACCGCAGTCGATTAAAATCTTGCTCTCCGGAGTTGACATCAGAAATGCCGCTCTTCCAACCTCACGGCAGCATCCAAGTGTTGTCACACGGAGCCACTTGTCCTTGCTTGTTATATCCCTGTGAATTCTGCGGCCGATTGTCCTTAAAAATTCTTTCCTCTCGTCCTTTACAGCACGCAGATACTGCCTTGTCTGTTTAACCGTGCTGCTCTCAATCGGCGGCGTCCTGACAACCTTTGGTGTCCATCCGATCTCCTTTGTAATGTCCCTTAAGGTAGTGCCGTTCTTTCCAATCACTACCCCCGGTTTTTCAGCCTCTATTAAAACCTCTCCGGTATCCGGATCAAAAAAGAGATCAGTTATTCCGGCATCTTCGGGCACAACATTATTTACTTTATCCGCCGCAATTTCAGGGTCTTCCAGAATATTCGGCCTGACAACAATCCTCTTTCGGAGTTCACGTGCCAGTATTTTTATGAGATCCGCTTCATCAGCGAACTTTTTTGGATCATCAGTATAGATAACAAGTTCAGGTCCCTCAAACTCTACCTCCGAAACCTTAATTCCGGCAGGGACCTTTGCATCTATTTTAGCCTTAAGATCCTTTAATCTGTCCTCTATTAACATTAAATACGTCCTAAAAAAAAGAAAAAATCTGGTTATTATTCAAATATTACCCTTTAATACCCGATTCCATTAATTCTTCATATTTGTCTTTGGTAATAACAACTATACTGATATCCTCTCCGGAGGCTGAATCCCTTTTCATTGCCGATCTAAGGGCACGTATAGCCAGATCAAGACATTCCTTCTCTGACATACCTTCTTCAAACCTGTCCTCAAGGACACCATATGCAAACGGAGAGCCTGACCCTGTAGCAACAATCCTGTCTTCAGGAGATGCTCCGCCAAGGGCGTCAACCGAATAAATGGACGGCCCGTATCTGTCAATACCGCCAACGAGCAGCTGGACATAATATGGAAACATCCTGTTCTGATTTAAGACATTGCTCAGGAGTGTGGCGGCCGCGCCAACGGCTATAGGCCTGCCTCTCCTGATATTGAAGAGGCTGCACTCAACCTGCATAAGACGTGCAAGCTGCTGGGCATCGCCTACACCGCCGGCTATAGTCATACCAATACGATCTGCAATCTGATAGACCTTCTTGGCCTTCTTACTTGCGATCATATTGCCCATCGTGGCTCTTCTTTCCGTTGCCAAAACTACACCGCCATCGAATAATAACCCAACAGTGGTAGTTCCTTTCATAATTTCCTGGGAGACTTCCTGCACTAAAACCCACTCCGTAATTTATAATATTGAAGGATTTGAAACCTGAACAAAAACGCTTCAGATATAGAAGCGTCCTTATTATCCTTAAATGTTGTTGTAATATCCCTTATAAAGAGATTGACCGGAAATTTTTTTTGCCGGAACTATTCCGGATTTCCGGCGAAGATAACTTAAAAAATTTATTTCTCAAGCAGTGCCCGGATAACATCCCTGTCAAAGAGCATAGAGACCATCTTCTTGTCTCCGTTTGTCACCGGAAGCTGATCAACCCTTGACCTCTTCATCTTCAGAGCACAGTCGCTGAGCTCTGCATTCTGAGGCACTGCCACAACTTCCTTAATCATAGCCTCTTTAACGGGCTTTAACGGAAGCTGCACTTTGGATATGCCAAAAGAAATTGTATGCATATCTCTTATACTTTCCCATGTCCACTCATCGTCATCAGTTCCGTTAGAGAGATCTGAAACCTCCACACTGTCTTCAATGAGTGCCTGCTTGATAAGATCCCTCTCAGATATAATTCCGGTGAGCATCGAATCCTGATTAAGAATTGGCACGGCATCATAGCCGGAGATCTCCATAATCCTGCCTACAAGCGGCAGGGGTGTATCCTCCCACAATGCAAATGTCGGTCTTGTGTATCTCAGGCGAATTTCTTCGGAATTTTTAGTCTGTGAGACAGCACCTACAAGGTCAGCAACACTTAAAATTCCAAGAAGTTTACCATTCTCAACAACAGGAAGCCTCCTGAAATTACGTTTGATCATAATTTCAGCCGCTTCCTCAATTGTTGTGTCCGGCGGAACTGTCAGTGGATCTGACGTCATCAGAAGGCTGAGCTGTGTCTCGTCAGCCTTTCTGAGGAGATCCTTTCTTGTGATAATCCCGACAAGTCTGCCTTCTTTGGTAACAGGAACGCCGCTTATTCCGGTTCTCTTCAGAATCCTTAAGACATCGTCCCTGTTGCCGGGTGTTTCAACTGAGACTACATCCTCAGTCATGTAGTCTTTTACATACCTCGGTTCTATAATCTCACCACCATAGTAGAGACATTGCTGTGCTTAATCACATAGTCAGTTACACTTCCGAGAAGCAGGCGCTCGACCTCACTCTTGCCATGGGAACCCATGACAATAAGATCTGCACCGATCTCATCAGCGTACTTCAATATCTCTTCACCGGCATGACCCTGGGAAGTTTTGGTAGTCAACTCTAATCCATACTCTTCAGCCAGTTTTGCCCCATCTTTCAGCGCTTTCTGACCTTCGGATTCCATACGGCTGTAGATAATCTCCATTGTGCTGTCTGTCGGAATGGATGAAAACCCCCCGGTCTCAACTACATATATGGCATGTAATCCGGCCTTTCTTATTTTTGCCTCTTCAATAGCCGCCTGAAGGGATTTGGTACCCACCTCAGAGCCATCAACGGCAGTAAGAATAGTCTTAAACATATTCTGGCCTCTGATAATTAATCTTTAAAAAACCAGATTAATAGTCTTTATCCAGATGTGATGAATTTATCCTTGTTACAACTGTTTTCAGAGGATTTTTTGAAAATCCGGTGTTAAAACGCGCAGAATCTACAGCATAAAACTTTGCCGGAGCACCTTCCCGGATATAGTACGGCTCCCCAAAAAGGAATGAACAGTCAACTGCCATTCTGTAGATATCAGCGGCATCCACCCCATATACATAGGATAAAAATGACATCTCGGAGAATATGTCAGGCTGGACAAACATCACATTATCTGTACCTAAAAGAACTTTGCAGCCAAAATCAAGCATCTTTTTTATAGGAGGGTTATTCTTTCCGGATGCGACACCAAGCCGCCAGTTTGATCTTGGGCAGACTGCAATTGATATGCCTTCATCAGCACATCTTTTAAGCTGGGAGTCAGTTGCATGTGTGCAGTGGACAAGGAGATCGGGATCCATATCAATAGCGCCGTCAACATCAAGAGAATCCTTCTCACCGGCATGAAAGGCAACAAATTTTCCTTCTTCTTTTATGCTCTCAACAGTTTCAAAAGCAGCCCGCCCCTCCTTAATGCTGGAGACCCCTATACCATCAGCTATATCCTCACCGCCATTCCGGCCCAGAATTCTGCCGTCAATATTTTCACCGCGAATAGCGGTATTAAGCAGTTCCACACCGGAAGTTCCCCCTTCCCTGAAGTCAAGAAAGCCGGCCGTCGCCGATGATTTCATATAGCCAATCGTTGCCTTCATTGCAGAGATGATATACTCAGGATCAGACTCTGATAAAATCCTGTGTTTGATACCGTCTGGAGGTGCAACAAGTTCTGAGAGGCTGCCGGATACCGGATAGTCCATCGCAACTGTATCGGCGATATGTGTATGGGCATTGAAGAAGGACGGCAGAATCCACCTGTTATCAACATGCTTTTTCTCTTCTATTGAAGCTATAACCCCATATTCAACAACTATCTCAGCCTTTAACGGTTCAAAATCATCTCCGGCAAAGACAACCCCTGAAACTGTATAATCATCTTCCATAAATTCACTTCTGCCTTTACTTTATATATCCGGAATTACAGAATAATAATGATATGGCAGCAAAGAAAAAAGGCGGCAACCTGATATCATCCGCAGGTCTTGTCACATATTATGACAGTGAGGACAGAAGGGCAATTCATATTCCTCCAAAAGCAGTTCTTATTTCAGCAGCAGCAATAGGAATTATAATTGCAGTGCTGAACCACCTGTTTTAAGCAGTTGAAAATTAATTTCCGGCAATTTAAAACCGGAAATTTAACAGCACAATATTTTTTACCAGGCGGAGAGGGAATAGAAGAGAGAACATCCGGGCAGGGGTTGCCCGGAAACTAAGAATAATATTTTTTCCCAAAAAAATTCTGGTCTTATTTTTCCCGGAATCATTATCTCTTTATCCCAAAGATTCTGATCTGTTACCGGCCACTATCACTTGACTGCCCGCTTCAAAGGTCGTCTCCAGCCATATAGCATCTCTTCAGTGCCTTCCTGGTGATGTCCTCTTCAGGTCTGAAGTACAGTTCATCATGACCCTTCCATGACCCGCAGTTCCGGAACACAACAGCAGGAACACCCCTGTCAGACTCTCCCATTATGAAGTTTGCAAAGGCGGCAATCTCATCGACAACGGCCTCTTCCGTAATCTCCAAAACCCTGCCAAAGAGGTCACAGTCGCCCCGGAAGTCCTGAATGGCTGTCATGCCCGCCCATCCGATTGCAACGCCGGTCTGCCCGCGGCGAAATGACCGCCCACAGGTATCTGTAATTATTACCCTGACGTCCTTACCTGTGATCTCCTTAAACCTCTCCCTCATCTCCTCTGCCGACTCCATCGGTTCCGGCGGGAGGTATATGATAGTCCCGTCCTCAACATTGCTGTTGTCAACGCCGGCCCTGACACCGACATGACCGCATTTAAGCTGTGAGAGAACAAAAGGCCGGTCAAGTATGAGGTCTTCTGTGGTATCTAAAACTGCCTGGATGAAACGTGGGTCCTCGCCGCATATGCCGGCTATCTCAGCTGCTTTCTCACCCGGAACTATCTCATCAAGCTGGCGGATGCAGCCTTTTGTCTTTGAATATACAGATGACGCTATACAGATGATGTCACCATCAGAGAACTCAAACCCTGACGCAATGCTTTCGGCGAGATCATCACCTTTATGAAATATCGGGAGGTTTTCAACCGGAATTACTTCAATACTCATATCAAATCAGCAATATCTCATTTAAACTCCAGTCAGATAATTTTTGCCAAATTCACGGGGCATGGCAGAACAACCGGCAGAGAATTTCCGGCAGTCAGCAGATATTCCGGCCGGCAACCATACCCGGATGATGAGCCGGGTGCAGCATCCGGAGGATAAGTTTAATCTCCCATCACGGTGAATTCAGGTATAATGTACCTGATTATCAGGTGCCCCGGATGCCAGGCTTTTTCATACGCGGACCGCTACCAGAAGTACAAGCTATGCCCGGATTGCGGATATACTATGAACATAAAGTCCTGCCCTGTTTATCTTGACGTTAAAACATTCCCGCAGGCCGAGGCAATAGTGAAAGAGCTTGAAGCTTATCTGCACAAAAGAAATAAAAAGGAGCTGACTCCGGATGAGATTTTGACCCTGAGGGAAGATTATACCGAATGGATAAGGTCTAACCCGCCGTGATTTCCCGCAGGCGCTGCTATCCGGCAGTACCACAGGAGAAACATAAAGTAAAAATCAGTCTAAAGCCATGGTCTTCCGCATCCGGGGCAGATAATCGTGGCCTGTCTTCCGCAATATGGACAGTGAAGGGAACCTTTACCGTTATCCTCCAGAAATCTGCCGCATTTTTTACAGCGTATCTTCTCATCAAACCCGCACTTATGTTTAGGCATAAGAATCTATAGAACATCAAAAGAGTATAAGGATATTGGCAGAGATTACTGCCGGGAAATAATCCACATCTGCATAAAAATCTAATCCTGAATTCCTTCAACCACTCTTGCAACTTTGAAGGAATCATTCGGGCACGTCTCTTCACAGGTCTTGCATCCGGTGCATTTTTCCGGGTGAAGAATTGTAAGTTTTCCATCCTTAACCCTCATAATCACCTCATCTGAACCGAGACTTGCACCAAATGCAAGGGAGGGATCAATGACCTTGTTCACCGGACAGGCAACCGAGCAGTTGCCGCAGCGCATGCATTTTGAGTCATCAACAGAGAGATGAAAATCTGCAAGAAACATGGTCTTCTCCTTCTCCTGCCTCTCAAGTATATCCCCGGATGCAAGAACTTTATCAGGGCAGGCCTCCACACAGAGGCCGCACCTGAGGCAGTGCCCTTTGTAAATTACCGGCTCCCACTTACCCTCACTGTTCTTCAGCACCTCAATTGCACCGGGAGACGGGCAGATCATCATGCACCTCAGTTCATGTGAGCATTCATTACCTGTAAGAACCGGATAATCCCTGAAATGAGCAGGTGTTACGAGTGGTGCAGTTTTTACGGTGAAGAATTTTTTAATCCATTCGGCCCTTAAAAACTCCTTTAGATACCATATAACAGATGAAGACATAACATTCACCTCTCATTGCAGGCTATGCAGGGATCTGAACTGATGTACGTTGAGGTTACGTCAGACGCTGAACTGACACCCTTAAGCATGTAATGGATACATGCCTCAATATTCATAATGGAGGGGGTTCGTATGCCGATATCCACAATCCTGCCGAATTCATCAGTCTCGATATTATACGTAAGCTCACCTCTCGGCGCCTCACCTGCCCACGAACCTTTTCCGGCTTTGACAACCCCGCCGCCGCGTATCTTTCCATCAGGCATATCATCCAGGCATTTCCTGATAATACCGATGCTCTGAAAGACCTCCTGGAAGCGGACCTTCACCCGTGCATAATTGTCGCACTCATACCTGATAACCGGTTCAAAGCCAAGTTTTTGGTATGTCGGATGGTTCATCCTCTCATCAAGGACAATGCCGCTTGCACGTGCAGTCGGGCCGACTGCATGGGATATTCTCCCCTCCTCTTCAGACATAAGCCCAATCTGCCGGCTCCTCAGACCTATCAGGCTTCCGCCCTCAAACATACCGTCAAACCTTGTCAGATCCTTCTCAAGCTTATCAAGACCAACCCTTAAAGCAGCCATCTTCTCATCATCAAGGTCATACCTGACACCACCGGGAATCATATAGGCACAGGTAATCCTTGCTCCGGTGATAAGCTCTATAAGGTCCATTGCAGTCTCCCTCAGGTTTAAGAGGTACATTGCAAGTGTCTCATGCTCAATGGTATAACAGTACGAATAATTGGCAAGAATATGTGACTGAATCCGGTCAAGCTCATTTACAATGACCCTAAGGTACAAAGCCCTCTCAGGGACATCAATATCGCTTATCTTCTCAACCGTTTCTATAAATACCATATTATGAATAACCGAGCAGATCCCGCAGATTCTTTCGGCTAAAAACATGACCTCCTGCCAGGGCCGTCCTTTCATAATATTCTCAATGCCTTTTTTGACATAGCCGAGATCGATCTCGGCAGAGAGAACCTTCTCACCTGCGGTCTCGCACCGGATTCTTGCCGGCTCCTTAAATATAGGATGAACAGGCCCTATGGGGAGTGATACATCAACCTTCTTTCTCATTTTTATTCCCTCTCCTCATAATCCTTAAAGATAAGCGGGGCCACACTCAGAATAGTACTGATAATCTCTGTTGGTCTTGGCGGACATCCGGGAATAGATGCAGTGACAGGGATGTGCTTCGATACCGGAGGATTGACATAACTGCCCTTTCTGTTAAAGACGCAGCCTGATACAGGGCAGTTCCCTATAGTTACAGCAACCTTGGGGTCAGGTATCTTCTCCCAGAGGTTTAAGAGTTTGTCATCCCACTGCTCGACAAATGCACCTGTAATCAGCAGTACATCTGCTTCCCTTGGGTTGTTGTGGACATAGATACCATACTGCTCAATATCATAACGTGGTGCAAGGCAGGCTAAAATCTCAATATCACAGCCATTGCATGAACCAACATTTACAAAACTTACATGAATGGATCTCGACCGCACATTATTCTTTAAATTCTGAATAATACTCATTTAAGGATCAGCTCCCTGATCTTTTCACGGCCGTATATTACCGCCTCTTCCTCGCTCATCCCGCCTGAAATTTTACCGGATATATCAGTGATTAAAAGCTCCATCTCCTCTTCCTTAACTATCGGCATATATTTTGTCAGAAATCCTCTGAAGAGCAGACGATCCGGAAACTCCGGCATCTCATCACCTTTCCAGACATCATACCTTGTGGGCATGTTTTCAAGGTATGACATATCAAAGTTCTCAATAAGCATTGCCCTGAAATTCTGGATATTCATGCCAAGTCCGTCAGAAATCTCTCTCACAGTATTATTCTGAAGAGGTGCCGTTACAATCCGGTATTTCATATTGCGAAGGCTCTTCTCATATACATATCCGGTCATAACATACCACCCGCCTTTAAGACGCCATATCCTGCAAAGACAAATATCAAAAGCCAGAGTGCCGCCATCTCACCTCTCTTCAGGAGGTCCTTACTTCCGAAAAATAAAAGGGCCGGAATTATCAGGAGCACTATAACTAAAATTCCGGCCTGAAGAGCAACTGAAGGATTCAGGTATGCCTGATATGCAGCAATCAGTGCAAAGACTATACATACGGATGTGATTCCTGCTTTGATTAAACTCATAACAATACCCCCAGAACGACTGCAAAAACAGCCATAAAGACAATTATCAGTATCTGAACGGTGACACAGTCATAGGGTGACAGAAGCGGTGTTGTCGCACATACAAATGAAAGCGAGAACAGTATAATCAGCATCACCACAAGAGTCAGCAGAACGGGCAGCTGCCCTATAAAGATTACAACAAACGCAAACAGCAGGACAAATGTCTTAAGGCCCTCACCAACATCAAGTGCCGCCCTCCATACACCAAAGTGCTCAGTCTTATAACCGCTTACAATCTCTTTTCCCTGGACTATAGAGAAAGGCCCGTAAGGCATCTTGGAGAGAATTACAACATACAGGCCAATTGCCGCCGGAGGTACTATCAGAAGAAGAGGGCCGTTTTCCGCCTGAAATGCAATAAGGTCAGATATCATCAGAGATCCGGTGAAGAAGTAGATCATCGCAACCGCACCAAAAAGCGGGATCTCGGATGACGCAGATATGACTGACCTGACACCGCCGAATTTAGAATATGGTGAACCGGGCGAGAGACCCACACCGTGCTCAACCATCTTGTGAACCATGTATATGCCGAATAAGAGCAGAATGCTCTGACCTGCAATCACTACAAACAGTGCTGCGGTCCAGATACCAATAGCTACGAGCACAATTCCGGTGAACAACAGTTCACTGCCGGTCTTTGGTATCCAGGTCTCCTTAAATGAAAATTTGAGAGTATGCAGAATCTCCTGCCATACAGGAGGGCCGGGGCGTCCCTGCACCCTTGCAATCACCTTACGGTGTATTCCAAGAAACAGAAGACCAAGTATTGTTGCTAATATCAGATATTCCAGCATAATTCAGTACCCAATAAAAGGAATGTCTCCTTCTCCCTCCCCCGCTTTCCACCAGAGTCCTGTAAAGAGCACAAATGGCGGAAAGGCAATAGTCATAAGCACTGCGGCTGTCAGGAAATCGGCCATACCAGCCCTCAGCATGACTTCTGCCCCAATGCAGACCAGAAGAGAGAGGACAGCTACCAGTTTGACTGTACTTTTTTTCATTTTCCCATCACACCGTTAACAAAATCTCAACCACCCTGAGGAATATCAGAAGCGAACTCACATGAATCATTATTACATAAGGAGCACCAGGCGCCCTGAAAAGCTCTGCCTTTGCAGCGTAAAACGGTGCTATGCCCTCACCTGTAACTCCGACCAAAAGCAGAACCTTTGCAATTAAGGGCATATTTACCATTGCTCCTGAAAGCTCCCATATGCTCAGCGTTCCTGTAGCGGCAAGTGTTATTGCAGCACTTCCGAAGAGGGGAACCGTTGCAACCATTGCAACAATCCCGTAATTAAAGGCGGCGTTCAGTACATGCCGGCTCTTCACTGCCGCAACTATGCCTATTATACAGACCCCTGTCATTGAGACAAAGAGTGTGTAATTGAAGATGTCACCGCTAAGAACTGCTCCCATTGTGGCAAGACCACAGGCAACCGCCATAAATCTCCGGAACCTCAGTTCAGCCGGCCCTACCTCCTTTGCATAGACTGCATCATCCCCGAATACAACGTCAAGCTGTTTCTCCGGTCTGCTGAAGATGCAGAACAGCGTGAATATAAGGGCCAGTATGAAGAGGACGGCTGTATAAGGAGTGAAATAGTTCACTATGTCGCCAAAAGGCAGATAAAACAGTTCTTCTCCGCCTACTGCTCCGGACTGGAGATCAAACATTCTCCTCACCTCCCATCGTTCCTATAAGTGACATCTTTGCCATAACCTTCACAAGAATCGCACCTCCGGCAAGCATAACTGCAAAGAACCAGTACTGCGGGAGAACCATGAAGATGAAGAAGGCGGCAATCCAGAACGCCCAGGCATAGCCGCTCACTATCTCAAGTATCTCAAACCGTTCCACACTTCCCCTGCACATGAAGAAGAAGACTGCACCCGTTGCTGCAACCGCACCGCCTGAAAAACCGGAAAGAACTATTCCGTAGGCAACAAGGACAAGTGCCATTATTGCCGGTGCGGAGTCCATAATTTCGAGCCGGAATTTTCTTCTGACCGGCTTTGTCAGCCCTTCCCTTACAAGATATATCTCAGAGATGGCTAAAAGCTCCGATATTCCGACAACAAGGCCAGGAAGAATAAGCGCCTCTGCAAGATCTGTCGCAACCATTGCAATGAGAGCGAGGGCGGCAATTTCGGCAAGATCTGTTAATATAAGGCGGTGCAGGTCATTCTTCTCTTTGAAGAGGGCCATAAAGACTATCGCAGACGCAGCAAATATAACAGTTATTCCGAGGAAATAGGTCTGATCCATTATTCCTTCCTCCTGTACAGAAATGCCGCAATTGCAAATGCAACAAAGAGAATAGCTGTCTCAGCAACCGTATCAAGCCCTCTTGTATTGTAGAGGATCTCATCGATAATTCCTCCGGGATGTGAGACTATCGTAGTTCCGAGATAGAGACTTGTCGCTGCCATAAAAGCGGAAAGCGGAGTTAAGTATGCAGTCACATAACCGAGATACGGTGCGTTTGAGGGATACTGGGCTTTGACGGCTGTATCGCCGAAAGGAATGCCCCCTCTGTCATATGGATTTAACGGGCTGTCAGCCACAGTATCTTTCGGATAGAGCTGATCGGACTCATACTGAAGAGGCGATGTGATCTGGAGACATAATGCGGCTATGAAGACAACCGCAACTATAAGCCCGTAGATATTTGCGATATTCTCTACTTTCTGGAGATAATCTGAGATCTTACGGACTACCATCTTCCATCACTCCTCTCAAGCACCCTCACAAGGATAAATGTAGCTATCGCTGTAACCGCTATGAATGTCATCAGGGCAAGAGTCTCGTTAAATGAGAGCATTATGAGGAGAAGACCCCATGCGGGAATTTCCACATTTATCAGCCGGATGAGCGGTGTCTTTGGCTTTGGATCAGCAGCTGCAATGACACCAATTACCAGAATAATGCATCCAAGTGCAAATTCAGGCGCTATCATCGGCATCACTCCTGCAGACCATCAGAATAAATATTGTTGTTACCGGGGCGATAAGTGAGACTGCAATCGCAACATCGGTATATCCGCCTGCAATTATGAAGGGCATAATTCCGGCGGCGATGATGCCGACTGAGATCAGCTTCTCAAACTCCTCCCTTGAAAATGCCGCCATCAGTGTACCTGCAATTGCAAGAAAACCGAATAAAAGGATGGATATATCATCGATCATTCTTTTTTGCCTCCTGCAATCCTGCTGGCTATTGCATTTGACTCAAGCGTTGTTCCGATGAAAAAAGCGGCGGCGGCTGCAAGCGAGAGCGGATCCTTTAAGATCAGCACAAGAGAACCTGCAACAGCAAAACCGATGACATTGAGGAAGGGCAGTTTTAAGAGGTTATTCTTTACAAAAGCTATACGTATCGCTGCATAAACAGCAACCAGCCCGCAGATCCACAGTTCAATCAACTTCTAAACCTCCAGAGTTTTCCAAGAAGCCGGCTCGAGTATTTATGTGAAAGACCCTGAATAGTCACTATGGCAAGCACCATTCCCGCTATAAACTCCTCCGGAGATAATATGCCGTAAAATGAAAAGCCCCATATTACAAAAGACGCGACAACTGCACCGGTAGTTCCCGCATATCCCTTGTCATGGCATATTCTGTTCCCAATAAATACCAGCACTGCCGCAGCCAGTCCGCCATATATCCCATATACATAGACGCCACACGCAGCAAGAAGTGTTCCGGCAGATGCATCGGGAGAACAGACTATATTTCCAATCATATACCCCCCGTTTAAATTCCCGCCTTCCTCCCCGACTGACCTGCCTATTGCCTCAGCACCGCTCACTCCGCCCTTTTTTGGAAGGCCGAATATAATATCGGTAGTGACAAAAATAAGCCATGCCACAACTGCCGCAGCAATAATATTTGTAATTCCGTTTAGCATCTCAAACCAGACCCTCTGATATTCTTTGATGTTGTTTGCACGATAAATCTTTTTCCCCTGAGATTAAGGCGGTCCGGTTAACCTGAAAAACAGGACGTCCATGTCAGGCGGAAAAATTCATCGTCATTTATCCGGATAAAAACTGAAATTAATTACGATCCGGAATTTCCGGAGCACAGTTTACGCCTTTACCCGGCCACCCGCCTTATACTTAGAATTAACAATAAAGATCATTAATAGTTTTTCTTATTTTTCTGGTATAAAACATTAAAGACGATATTTCCTGAGAGTTCATACATAAATTAAAGATTTTTTCTTTACTTATCCACTTTATAAATACATATTTACTGATTTGTAGTATTATTGCACATAAGAGAAATAATTATTCTTTTGCGCCCTTTATACAATCAGATCAGTTAATAACAATGCATGCATTATTTTCCCTGAGCGATTATGAACCTATACCATGACAGAGTATCTGTAGTCATTCTCTTCTTCTGTGGTTTAATACTCATATCGGCAGGTATTGCATTCCTCCCTGTCATGGATGCGCTCGTATTTGCAGTGACAATAGCCGTAGTATTAATGCCGGTAAAGAGGAGTCTGGGCCGCAGGATTTCTGAGAGGAGAGCCTCGCTTACAATTGTATTTTTATTATTGGTATCAGTCATTGTCCTTACAGCACTCCTGTTATTGATCATATATGGAATCTCAGATTATGCCGGTGAAATGTTTGACAAAATATTGCTGTGGGTTGATAATCACGACTCAATACAGTCAGTGCCGATGTCAGACAATATGGCTTCAGACATACTCTTCGGAGAGGGCGGGTTTCTCAGCGGGATTATATATTCAATAATAAACTCAGTTATTTATTCAGGGTTCAGGTTCATAATATTCTTTGTTCTGCTTTATCTGTTCCTTAAAGATGGGGAGAGAATCTGGGAGAGACTAAAGGGAATTCTCCCGCAAAGATCACTTGAGATTCTCAGTATTATGGAAATAAAGGGGAAAGACACACTCTATGCAGTCTATATTGTCCAGTTTGTCACATCAGCGGTAACCTTTGTCCTGGCTCTTCCCTTTTTTTATCTGCTGGGGTTTGACAATGTCATTGAGCTTTCTGTTATTGCGGCAATATTTCAGCTGATTCCGGTCATAGGCCCGTCAATTATGATGGTAATACTGGCTTTTTATTCTGTATCAGTGGGAGATTACACAGGGGCACTTCTCCTTGCCGGAATCGGTTATCCGGTAGTGTGTGCTTTTCCGGATCTGGTTCTAAGACCTGTCCTTATGGGGAGGCGGACACTTGTCCACCCGGCGGTTATGTGGATCGGCTTTTTCGGGGGAATTTATATCTTTGGAATGTCAGGGCTTGTACTTGGCCCGCTGCTGCTGGCACTTATGATTACGGCGGCAGGAATTCTTATAAATAGTGAGAAGATGAAAAACAACAGAATTATCCCGGAGAGATTCAGGAAAGGCTGATTAATATTTCCGGACGCCTGAATAGAGATCCGACCTGAGGCCTCCCCGCAGACTTACGGGAAGCAGCAGAAATAATAACTGATACCAGACAACTATGGAATTATGGGAGATAAATACCTGAAACCTGATGGAGAATATTACGAAGTGCAGAGGTTTAACCGGATTCTGATTGCATTAATTATTGGTATCCTTCTGCTCGTATCATGGTACTCCTTTTATCTGCAGATCATTGCCGGAATTCCGTTCGGAAACAACCCTGCTCCTGATTTTGTCGTAATACTTATAGCCGCAGTATTTGGAATATTATTCCCCGCATTTTTCGCAGTCCTGAGACTGGAGATAAGCGTGGATGACAGGTCTCTCAGGTTCAGGTTTTATCCGGTTCACGTGAACTACAGGGAGACGGCCCTCTCTGAAATCTCTGCCGCAGAAGAGGTAAAATACCGGCCAATAATGGAATACGGCGGCTGGGGGATACGATTCAGGAGAAATATCAGGGCATACACCATAAGAGGAAATGAAGGTGTTATGTTAACATTTGCAGACGGCAGGAAGATCCTTCTTGGGTCACAAAAGGCGGATAAGCTCCTGAAAGCAATAAGAAAAAAGTAGTTTTTTCCTACCGGAATCCTGCCGGGTTTGCAGGATATTTCCGGATATAAAGTTATACTCTAAGAATGAATTTTTCAGGAATCATTGAGATATTTTCTGATTCAGATTGTCAAGGTGGTTCTTTGCAGGAATATAATCGATGTTGTACTCCAGTGATTTTTCAAACGCCGTAGCAGCATCATCTGTCCTTCCAAGACCTGAAAGTGCCACACCATATAAGTCCATATAACGCTCAGGAGTGAATAACAGGCCCTGCATGTAATCGTCTAATTTGTCAGTATCAATACGTGCCAGTATCTCTGCCGATTCATCAGACCTTCCAAGATCGTTTAAGGCAATTGCACTGACCATTCCGTCAGTTGCATAGAAATATTCATCCCATTCAAATGATTCGTCTGAATTATAGGCCTCTCTGCTCAGCTCAATATTTTCAAGTGCCTCTTCTGAACTTCCCGTTTCAGCAAGTGCCAGTGCCTTTAAAAAGAACAGAGTTCCCTTAGACCACTCATCCGGACTGTAATATTCAACGGCCTGATCTGTTATTTCAACAGCATAACTGTAATTTCCGGTAACAATTGCATAATAAGCTACATTGCCGGAGTATAATGCCGTTGGATTTAAAGACATGGCCTTTTTAAAAGCATCAAACGGCTCATTTAAATCTGCATCACTGTTGTTATGGGCAAGTCCGTCAATAACACAGCCAAAATAATTCCATGCGACATCATCTTCCGGGTCTGCCTCCAGAGCTTTCAGTCCGGCAGAATATGCCAGTTCAAAATCATTAACCGGCTCATTAAAAAATACCATAAATACAGCATTCCAGTCTTCTGAACTGGCATTAACGCATTCCAGTGACCTGTTAAAGGCAGTATAGGAGGCTTCATTTAAGGATGACGAATCATTCCATAATGCTTTTCCAAGACCTGCCCATGCAAGAGGTGAATTCTGTCCACCAGTATCAAGTGCCCGTGTGAAGAGAGTTTTTGCCATTCTGTTGTCACCGCTCTCAAGTGCAACATATCCAGCATCAGTCAGATCACCGGATGACGGAGAGGCTGTCACAGGAGTAAAAAACAGCATAAATATAACTGTGAGAGCTAAAAAAGCCCTTAATATTTTAGATTTCACAGAGTAATTATTTGCTTATTTGTATTTATACCAGACAGTGGTGATAATATAATCCTTCAGAGCACTCCATGTCAGTACTGATACTGTAAGTGCTGACAGGGCATACCCCATAAATCAATATTGATTCCGGAATATCTTCAGAGGATATTTCCGGATATAATGTTATAATTTCAGACTGAATCCTTCAGGATCTCATGGAGGTAGAAGTTGTTTGTGCCAAGTTTGCCGTCATAATTACCGGCATCTATATAGAGAATACCTTCTTCCTTCACTGCCGCCAAAATGCCGTCTCTCATGGCTCCCGCAATTACCTCTTCATCAGTGCCGTTTATCACAATCTCATAGATTGAATTTACACCGTCAGGGACGAGTGAATCCTCGATTTTATCCTTTAATGTAGGGCAGAACCTGTGATTTGTGCTAGCTGACATCGGGAACCTGTAATTTTTGCTTGCAACCTTTGAACCGCTTGCAACAATCCCGCCCGGAAATCCGGTTATGATTCCCTCACGGTTTTTTATTGCCTCAACTGCCGCCTGTGCCGCTTTAAGTGCAGACTGCCTGTCCTCACCCATAATAAGGAAATTTCCGCCTGCGATACCTTTGACTGCACCAAATGACTCCTCTCCGATGTAATCCCCTTCCATAATCGGGATCTTCCAGCATTTTCTGCCTCCGACTATGCAGCGGCTCTCGTATGAGTCCCCGAAGTAGTGCATCTTAATGTGGTATCTTGTTTTCGCATCCGGAAATCCGTCAAATGCGGACGCGGTTGCGGCTGTAAGCACACACTGTGAGATTCTGGCCGAGACATTCTCCTTCATGCTCTTTCTGGCAGTGCAGATGAATATGGATACACCGGGCCTCCCGTCCGGTGTTTCAGCCGGTGAATAGTATCTCTCAATTCCCGCCTCACAGGGGCACATTATCGTTGAGGTTGCAAATCCGGTGGCTTCGGTTGCGGCAACCATTGCAAGCTCAAGGGAATCTGCTGTAATGATTATTCGTGAGAGCCATATAGGAAATGCCTCCGCATATGTATCAACAATCTCAGTGCCTTCTATCTTCATGGTTTTTACCCCCTTTAATTTCCGGTTTTTATTACTCCGTCTTCGGTTACGATATAGTCCATTAAGACGTCATTGTCCTCAAGAGGCAGTTCTTCGGCTTCCTGGCAGGCAAAAGCAAGGGCGATCTTTGTCACATCCGGATTTTTCTCAAGGAACCTGTCGTAGTAACCTGAGCCGTATCCAAGTCTGCCGCCACGCCTGTCAAACCCGAGCATTGGCAGAATAACAACATCAACAGCACCATCAGGGACGGGGATCTCATTTCCTATCGGTTCAGGGACATTGAATGTGCTTGGCACGAGGTGGGAGAGGTCTCTTAGGTATGATAACCTGAGGCTGTAATCTTCCTTTACGATGATAGGGACCACAAGATCGTATCCTTCGTCAAGAAGTCTTTGCAGGAGCGGATTTGTATCCACTTCAATATCCTTTGATGAAAAACCCATCACAGTCTGACCCGGTTTTACAAGTGAAAAGAAATGACTGCAGATTGCTTCCCCTTTGACTTTTTTCTCCTCAGGCGTCAGTGAATCGCGCCTGTTTCGCATAATGTCGCGCATTTTGTTCTTAGCTTCGCGCAAATCTGAAAAATTCTGAGGCATAGGAATAAATTTTCTGTATAGATATTTATTGTTATAGTTGCAGGAAAATTATCAAAATGTTATATAAGATTTAATTTAATCTTATCTGACACTCAGCTACATCCGGAATTTTGAGGATTTGTCAGAGTATGCAGTCTTTGCAGTTCTGGTTGCCGCAGTCTATGTTGTCAATTTTATACTTAAGTGCCCACACTTTGAGATGTTTAATTACATCAATAAGTCCGAGTCCGCTCTCAGTGAGGTAATACTCACTCCTGACAGGGAAACTTCCGGCATCAACCCTCCTCCCGACAAGCCCTTCCTCCTCAAGTTCCTTTAATCTCTGTGAGAGGACTTTTGAAGTTATACCATCAAGCGAGTCCTTTAATTCTGAAAACCTCCGGGTGTAGTTCTCCCCTTTGTACAGCTCAAATATTATCAGCAAAGCCCATTTTTTCGTCAGGTACATAGCGGTTTTGTACACTGTGCAGTCCTTGTGCATAGTATAGTTTCAGAAACTCACCAGTATTTATAATTTAGTATCAAAATGATATTTTGTATCTTAAATATACAAAGGAGAGACAAAACTATGTTCTGTTACCAGTGTGAAGAAGCCGCAAAGGGATGCGGATGTACGGTTAAGGGAGTATGCGGAAAGGATGAGTCAACCGCAACACTTCAGGACTGCCTGATATATACCATAAAAGGACTTTCCCTCAGAAATATTGAGGCACGGAAATCCGGTGTGGCAGATGAAAAAGCAGGCAATCTTATCGCAGAGGCACTCTTTGCCGCACTTACAAATGTCAACTTTGACAATGAGAGGCTCTATTCACTTATAACAAAGGCAGTTGAGATGAGGGATTCACTGCCGGCAGTTGAATGTGAGCATGATACATGCACATGGAAACCTGCAAACATTGAGGCTGCAGTAAAGAAAGGCTCTGAGAACGGAGTTTTAGCAACGGAAAACGAGGATGTAAGATCACTTCGCGAACTTCTCATCTATGGCTTAAAGGGTGTTGGTGCTTACTACTACCACGTTGTTGCCCTCGGGTCTGAGGATAAGGAGGTAACAGATTTCATGGAGGATGCCCTTGCGTCAACAACTGCCGATCTCAGCACAGATGAGATGGTTGGATGGGTGCTTAAATGCGGTGAGATTGGAGTTAAGGTGTTAGAAGATCTTGACAGGGCAAACACCACAGCATATGGAAACCCGGAGATAACAGTCGTATCAACATCTGCCGGCAAAAATCCGGGCATTCTCATCACAGGACATGACTTAAAGGACCTTGAGCAGTTGCTTATCCAGACCGGAAATTCGGGTGTTGATGTCTATACACACGGGGAGATGCTGCCGGCACACGCATATCCGGGGCTGAAGAAATACAAAAATCTCGTAGGGAATTACGGCGGTTCATGGCCGCACCAGAAGAAGGAATTTGAGAGCTTCAACGGTCCTGTCCTTGTCACAACAAACTGCCTTGTGCCGCCGGCTCAATCATACATCGACAGGGTTTACACCACCGGCCCTACAGGTTTTTCCGGTGTGAAACACATCCCTGAATCTGATAACGGCAGTAAAGATTTCTCAGCAGTTATTGAGCATGCAAAGAGATGCAGTCCTCCGCAGGATATTTCGGTTAAAGGTGAAGGTTACACTGATGAACTTATCACCGGATGTGCACACCATGCTGTGCTCTCAATTGCTGATGCTGTGATTGACGCTGTTAAGCAGGGCCGGATAAAGAGGTTTGTTGTTATGGCAGGTTGTGACGGCAGACAGAAGGAGAGGGAATATTATACCGAATTCGCAAAGGCACTGCCTCAGGACGCAGTCATTCTCACTGCCGGATGTGCGAAATACAGGTACAATAACCTCGATCTCGGCGACATCGGAGGAATTCCAAGGGTGATTGATGCAGGTCAGTGCAATGACTGCTACTCACTTGTGGTGATTGCAAAGGCGCTTGCTGATGCCTTCGGCACTGACTTAAACGGGCTTCCGGTCTCGTACAATATTGCATGGTATGAACAGAAGGCTGTGCTTGTTCTTTTAGCACTACTGCATCTGGGTGTAAAGGATATTACGCTTGGTCCGAGACTTCCGGCATTTGTATCACCCGGAGTTTTGGGTGTGCTTATTGATAACTTTGGTATCCGGAAGAACACCACGGTTGAGGAAGATATGAAGATTATGGTGCCATGAGATACTCCCATCATGTTTTTAATGTTAATACAAAGCAGATGTAGCAAATAATTTTTACAATCCAGTAAATATGGTGCAATCGCAGAATAAAATGGAAAGAAATATAGTGCAGTAAACATCACGCAGATATAACGGATCATTTCAGGATTAAATATTATTAATCCCCCCAACCCATTCCTGAAATTGTCTGTAGATACCTTTTTTTAATTATATCCGGATTATAACCACCAGTGTTGCTGATCATCTTTCAGGGAAAATATTTACAGGGTTTAGATAAAGTCCTTGACCCAGGGAAGAAATAATCAGAGTGTATTTTCGGGTGGATTGGACCTTTGACTGAAGGGTTCAGGCTGAAATATTATAAAACCTGGACGGGTGGCTTATGATTTTTATCAGATAATACGGTTGTTTGGCGTCACATACCAAGGACAGTGACCTCTTTTTCTTCACAGGTCAGATCTTCGGTGAAGATTTTGTCGTCCCAGTTTTTCTTTTTCGACCTGTCAAAGACGATCAGATAAATCTCTTCAGCACCGCACCGGTCAGCGTACTTCACCACCTGTTCAGTGCCCCTCTGAATAGTTGCTTCACGTGACCTGTGCCGGATTTTGCATTCTATTACAAACCGCTGAGACTCTCCGTTTGGGAGCTGCCATAGTATAAACAGGTCTGTCCTGCCCATGCCAAGTCCGTATTCGCGGGTGATCTCTCCGCCGCCGTTCACAATTCTCTGTAAGAACGCCTGAAGGAGGAGCTGAGGGCCGGCCTCTTTGTACTGGGCTATATCAGTCCAGCTTTCAGAGTGCTCCCTGAAGAACTGCTGGAATGCCTTCAGGAGTTTGTAAAGCTGAAGTTTTCCGTCCGGAGCGATGTACCATTCTGTATTCAGAGCCATTCCGGACTGGGCCTCCCAGCTCAGTTCTCTTGGTATGATCTCCTGATATATCGGGTTTGAAATTGAGATGGCACCGTTTTCTGCCTGTGTGATCAGTCCAAGGTCCACAAGGTAATCTATATCGTCAGTCCTGAAACTCTGCTCAAATATTTCTCCGGTGAGCATGGGTTCTATTACTCTCCTGACTCTCTCTTCTTTTAGCTTATCAACAAGCTGGTCGAGGTGTGTCTCCCTTCTCCTTATGAGGTTTTCTTTAGCTTCCGTTACAAGGGCTTTTGTGATAGGGTTTTCACGATCTTTGCCCTCTTTGAGTTTGAAACATACCTCATATGCAAGTGCATTGACGAGCCAGGGCTGTCCGCAGGTAAGACGCCATATCTCATTAAGAGCATCTTCTTCAAAGACCTGACCTGTCTCTTCCGTATGCTGGAACAGAAGTGATTTGGTCTCTTCTTCTGAAAAATTGCCAATCCTTAGGGATTCTGCCTTGATGTTAAAGGCACTGCCGCCAGTTATTATCTCTTTTTCCTTTCCGGAATGTATCCTGTAATCCCGGACATCACGGACACCACAGAGGATAACTGAGACCGGAAATGATTCAGATCTTGAAGGGTATCCTGACCTGATCTGGCGCAGGAGTGAAATGAGTGTGTCACCGACAAGTGCATCCACCTCGTCAATGCAAAGGACAAGAGGGCGTTTTAGTCTCCGGCACAACTCTGACAGGACAACATTCAGTGCTGCATCTTCACCGTAATCTTCTATGCTCCGGGATATGTTTTTACAGAGAGCTGAATCACCAAGCGTCCTTTCATTCTGAAAAGCAAGTTCACTTAGAATTGCCTTCATACCTCTGCTGACGTCATTTCTTGCGGTCTGTGCCATTTCAATGTTTATGTAGAGTGCAGAATATCTGCCCTCGTGGTTGAGGAGTTCACGCAAAGCCAGAAGACAGGATGTCTTTCCGCTCTGCCTTGGTGCATGGAGGATAAAGTACTTCTTCTGATCAATAAGAGAGAGTATTTCCGGCAGATCAAAACGTGAAAGTGGAGGGAGGCAGTAATGTTCACTGCATCTGACCGGACCTGCGGTATTGAAAAACCTCATGGTATAGTTTAATTAAATCTGATTGCTGATAGAATTTATCATCACATGAGATCACAGTCCGGTTATTGTGGCTTCTTCCCTGTGATAAACCACATTTCCGGTGAAGAATCTGTAGCCGGGAAGCTTTTTATCCGGATAAAGAAATAATTTATGCCGATGATGAAATACTGCATTCTGTCTCGTCCTTTAGTGCATCTGCAAACTGCTGCAGAAGTGCGTGCCTCTGTCCGGCTATCTCCGCTGCGGCATCTGTATACATCATAACCCGAAGATTCAGCAGTTTTTCATATATGTGAGTGACAGCGTCTCCGATGCCGTCTCCGTGTTCGCCTGCCTGCATAAATGTCCGTGCAATCCCTACTGCTCCCATGGCATCGAGTTTGTCGGCGTCAGAGAGGATCTTCGCTTCCGGAGTTTTGGGTTCTGCGCCTGTGCTGTAACGGTGGGTACGTATCGCATGGACGATTGACGGGATTAGGTTCTCATCGTAGCCATTTGACCGGAGATATTCTTCTGCAATCCGTGCTCCTTCCTGTTCATGCGGGATGCCGGTTTCCTTTTCCATCGGACGGGCAACATCATGGAAGAGGGCAGCCGGTATGAGGACCCGCATATCAGCACCCCCGGCAGGACCGATCTCTTCGCAGAGGCGGGTAACGCGGAGGGTGTGATCGAGGCCGTGTGATCCTGAATGTCTGAAGAAAGTTTCGACATATGCCAGCATGTCATTCATTTCTGTGTCTATCATCCTGTTAGAAATGTTGGTGCCCGGCGGAGATAAGGGATCAGCACCTATCAAAAATATGTTGGCAAAAAATAGATCGGGGCTATTTACAGGAAGGGAGGAATAATCTCTCAGTCTTCTGAGCGTATATTGCAGTTCTGTCTTATTAGAGACATTCCGGCAAAGAGTGC
Organism: Methanoplanus limicola DSM 2279; assembly: GCF_000243255.1. Taxonomy (NCBI): domain Archaea; kingdom Methanobacteriati; phylum Methanobacteriota; class Methanomicrobia; order Methanomicrobiales; family Methanomicrobiaceae; genus Methanoplanus; species Methanoplanus limicola. Next base: position 387,749 of record NZ_CM001436.1, read on the forward strand.
AGCACCTTTAAGGGGGGCCATACCATCAGCACCCTCTAACACTATCTCCGGGATTGGGAGATATGCATCTATGTGCTTTAATGCAGGTTCAAAAATGATATCCGGATTTTCCGTTGCAACCGGACCGTCCACAATGATCTTTTTGGGTGCATATGCAGAAATGATGGTGGAAAGTCCGCATCCGTTTATCACCGCAAGTTCACGGAAGAATGCAGTGGCATCCGGGTCGCCAGAATGGGCAGCATTACATAGTTCCGCAGCGGTGCCCGGCAGTGCTGATTTTCGTTCTGGTGCATTATGCCGACACCAGGCACAGAAGAACTGTGGCATCCTGCTACCTGAGGCATAAGCCTCCCAGTGTCCGCTTCCACCACATCCGCAGGGCATGTTGTAGGACGTATCCACACATATGTGGCCGATCTCTCCGGCATTGCCGTCTGCCCCTTCTATCAGGCGGCCATCTGAGATGATTCCACAGCCAATTCCGGTTGAAATAGTCAGATATACAATATTTCTGCATGTTCCGCACTCTCTTCCGGTGATATATTCACAGTACGCACCGGCCGAAGCGTCATTGAGGATAAAGACCGGACAGGAAAAAGTATCTTCAAGGGGTGCTTTAAGAGGTATCTCAGCATAAGGCATGTTTGGACTCAGATGTATGCTATTTTTTCCGGCAGAAAAAGGCCCTGCTGCACTTATTCCAATTGCGTCCGGTCGGCACCCTGCTTCATTGCAGGCGGTTTTGATCATACGGACTGCCTGTTCTGTCACTGCTGTCCCATCTGGCCCGTCACGGCAGATTGTTTCCTTCCGGCAGACATCACAACTGAGATTTCCGGCTGATTCTCCGGTAAAGACCGCACTCCTTATATGGGTCGCACCTATGTCTGCCGCTGCAACAGATATTTCCTTTTTTTTATTCATTTTTCACCTCTGATTGGATCTCCTATGAAATACTTATATTTTTCATCTATCGTCTGTGATCCGTTGCTCATGAGTGACTATTATGAACTCCCCTTATAAGGCCGGCGATCACTGCCTGCTGTTCCGGTTTAAAACAGGAAGAAGGATGTCCTGTGCAACCGGTGACAGTTGCAGGAATATTTGCAGTTATTAAACTGCATAAAGGGTAATGGTTCTTAACAGACCATGTTTCAGTAATCCCTGTACGGGGCTAAAGCTGCTGTTTATTCAGATAAGCAGGCATAATGAAACGAAAAATCTCTGAAAGGTTCCTGTTAAAGCATAGAAGAGAATTAATTTTAGTTTATAAAAAGAATTTCCAGGATTCTAACCTGAATGAAAAATGCGAGGAGCAGGATTCGAACCTGCGAACTTCTATAAGACCAGGCCCTCAACCTGGCGCCTTTGACCGGGCTTGGCAATCCTCGCGCCGATTAATAACAGGACTCAATAATTTCAGCGCCTCTGAGCCTGAGGGACCTATAAATAATATCTGGACGCCAGTGCGAGAGGCACGAGTTCCACAATCAGACCGAAATCTGAGCTGTAAATCAAATTTAACCTCTGCTCTGCACTACTATATACGCACCACTCACAAATAAAGCTTTTGATTGGTTAAATTTAGAAAAAAACTGTAAATATTTCATATTTAATACTTAACATTCTAACCCGCGCAGAATAGCATTGAAAGACTGTACCACCCGGCCCCGCAAAAAAGAACCACAACAAAAAAACATTCAGCATTCCGGCAGGAAAAACTCAAAATCTCCCCTTAAATCCACGCGCAACCAAAGAAAAACTCATTAAAACAAAAATTAGAATTGCCACCATACAAATTTCATAACATACCGTTCCCTCCTAAACCGGGAACCAGCCGGAGAAAAATAATTTCAAAATATCTGATCAAAAAAACAGAGAAGCAACCCATCAGGCATCCGGAAAGACCCCACTGTCAAACTCACAACCGACTTAAACATACCTTAAACGACATTAGAAATTAATATCATCATTTCCTCATATGCTGCCCGACAACATCACAGATCAAAGCACACCAGGCATATAACATTCCTCAAAGACCAGGAAGCGATACACCAATCTACAATACCCATAAACTCCTAAAGACTGAACCCTAAATCCAGCGCCTTTGCTAAGTACAGCATTTGTCGGGAACTGGTGCCGGCCAGCTAACCCCAAGTGCAGTGAATGCCTCATGAAAGAAGTCTGCCCTTCAAGTCCGGAAAAATAACTGATTTCAGGCAGGAGTTACCCCGCTCAAAAAATCAGCCGCTTTCTGTGCATCCGAAGCAGCACCGATAAGATCCTTTGCACTACTTTTCTTAATATGGCTGAGCCAACCGGAAATATAAGCAGCAGTATTCTTCTGAACCTCTCCCGTATCAATCCGGCACACTGCGGAGAGGAAGGCGGAACCCATCTCCGCCGCCAGCTCTTCCCGGCTGTAAACCTCACTGCCAAAGCGGGCCGTCTCTGTAATTCCCTTCCGGTTAAGCCTGGAGGAATGGCCCGACCAGTGCGTAAGCTCATGAAAGAATGTTGAGTAATACGCCTCTGAAGAGTCAAATAAAGAGATCTCCGGCATGTGTATTTCATCCTTTACAGGAGAATAAGCCGGCTCTCCGGCTGTCACAACCGGACTGTTCTTCCGGATAATTTCATCACAGGACATGATCCTCTCATTATCATTGTCCCCTTCCAAAAGGTGATCCAGGCCGTCACACTGGGAGATATTGAAGACCTTATAGTACCTGCAGAGTGGGAACTGCCTCTCATGCCTGACCTTAACCTCCTCGCCCTGGGTATTAATCTCCTTTTTTACCTCATCCATAGACCAGAAGACCACAATCCCCGAAGCCTTCTCTCCTCTTCTGACCTGCCCGTCGGCAGCCTGGATCTGCCGGTATGTACCCCAGTGAGAATGTCCCGAAAAGTTGGATTTCTGTTAATCCCTCTGTACTCCTTACAACTGAGGACATTAATAGGGGACATAATAGAGGACAAATGTCCCCCATGTCCTCTTCCATGGGATATGGCAGAGGGCCGCCCTCCCTCGTAAGGTGGTACTAATATGACATACCGCCCGCACCTGCGGATGTCTTCTTCATCAATAAAAAGACAGATTACAATCACAAACATCAGTAATCATTACAATAAATAGAAACTATTTTGCAATTATGATTATAATATCAAAATATGCCACAGGAACACATACTTTTCATCAGTGCAGGGGCACATATACATGATACATATTTTACCACAGTACAAAACCTGAATCCAACCCACGTTTATGTCCTCTATGAAGAAGCAATCATGGAAGACTGTCCTGAAGATTCTGATTTTTTAAAATCTGAAAAACCCAAAATCAGAGCGGCAATTGAAGAAGTTGAAAAGTTTGTAAAAATAGAAAATCAGCGTATATTCAACAAATTCAGTATTCCGGATATTCGCACTGAATCAATCAGGGACGCTGTATTAAAAATAAGGCAGGAAAAACACCCGGATGCTCTCTTCTCATTTAATATTACAGCAGGCACTGCTCTCTTTACAGCCGGCCTTTTCCTAATGGCAATCTGGCTTGGGGGCAGAGTTTGTGTAACTCGCACGAGTAACTCATTTCTTGAACTACATATTCCAAAAATGCATGTAGAAGATCTAGACGAAAGACAAAAAAAGATAATTCTCGCACTTGGAAGTGTTGTAAATAACAATAATTCCGAACCGGAAGAAGGATGGATGAAAACCAGACTTGTTATGGCAAAAACCGGGATAATAAAGGAAGGATCCAATGAAAAACCCCTCAATAAAGATAAAGTCCGGTTTTCACGTGACCTTGACAGGATGTTTTTTGAATATGAGAATAATAAAGGAAAAATCGTTCCCGGATGGGATTTAATTGAAGAACGTGGAAGGGGAAGAGAGAAAGAATACAGGCTTTTGCCAGGCGGAATTTTTACCTGGAGAATGCTTGAATCCGAGGGTAAAAGAGAATAATTCCTTTCATTTTACATGTTTGAAAATCTCAGATTTATTAGAGAAGAAATTAATTTCAAAAATATGTAACTGTTACTGCAAATCACTATATGAGCTTTTATTGACTTATTGTATATGCCCATGCACTCCACTATAAAATCTGTCAACTGGCACATCACTCCCCGGTGTAATTACAGATGCAGATTTTGTTTTGCACAGAATTTCCATGACGGAACTGTCCCCTATGATAAGGGACTGGAAATATTAGAGATACTTGCCGATGCAGGAATGACAAAAATAAATTTTGCCGGCGGGGAACCATTACTCCATCCAGGAATTCTGGATTACTGCAGAGAATCCAAAAAACTTGGAATGACAGTGTCAATAACCACAAACGGTTCCAAACTAAACCCGTCCAAGATCAGAAAAATGGCCGGAATTGTTGACTGGATAGGACTTTCCATTGATTCATCCCTTGACACTGTTGAGGCTGAACTTGGCCGTGGAACAGGAAATCATGTATCTAACTGCCTGGAATCGGCAATATATCTGCATCAGGCCGGGATTAAACTTAAAGTAAACACCTGTGTGACTGCTCTTACATTTCAGGAGAATATGATCCCCCTGATTCGGATGTTAAACCCTGACCGGTGGAAGGTTCTTCAGATGATGCACATTGACGGAGAAAACGACTTTGCAAGAGACCTGGAGATTTCGGCGGGGGATTTCAGATATTTTGTAGAGCGTCACAGGAATGTCCTGCTTGAAAACGGCACATCTCCTGTCTTTGAATCAGCAGATGATATGGAGAGTTCTTATTTTATGCTCACTCCGGGCGGCTTTGTTAAAAGCGATGCCGGTAGAAAAGTGACACTTTATCCACTTGATGAAGTAATAGAAAAGGGAATAGATAACTTTGTATCCGAGATGAAGTATCAGGAAAGAGGCGCAATATATGAATGGTCATAATAAATATCCTTCATTTAAACATTCAGGAATGATAATGCAGGTACCACATGTTGTTTTTCAGTGGTCGCTGTATGAATTACACCGCATAAAAAAGATCCAGACAATACAGGAGAATGCAGAATATTTAACTGATGAAGATATCACGGATTTAAACAATCAGCTTGGAAGAATGAGCTGTTTTCTATATAAGTTAGCCTCTGATGCCGGCACTTTACAGGATGTATATCATGAACTAAAAAAAGGTGAAAACCAGAGATTTCTGGATAAAGCACTCATATATATAAAAAATCTACAGAATTTAACCTCTACAGGATATGCTGAATACTATTTCCCGCATGAATGTAAAAATAGTGCCTTAAATAATTCAAAAATGTCCGATAGTCCTGAAATCTCTGAAAATTCAGAATCATCTGTAATTTCTGAATTCCCAGAATATTCTGTCATTGAGGCCCTGTTTAAGAGGCACGAAAATGGTTATTCAGATTTATTATTTCCTGCCCGGAATATTTTCAATGACAATTTAATCAAATATCTGCTGGAATATGGAAATATTGGCAATGAAATTCATCCTGTTCTGAAATATCTCAGTAAATACCCAACACCATGGAATAATATGGAGATATTGGGATATTTTACATATCAGGAAAAAGGTACAGAACTGAAACTTTCCTGGCAGGAGTATTTTGTATCCAAAATTACAATCCCATATTTTTATAATTTAAATGATAATCTTCCTGATTTTTATTCTGTTCCAAATGCAACGTCTCTGGATCCAAAGTCTGATTTAAATGAATTTAAACCCAGGAAATATCTTCCTCACCATAAAATTATTCCATTTGGCCAGGATTATGCACCTCTTATGAAGGAGATAAGGGATAAATTTGCATCGGAATTTTCTGTTTTGGTTCCTTCTGATTTCTGGTATGATTTTTATGGATACAGTTCCGGTTCTGATGATGAAAAATACACCTGTCTTCGCTATATTAAATTCACTACCGATGCTCTGACTATTGCAGCGGAATTCTGGTTTTCGGAGAAATCATATGACGAACAGGTGGAATATTTAAATCAGGAGAAAAGGTTTGAAATAATTCCGGATGATATCTCAGAGTGGCCGGTTGCATGGTTTAATAATGGTTTATTATTAGGCATCTCTACTGCAAAGGAGAGAACAGTTGTAATTAAACAAATTCTCTCACGTGATTCATTAACTGATTATGAAAGATTTAACTGGACACTTTTCTTAGGGGATTCATTGTGGCTCTGCGGTGATTCTGAAGGCGCCAGGGAATGTTATAAGAAGGCACATGATATCTTATCCGGTAATCTTGATAATGAGGAATTTATTCTCAATGATTCTTATGACTGCTGCCAGTATTGTGGTGCTTTATGGACGGAAGAACCGGACTTTCTAAGGAAAACCAGGCCAAAAATCTACTCTCAGGATGATTTTAAGGAGATTGTCAGCATTAAAAAATCCCTCTTATGTGGCAATACTGATGAGGCGGAAGAAAATATAATTAGTCTTGCTGAATCTCTGCCGGAGCGTTCTGCTGATGCAAAGGCAATTATTCTGAGTCATCTGTATGTGATTGCTGAAGAGATGGAGGCTGAGAACTTTATTTTTTCCTTTAAGAGGCAGCTTTATGATCTTTTAGGGTATGTCCGTAAACTTCGGTTTAAGGAAATTAATTCCAGATTAGGATATTGCGACCCATTCAGGCGATCAGATGTTTTTGAATTTAGCAATATATACGAGAAGGGAAAGATTCTGATTGGCACCTGTGAGAGAGAATACAAAGATGGTATGGCTGAAGCCGGACGATGCCTGTATCATATTTCCAAAGATAAAAAAGAGGATTGTCCGGCGATCTGCAATGCTCTTGATGAGTCCATTAAGTCAAATCAGGAATGCTCATGTATTTCTTATCCGCCATTATCTGAAGCTTATTTTTATTTATGTAAGGTAGTTTCAGGAGACATAGATTCCGGGAGGGAAATTATCCTTGGTGCCATTAAAAAATGGCTGGGAGGTCCTTATGGACAAATTGATGACCTAAAAAAGGAGCAGTGTACTTTTCTTATAGAGTTTATTGCTGTTGAGGTAAGAAGAGAAAAAAGTGAATTTCTAAAAGAGTGCATATTTCCCTTATTTGATTGTGTCATGCAATACACACGGGATTACAAAATAATAGCAGATTCTTCAATAAGGGCTTCCATAATTTCGTTGTGTAAAGAATGGTTTGAACAAAAAATTGCGGATGCTGAGAGAAATCAGCCTGCTGCAATAAGCAGTTTATATCCGGATATAATATCTGAATCAGTGTCTTATAATAAGAAACAGGAAATAGATAACTGGTTTTCGAGAAAAAGAGACCTACATTACGGCCTGGCCTATCTTAAAGAATATTCCGGGGATACTACAGCAATTGAGGAATATAAAAAGCCCAACCAGTATCTGGTAAACTGGCGTGAAAATGCAAAAAAAGTTCTGGGCACAGTAACTAATACTACTGACCTGAGGCATAGGAATATCATAAAATCGGCTCTTAAGGAGCTGGATAACTTTAAAGAAGATACCAGTATTTATGAACGCATTGGCGTCATCTACATGAATCAGCTTGACTTTGAATCGGCGTGGGAGTGTTTTGAGCTTGCTGTTTCCGGAGGTCCTCGTGATAATATAATACTCCAGTACTTAGTCGAACTGGATAGTTATCTTGAAGATCATGTGAGGGTTGAGGCAATAAAAGGCTGTTCTGACGCTGTAATGTCATTTAAATCAGCTGATTATGAATATTTCACAATCTGCAGAGATAATTATGATGAGAATTTTGATTTTTCCGGTCCGGTTCTTAAATATGCCAAAGGTCTTGAGTCACTGCTGGATGAGGGGGTCTGGTCAGGTGTTGTCGGGGAATTTGGATCTGATGATGAACTGGAAGAATTAAAAGGATTGCCGTGGATTGCAAAATCACTGATTGAAGGAGAGAAACGTCATTCATTCAGTCTGGGTTCATGGGGTAAACTTTTACGGGAAAATATCTTAAAAACCAGGAATATTTCTGAAGATTGCCCTGATTTTATTGCTGAGATATCTGAATATCTATGCAGTAATTATTCCACAGAGTGCCTTACTTCAATTGAAGAAGCATGCTCTGCAATTGTTGATACAAGAAATTACGTTGCTCATGGCGGAGTTTTAAACAGGAAAGATCTGGATACCATTAAAAGGGATATTGTTGGCAGACTGAACACTCTGATTCAGCATTTATGGGGGTCAACCCAGAAAAAGACAAGGTGGGATGGCTCAATGAAAAGCTGTGATCTCTTATTTAAATTAGCTTTATCCTGTGAATTTCATGGGAAAAGCCTCTCGGCATTAAAATATTGCGACAGATGTCTTGAAATTCAACCATGGGACATACACATTCTATCATATAAATACAGGATATGTGAAATATTAGCCAAAGAAGCAAAGAGTAAACACGAATCCAGACTTTATTATGACTACATGGATTTCGCGGACGAGGCTTCAGATAAATATGAGAGGTATTCACACATTTATGAAAAGGTTTCAGATTATAAATGCCTTAATCTCTCTAAGAAATACGGACCTGCCAGAAAGGTTCTTGATGATCTGGAAAGAGACAAGGTTGTAGTAGAGGATGAGTTAAAATATTCTTTTACTAAATATAAACTGGAATGTAATGAGTTAGTAAAGAATGCCGAAGAGGAATTAAGAAAAGCAGAGCGCCTGCTTAATAAAAATCCGGAGAACAAAGATGCCTTGTGTGCAATGCTGGTGCCGTTATATCAGTTGGGAAGAGATGATGAGATCGAACCTGTAATGAATAAAGTTGCCGGGATTTTAGAAAGTTATGATGATTTATTTATTTTTGAAAATGAATGTCTGAGTTCTGTGCCGGAACTTCAGTCAATATGGTACAGGAATTATGAACGATCTGTCATGGAAGAGTTTGAGAGAGTTTCAGAATAATCATTCATATTTTAAATTTCTGCAAAAGGGAACTGGATTTGGAAAGTAAATCGGATTCATGAAATCTCTGATATTCCCTGTAGTTCCAATATAATAGGGAAGGATAATAATCTCCAATAATACCTGTTTTTATCTGTCACCTCTGTGCCTTTGTCGATAAGTGACTTAATTATAATGCTGGTAATTTCTGTTTTAACCAAATATACTTCTATTGTGAAAATTTATCTGACTGCAAAAATTATCTATCAGGAAATTGTTTCATATTTATGAAATTGTTTCAAGTAACATATATTTTGATTTTTTGCCTATTTTATTCTGTCAAAAGGAGGTGATAATTACGGGTAAAAAAGCTATGACTCCATCAGCAGCAGGACGTATTCAGTCCGCTTCTGCAAAGTCCGGTAAGAACTCCGGCTTTGCTTCAAGAGCACAGTCTGCTTCTGCAAGAAATGCAGGAAAAAAATAAATTCCTTTTTTAAGTAATCATAATATTAATATGACCTTAAAACTCTAAAAGACAAAAATTGGGTTTTAAATGGGTGTAAATGGGCATAAGATGATGACATTCATTTTTTCCTGGCTACATCAGGGAAGAAACAAAAATGAAAAAATCCTTTGAGGATTTTTATCCTATTTACTGCCCCTGGGGGAGGAGCCGCTTTTGCGGCGGGAGGGGTTTGGTCATTTCGAGCGAGGGGATGCCTGTCCATCCCCGGAAGCGAGAAATGGCCGGCTCAGCGCAGCGTAACACAGCCTGTATAAACCCTTTTAGTCATTTCGAGCGAGGGGATGCCTGTCCATCCCCTGCGCGAGAAATGGCTGGCTCAGCGCAAGCGTTACAAAAACCCACTTAACCGGATTTCAGCACAGAACCCGGAAAGTCCTGGTGAAATGAACTCTTCCGGAAAACCGGGTTTCAAAACAACAGCCGGCCCGTTCTCATAGACATAACTCCAGAAAGTCCTGGTGAAGTGAAAACTACCGTCAGGAAATTTAAGAAGAAAAGTCGATCCTTCCTTATTGGCGCAACTCCGGCAAACCGGATAATCAGAAAATCCCTTTAAACCGGATAAATTGCACAACTCCGGAAAAGCAAGCCACAAGCCTTCTGCCGCAGCAGGAGGTGCAGTGGCGGTAGTAAAACAGCCGAATGCCCTGAGTTCTCAGTGGCATTGGGCGTTAGCAGGCCCAGTAAACCGGATAAAAATAGCGAACTTTTCACGCCTGAGTGAAACGAGGGTGGGAAGAGTGAGCGTCCGGAAGTGGTGTTAAGCGAGTGAAGGAGATCCTCCGGAAAGTCCTGGTGAAATGAAAACTGCTGGCAAGGGTTTTTCAGAGTAACAAAGGCCCGTTCTCATCGACATAACTCCGGCAAACCGGATAATCAGAGAAGAACCATTCAGCCGGATAAATTTCACAGCTCCGGAAAGGCAAGCCACAAGCCTTCTGCCGCAGCAGGAGGTGCAGTGGCGATAGTAAACAGCCGAATGCCCTGAGTTCTCAGCGGCATTGGGCGTTAGCAGGCCCAGTAAACCGGATAAAAATAGCGAACTTTTCACGCCTGAGTGAAACGAGGGTGGGAAGAGTGAGCGTCCGGAAGTGGTATTAAGCGAGTGAAGGAGATCCTCCGGAAAGTCCTGGTGAAATGAACTCTTCCGGAAAACCGGGTTTCAAAACAACAGCCGGCCCGTTCTCATCGACATAACTCCGGCAAACCGAATAATCATAGAAGAACCATTCAGCCGGATAAATTGCACAACTCCGGAAAAGCAAGCCACAAGCCTTCTGCCGCAGCAGTAGGCGCAGTGGCGATAGTAGATCAGCCGAATGCCCTGAGTTCTCAGCGGCACTTTGGCGTTAGCAGGCCCAGTAAACCGGATAAAAATAGCGAACTTTTCACGCCTGAGTGAAACGAGGGTGGGAAGAGTGAGCGTCCGGAAGTGGTATTAAGCGAGTGAAGGAGATCCTCCGGAAAGTCCTGGTGAAATGAACTCTTCCGGAAAACCGGGTTTCAGAACAACAGCCGGCCCGTTCTCATCGACATAACTCCGGCAAACCGGATAATCAGAGAAGAACCATTCAGCCGGATAAATTTCACAGCTCCGGAAAGGCAAGCCACAAGCCTTCTGCCGCAGCAGGAGGTGCAGTGGCGATAGTAAAACAGCCGAATGCCCTGAGTTCTCAGCGGCATTGGGCGTTAGCAGGCCCAGTAAACCGGATAAAAATAGCGAACTTTTCACGCCTGAGTGAAACGAAGGCGGGAAGAGTGAGCGTCCGGAAGTGGTGTTAAGTGAGTGAAGGAGATCCTCCGGAAAACCGGATTTCATTATAGCAACCGGTCCATTATTAATCAGAATTCCTAAGGCCCTTTATTATGATGAAAACTTCCGGCCCCTTCTCATCAGCTTAAAACATGGATAATTCAGGAACCCTTATATTATTCAAAATTAAATATCCAAATGACAGTAATTAAAAATTAGGATAATTATTTTAGGCCATAAGATATTTGGGGATGTTTGGATTAGTCATTACGTTAGCAATGATAAATCAGAAATTATTCTCTTGAAATATTCAAATTAAGAGGGATTGATCAATGGAGACACAACTATTCATAAAGAAAGAAAAATATTCGCATAAATCAGCAAAAAGAGCAACAAAATTCTATAAACTGCTATTACTTGTAACAATCGCATTATTCTCTGCTTTGCTTATTTCACCGGTTATGGCAGAAGAATATGGCACAGTTAATGTTAGAATTGATGAAGGCGCAATTACAGTTTTATCATCCGGAGACGGTTCATATTATCTTGGCGAGGAAGTTACATTTTCCGGAACAAACACAGATACAAATGATCTCTATCTTTTCATAACCGGACCAAACCTGCCGCTAAATGGAGGTGTTTTAACTGATCCTCAGACACCTGTAAGCACAGATCCAACTTCGCCGGACAATACACATGCAGCAGTAAAAACAGATGACACTTGGGAATACAAATGGAATACATCCGGAGCATTACTTGATGCAGCCACCTATACGATCTATGCAACCGCAAATCCTGTTAACAAATCCTTGTTGTCATTAACAAAATATGATACTGTTTCAATCGTTCTGGAAAAACCGTTTGTCACTGCCACAGTTTCTTCTTCAACGATCTTAAAAGGGGATGATCTTTATATAAGGGGAACAGCTACAGGAGATCCGCCTTCAGGTGTTGCAATATGGATTTTTGGCAAGAATTATTGGAATGGAGCAGCAGTTCCTATGCAGTATTCAGGAATGGTAACTGAAACTGTAAATGATGATAATTCATTTGAATATCTTCTGGAATCTGCTGAAACTAAAAATCTTTCAGCAGGCCAATATTATGTAGTTGTCCAGCACCCGATGTACAATGGGCAATTTGATGTAATAACGGATGCAGAAGAACAATGGGTGATTGTTAAGGATAGATTAAATATATATTACAATTCATTTGTTGTGTGGGGTGTGGGTTATCTACAGGGTTCTGATGCTTCAGAAGCGCTTATTGATGGCATAAACTCGCCATATGTTGACGACACATATTACAAGTTATCTTTTATTGTTGAGAACCCATGGATCAAAATTGACTCTATAAGTGATCATCATGCCGGTGATCTGTTTACAATATCCGGAACAACAAACCTTGATGTTGGAACTGAAATTGTTATTGCGCTAACAGACTCATTCTTCCAGGTCTCCGAAGAAAAAACTGATGATTTTTCCAACATTTCTTCAACAGTTCAGGTTGTAGAAGGAATAAATTACAATGAGTGGTCTTTGGATATTGACACTTCAGACTTCAGTGAGAACAATTACAAAGTTCAGGCCGAATCTATTGAATTTAATGTTTCTGCAACTGCAAACTTTAGCATAATCAACAGCAGCATTCCGATACCTACTCCAACCCCTACACCAGTAAAGCCAGTTTCAAAAGATATTGGAGCTGCAATTGTTTCTGCTTCTGCATCACCAGACAAATCTGAATATGAAATAAAGGAGCCTGTATGTATAAAAGCTAATGCAGAATTGGAAAGTTCAGGAGATCAAACTTTTCCCGCACCACATTCACTTAAAGCATATACCGAACTTGACAATCCAGAGTGGCATTACATCATAAAAATCAATGGTCATGGGGAAGAGCAGGTAACAAAAGGAAAAAATCTGATTATATCCGGGTACCTTCTGGAGTATCCCTCAGATAAAAATGAAATCAAAATAGAATACCTCCTTGAAGGCAATATTCCAGAAATCAACGAAATATCCAACCAAACCCTTATTGGTTTAAGTCAGATAGATTCAAGTGGAAATATAGCGTCAAGTGGTCCTTTCCTCCTTCAAAGAACTGTTTATCCGGATTTGCCAGATCCACAATACAAATATGAGAAAATAATACTCAATAATGGATGGAACTTCATATCAACACCAAAAAAACTTGATCCTTCTGGCGGAAACAATACAGCCGGAAAGCTCTTTGGAAATGTTGATTCCGGAGGTCACTCGGCCCTCATGTATAACGGATCAAACGGCGGGTGGGATGCAGTTAAAGCTGACACTATAATCAAACCACTTGATGCTCTCTGGATATACAGCAATTCAACAGAAAACCAGGACATTTATCTGACATTTGATTCAAACCCACTTCAGACACCACCATCCAAACATCTCAGCGCCGGATGGAACACTCTTGGGTATTCATCTACAAAATCTGCAACCACAAGAGATACCCTGATTGATGTCTCAGAAAAATGGACAAAAGTAATTGGATGGGATGCAGAAGAGCAAAATTTTGAGGACACAATAATCAGCGGGGGAAGCGGGAACTATGCAGATTCAAGATCTATGCTGCCCGGAAAAGGTTATTGGGTCTGGATGAAAGATGAAGGAACAATCGCTTCATTAGCTATAAACTCTATGGAGGTATGAAATTATGATATTTCATAATTTTACATTAAAACGCTTAAATATCTCAATAATTGCACTGATTTTAATATTTGGGATATTGACAGCAACCGCATCAGCTGACTCTGAAACAATCCCGACATTCCCCTGTGAATACTCCGGAAGCGTAACAATCGGAGACATACCTGCTCCCGCCGGAACAATCATCAGGGCCTTTATCGGTGAGGAAGAGGCCGGAAGGATTACTGTAACAGATGCCGGATTTTACGGCGGTGTTGGTCTTTTTGACAACCGGCTTCTTGTTGAAGGAGATGCAGATGCAGCGAGTCAGGAAATAATCTTTAAGATATGGAGCAATAATGTCAGTGAAACTTTAGTCTATCAGCCCGGAGACAGCCGGACATTTGACCTCCATATTGCAGAACTTGAAGGAGATTTTAATACAAATGCCTTTGTTGACATTGGTGATGTCTCAAAGGTTGCCTACATGGTAGCAGATAAGATAGAACCGGAAATCTCAGCAGATTTCAACGGCAATGGTGAGGTTGATATAGGTGATGCTTCAAAGATTGCATACTTCTTTGTCCGGAATGTTGAATTCCTGTAAATTCCCTTTTTTCTGAAATTTTCTCATCAGCATAACTTCGGAAAGGCAAGCCACAAGCCTTCTGCCGCAGCAGTAGGCGCAGTGGCGGTAGTAAAACAGCCGAATGCCCTGAGTTCTCAGCGGCACTTTGGCGTTAGCAGGCCCAGTAAACCGGATAAAAATAGCGAACTTTTCACGCCTGAGTGAAACGAGGGTGGGAAGAGTGAGCGTCCGGAAGTGGTATTAAGCGAGTGAAGGAAAGACTCCGGAAAACCGGATTCCAGTATCACACCCGGCAAACCCTGGTGAAGTGAAAACTTCCGGCAGGAGATTTCAGTATAATAACCGGCCCGTCATCAATCTGAACTTATCTTATTATTTCTCATCGGCACAACTCCGGTAAGCAAGCCACAAGCCTTCTGCCGCAGCAGGAGGTGCAGTGGCGATAGTGGGATCAGCCGAATGACTCTGAGAAACTCAGAGGAATTGGGCGGTTCACTCAACCGTTAAGTAACTGATAGCACTCTTCCAGACAAACCGGATTCCATTATAGCAACCGGCCCGTTATTAATCTGAATACCTCCGGCCCTTTGTTATGATAGAATACATCCAGACAAACCGGATTGTTTGAGAAAACCATTCATCCAGATAAATCGCACAACTCCGGAGAGCAAGCCACAAGCCTTTTGCCGCAGCAATAGGTGCAGTGGCGATAGTGGGATCAGCCGAATGACTCTGAGGAACTCAGAGGAATTGGGCGGTTCACTCAACCGTTAAGTAACTGATAGCACTCTTCCAGACAAACCGGATTCCATTATAGCAACCGGCCCGTTATTAATCTGAATACTTCCGCCCGTTTGTCACGGTGAAAACTTCCGGCAGAGGGTTTCAGCATAACAGCCGGCATCCGGATATAATATATTCCTCCGGCCCGTTTTCATCAGCTTAAAACCCGGTAAGCAAGTGAAAGAGATCCTCCGGAAAACCCTGGTGAAGTGAAAACTTCCGGCAGGGGATTTCAGAGTAATAACCGGCCCGTTATTAATTTGAATACTTCCGGCCCTTTGTAATGGTGAAAACTTCCGTAAGAGGGTTTTAACATAACAGCCGGCATTTGGATATAATAAATTCCTCCGGCCCGTTTTCATCAGCTTAAAACCCGGTAAGCAAGTGAAAGAGATCCTCCGGAGAACGTATGTCCTGACATTAGTAAAAAAAGATATAAATTTAATATAACCGGACATTCACAGCCTTTTCGGACCATTCACCTCTCTTTTTATTAAAAGAAGGAACAACATCAAAAATTACCTGACATCTATCTTTAATGTCTTCGGTCAGCTCATTTTTAAAACCAATGATACCTTCAGAACCGGGAGGATTAACAAAGAAGTATTCTCTCTCTTCATAACCGAGATAAATAATTCCTACAATATCGGTTTCAATGGGTTCTTCTTTAGGGATTTCTCTTTTGAATTCATCGCCTGCATCCAAATATTTCATCCAGTAATCATTACAAATAGAAAGTAATTCCCCAACATTTCCATCAAAAGAACCAATCTGCATATCTTCAAGAGATTTCTGAAGTGTTTGTGGAATAGTCCATTTATTTTTAGCTCTTACCGCAGCAGCAAGCAGATAATGATTCCTGGCTTCGTTATCCATTCCAATTTTTCTAAAAACATCACCCAAATCTGCATAATAGCCTACAAGGAACTCAGGTTTTTGACTGCCTGTAACAGACTTAACCAAATAATAAAGACCTTCATCAGTTCTGCCGGATTTTATGAACATACTTCCGTATTCATGGAACATATACGGATCAGGTTTTGTTATAACTCTTAAATCATTGAATGCTTCTTCTGCATTTTCATAATCTTCTAATTTTGAGTATGCTCTAAAAAGGTTGTATGCAAAAAATTTTTTGTGGTTTGGGAAATTATCAATAGCCCATTTACTTATTTGAATAGACTCATTGGCAGAACCAGTCTCAATAAGAGCTGTTATTTTGTAGTTTGTCCATCTCCCAAGATAACTCCATCCTTTTTTACCATCCGGAAGAGTCAGTCCTTCTTTGCTTAAAGATGCAGGATTTACAGCATTTGCCCATTTTAGCAAAATATTCCAGTTTTTGTTCTCTTTTGCAGATTTCATTATCACAAAAGCAATTTTATTTACTGCTTGATCAGCTGCATTAAGTTTTAGTATCTTTTCTCCTTCACGATCAATATTTTCTAAAGGAACACCCCTTTTAGAGAGATTATCTACTATATCTGCAATAGTCCATGATATTTCATTACTTATCCAGTTAAGATAGAAATAATCAGAGGGGATTGATAAAGCAAAGGCTAAACCTTCTTTAAGCAGCTTTAATTTTCTTAAGCAGTTCAAAATTCCGGCAGCATCATATTCATTTCCATGACCTCCGTCCCACTTAAATTTATATTCTTCAAGTGCCTCAAGATACCTGCCACTTTTTCTTAATTCATTCGCATTTAATCGATTATTATCCCCAGATTCCATTTTAAATCCCCATTATTTTTTTGGATGCGTATGCAAACAATCCCATCTCTACGTCTGAAACAGTCCATTCACCATTATTTCTAAGGCCATAGTAAACCATTTTTTCCGGATGGGGGCATACAACTTCCCTCCTATTTAGCTCATCAGCTATTCCTTTAAGGATTGCAATCCAATTGCCATATTCTGAAGGCCAGCCCGGTTGGGTTTTAAGAATCGCCCATCGTCCGTTGTAATTTGTTGCCCGTAAATTCAGCAGTTGAATTTCTGAAACATTGTTATCACCAATTCCAAACACTCTGACAATTCTTGTATCAAGTGCTCCGAACTCCTTAGGTACTGCAAATCTAAGGAGTTTAGTCAGATATGTAGGTCCAAATCCTTTGATTTGTGATTGAAGAATAGAAACCGCATTATCCGGTTCATCAATAAATGCTTTGGAAGGAGTTTCTTTATCGTATAAGCTTATGCGAATATAATCATCACACCTGATGTTTGAGATTTTTGGAAGGCCACCCCATTGAGCAATTTCGATAAGACATTCTTTGTCAAGTAATCTCTCCTTTGCAAGGTTTGAAACCATTAATTCAAGTCTGCAAATGTTTGGGTATCCATTTTTCCAGGAATCTTTATTCCAGCTATAGTCTTTGTAATTCTCTCTGAGGTCGACTTTACTCATTATCAGTTCAACAATTTTTTTCCTTTGGTGTTCATTGATTTCCATTTAGATCACTCCTGTGGTCAATACTGTATAGGCCATACAGTAAGATTAATAAGTTCACGTGATAAACATGAACATTATGACCTATGTGAACAATGTGGGAACCATGACCTCCAACAAATATGTCGGAGAAAGAATCCATATAATTCCGCTGGGCCATGAATATGATCGTGCAATTGCTCCTTTTACAAATTTAAAAGCGGAACGAGCATATGTCCTTTCTGTACCAGTAAATTCTGAATTAAATCCGGATATGCTTAAAAAACAGAATCACTTTACAAAGAAAGTTATCACTGAGCTTGAAAGAGCCGGGATAAAAGCTATTGATCAAAGAGTAAATCTCTTCGACATAAATGAAACTTTGAAAGCTATCTCAATATTAATTGTAAATGAGAAAAAGAAAGGCAATGATGTCCTTGTTAATATGTCAGCATGCGGAAGAAAAACATCATTTGCTGCTGTTATGGCTGCTATGGTTCATAAAGTAGGGGTATATTATGTATCTGCAAATAATTATGTCGCAGACAATAATGGTGACCAATATTATGAACATGGCCTTAGCATTGTCGAAGATTTTAACAGACCAATTGAACTTTTAAGTCCATTCAAAATTATGCTGCCAAAATATGAATCACAAATAATTCTGAAGGAACTTTATGAACAAAATGAAAAGAAATTAAGCCTTTTAGAGATTATCAAAAAACTAGGTTCTGATAAAAATAGTGTTGAAGGCTTTGAAAACTGTCCTTCAATCATAAAAGATACTAAAATAACTGATAGAATGGGATATAGATCCCTTCTGAACAAAGTAAACAGGAATTTTTTATCTGAATTATTGGAAAACAACTATATCGAACGGAAAAAATCAGGGAGAGAATATTATATTAAATTAACAGAGAGCGGAGAGACAATTGCCTGTGTTAGTGGTCTTTTAGAAGTCACCTCTTCTTCTCCGAATAGGATAAAATAATTATTCTGTGTTTTCAGTCCCATTAGGTAGTTACAAACCTAATAAACCGGGTGAAGATACTCTTTCTGAAATTTTAAATTACCGGATTATAAAATTTCTTTTTAAATGGATATATTAAATAGTGATATATTGCAATATTTACTTTGGGATTATCATGAAGTATAAACATTTATTACTAATTATTTTGCTTTTTTTTAATATTGTCCCTGTAATGGCTGAATCTGCCACTACAGTATCTGTCTCTAACATTTCTATCGAGGATGAAAATAATCAGATTGTTTCAATATTTCTTTCAGAATTGGGTGATTTTGAAATGCTTAAACTGTATTTATCCTTTGATCCTTCAATTGTCAATGTTAAAACTGTTAGGGTAAACAATTCAGTAATCCAAAATTCGGAGTTATTATCAGATACAAAAATAAGTAATGGTGCTCAGGACACAGGTTCTCTAAGTGCAACGATTAAATTTTCAGATACTGTCTCGCTTCAGAATAACACACCGGTTTTAGATATTGTTTTTTGTCCTACGAATAAAAGTGGATATTCCTATAATAGTGTTGGTTCATCATACCTGAAATCCGGTGCCTCCGAATTTATTCAAGTAAAAAATAGCATCGACGGGCAAATATTCTCAAAAGGATTTGGAGAACCTTTACACAACCAGGGAACTTTAAGTGCTCCAAATATCACCTTAAAACCTGGATTCCAAGGGACTGGAATATTTGACATTAAAGATGTTGATGAAATATCCTATCTTTACATTAAGTTTTCTTACCTTGATGGAATATATCTTGACTGCAGAAAGAATGAAACTTTTTCAGAATTCACGATTTCAGGTCAAGGAGGCGGAAGTGGATGGGGAGGAAAGAGTGTTTACTACGAATTCAAGTCAGATAATAATGTAAATATTACTGACACAAGATCAGTCCTTGACTTTGCCTTAACACCATTAACTGAGGGCATCTGGGATATTGAAATGGGGCAGGAATGTTCATACTCAACGATCAATGAAGATGGAATTCCAATTGAATACCCATTTAAAACACTGAATAATGGTAGCATACAGGTAATTGAAAATCCCGAAGAGACAATGGTTAAAATAAACAATTGCACCATTTCATCAAATCAATCAGTTGTCAGTTCAATTGAAGTAAATAATTTAACAAATGCTGAAATGCTTAAACTGTATTTATCCTTTGATCCTTCAATTGTCAATGTTAAAACTGTTAGGGTAAACAATTCAGTAATCCAAAATTCGGAGTTATTATCAGATACAAAAATAAGTAATGGTGCTCAGGACACAGGTTCTCTAAGTGCAACGATTAAATTTTCAGATACTGTCTCGCTTCAGAATAACACACCGGTTTTAGATATTGTTTTTTGTCCTACGAATAAAAGTGGATATTCCTATAATAGTGTTGGTTCATCATACCTGAAATCCGGTGCCTCCGAATTTATTCAAGTAAAAAATAGCATCGACGGGCAAATATTCTCAAAAGGATTTGGAGAACCTTTACACAACCGGGGAACTTTAAGTGCTCCAAATATCACCTTAAAACCTAGGATTCCAAGGGACTGGAATATTTGACA
>NZ_CM001436.1:1308076-1514856 GCF_000243255.1 Methanoplanus limicola DSM 2279
ATTCTCAGTTTCGCAGGCAGTGTAGGAACAATAATTTTCGGCCTGATTTATGTCTTTAAGCTCCTTTTTGTGGATCATCTTCTGAGTATCATTGTCCTGTATGAATCGGTCTGCATGGCCTATTCAGCATCACAGAGCAGAGATATCATCTCATTCCTGAGGAAGTTTATCAGATATAACCGTGCCCTGGTGGAAGCCCTGATAGGATTCATCAGTGTAGTCATATCCATATTCCACAAAATCATTGACGCAATCAAACCGTTTTGAGGTGAATATGTCAGCAAAACAATGGAAAACAGAATACAGCTATTACGGAACCCGGATAGCAAAAGGCCTTGGAGCTTCCCCGGAGGAGGCAGACCAGGACGCAAGAAGACAGCTTGAAGACAAAAAGATTCTGAAAAAGAGGTGTAACAGATAATGGCATGGAATATCAAATCATGGAATCCAATCAAATTTGTAAAGAGAACAGAACAGGTCAGATGTCTGCTCATAGGAAAAAACGGAGGCCAGTATAAATTCCCGACTCTCCTTAAGGAAGGTGACTTTGTCAGGGATGTAGGAAAAGACCGGGTTTATGGTCCAATGAGGTTAAGGCCTCTCTTCGACCTGAAGGGAAAACCTGCTTATCTCTTTAACGAGGAGACCGGAGCACCACTTCAGGCAGTGGTTGAAAGGATGCCTGTAGAAGTCGATCCCCTGGACGGATGGACTGCAACCCCGATATATGACGAAGACGGAAACAAGGTTCATGTATTCGATGAAGAGACCGGCAGACCGGCAAGAATCGTAATAGATGAAACAGTCATCCGGATGAAAACAGACCCCGACCTTATGGGAGTCCTGACATCAAAAACGATGTTAAGCAATGCACTTAACCGGCAGCCTGCAATTGCTATGCTCGCCCTGGTCGGTCTTGCAACCCTCTTCCTCGGAATACTCATAGGCCAGGCAATGGCGGGATGATCTTATGACTCAGAGTGCAGCAACAAATCAGGGCGATCTTATGGCTCAGGTGAGGAATGCAGCAGTAAACCAGAGCAGCCTTCTTCCGGATGACATCCGGCAGAAAATCCAGACCGACATCTCAGGCAACGATCCCCTGATGAGAAGGCTTGACATGGTGCAGGTGCTTGGAAGAGATCCGGAGAACACCCTCACCGAACTGTCATATGATGAAGCAATAGACTTTGCAATACTCCAGGCTCTTCATGACAGCGGAGTCATCCGGTTAGATGGAGTAATAGATTTCATCACCATCCTGAAAAGAAACAGGGTTCCGCTTGACAGAAAAGGCATTGATGAATACCTGAAGGGAGTCATAGGGCAGATAAACGGCCAGATACAGCCACAGGCATATTATGGATCACCTGGAACAGTAGATCCTGAGAAGACCAGCTTAATGGATAGAATTGCATTCTGGAGGAACTAAATGAACAGGAGGCAGAATAATATCCTATCTCCAATGAGCTATCATCTGTTTTACTCTCTGCTTAAGCTCATAGAATCCGGAGGAAATACCCTTCGCTTCCGGATGAATATAATCTCAGAGATAGTAACAGACCTTGAAGCAAAGAAAAACGGTCTGAAGTCAGAAGGCAAGGAAGTAAAAGATCTCAGTGCAAGAATCGAAACCCTGAAAGCTGACTTCAGACTTTTAAGGCAGGGATATCAGCCACTCATGGAGAATCAGCTCTACAATTATGGCAAAATGGGAACATATGAGTCAGCTTATGATGCAATCCTGGCTGAGGCTAAAAGCATCATTGAAGAATTCAACATCCTTGACCGGGAACTGATAAAAGAGATCGCCCTTCCGGGTGCAGCTCATGCAAAGATGATGGAGGAAGAATAATGAATCTATCTTCTGCACTCTCTGCCTCCGCTCCGGGAACTGACTGCATACTTATCCCGGCAGGATCTTTCTTCTGTCCTTACTGGATGCTGGATCTTGCTATCATTCTGATATTCTGGCTTGGATTAATAATCGGTTTTGGAAGTGCTTTCGGATGGAAACAGTTGTATTTCAGGATAATGACGAAGATATTCTGTTAGATAATCAGGAGACTGTCGATAAAATACTGAAGTT
Organism: Methanoplanus limicola DSM 2279; assembly: GCF_000243255.1. Taxonomy (NCBI): domain Archaea; kingdom Methanobacteriati; phylum Methanobacteriota; class Methanomicrobia; order Methanomicrobiales; family Methanomicrobiaceae; genus Methanoplanus; species Methanoplanus limicola. The sequence goes on from NZ_CM001436.1 coordinate 1,310,166, forward strand.
TTTTATCACCCGGTTTGTTAAGAACCCAGGGCAGCACCTTTTAGAACTCGGCAGCACCGGAACAGGTAAAACCAATTTCCTGTACTGGTTAATTGATCTCTTCAAAGAGTACGCACCCAGGGAAGCCCTGGTCTGGTTTGATATCGGGAAGGCTCAGTATAACCAATATACCGGAGAATCCGGAAACGAGATCCTAACCCTCCTGTATTACTTCGGAGCAGTCCGGATAATTACCCTGACTGGCTGCGATGTAAAAATAATATCAGATCAGGATTATGACATTGAATATGTCCATGTAGATAACCCTAAGATGATATGGAAATACTGCAAGCCTGACCGGCTCAATATCGTAAGCATAGACCCCTTCATACTTGACGATGTAACGCACGCTTCAGTCCTTGCAGTCATCTTTGAACGTCTGGTCTGGCTTGCTAACAGGGGTTGGATTCACAGGCCTCTGGCAGTCATCTATGATGAAATTCACAACGTCTGTCCTTCTCAGGGACATGGCATTTATGAAGACCGGAAAGCAGCTGCAATTCAGAAGAAGACTAACAACCAGTTTAAGAAGAATCTTCAGAAGCTAAGAAGCACCGGCATCCGCTTCATATCAACAACCCACCAGTGGACGCAATTATACAAACCTGTCAGGCTTTCCTTTGAATGGCTTGTTCCAAGACGCCGCACACTCTTCACAAATGACGCACCAGACCTTGCCAGGTTTAACCCCAGGTGGAAAAAGATGAAGACGCACCAGGCATATATCGTAATTCCGGAAGGCGACCACTTAGGCCCTTTCAGATGCCTGCACTACAGGATCCCCAATAACCTTGGAAGTGTAGAGTATGATGGAATCTACACGAAGGAGGACAAAGATAATAAATAAAATAATCTCAGTATATTATTTGGTAGGTTGAGATTTTTTAATCCAACTTTTTCTTTTGTCTCCCGTGGAGTTAATCTTCCGGGAGATCATGTTTACCCAGATTTTTAAATACTAACTCCCAAAAAAGTTAGAATAAACCATCAGAGGAATTGAACCTGCGCTAACACTGGTAATCTATACTATAAAACGAATCTAACTTTATAATCCTGAAAGGACAATATCCATATGCGCAGGTGAGTGATTCTGCAAAATCTCAAAAATAAAAATACTTAGTTACTCCCAGAAACTTTATGCAGTAACTTTCATCATCTGCCGGCCTTCAGACAGAACAGTAATTATTATTTCATCCAGGTAATACAAATAGTACACCATTCAGCCAAAAGATACCGTAAAAAAGGTCTCCTGAAAAAGATGCATTAACGGGGGCTGACAGATAAAAAAATACCGGATACAATCCGCGCCCGAAGAGAGAAAAAAGAAAGGCAGGCCAGATAAGCAGAAAAAATCTCCGGATACAAAATATGCCAGATAAAAAGAAACTCAGAATTGGAGTGACTGTAAACCTTGAGAATTACGAGAATCTCAGGATAGAGGTAGAAGGAGATATCTCCGGGGATGAAAGTCCGGACGAACTCATAAATTATCTCGACATGGTCCTCGGAAAATTCGGCAGTAATGATCCGGATACAAAAAAGAGGGTGGACAGTTACAGAAGAAGGGTAACCGGTCAGAGAGGAGAGGAATGCAGGAAATCAGAGCAGACCAAAAAGAGAGAAGAGGAGAGTCTGAAGGCCTTCTCACCCGGAGAAACGGAGATAAAAGGGAAAAAAAGGAAAAAATACTGGAGTAAAGGCACAACACCGGGTTCAGATTTAAAGAGTACGGATATTTCCGGTGAAAAAGAGAATTATCCGGAGAGGGTTTCAGAGAGTCCGGAAGGGATTATCCGGTATAAAGAGAATAATAAAATTATAAATAAAACCACCATCTGTGAAATCTGCGGTTCTGCTGTGACTCCACAGACAGAGCATGCCTCAAAGGTCATTGCCGGAAGGGTGCTCTGCCGGAGATGCCTTGAGGGGATGAAAAGAGATGAACAGTGATAATATCCGGTAGTCAGATAACTGAGAGATAAGCCATGACTAAAGATCTTCTGATGTGGGATGAGACAATCTTCCGGGACCCGGAGGTATTTGAGACGGATTTTATTCCGGAGCAGTTCAATTTCAGAGAGAATCAGATCAAAGAACTGGCTTTTAAGATCAAACCCGGACTTTCAGGTTCAAGGCCCCTGAATACAATATGCAGGGGACTTCCCGGTACAGGCAAAACAACAACAATAAAGAAACTTTTCAGTGAGATTGAGGCACACACGCAGAGACTTATTCCGGTGCACATCAACTGCCAGATCGATAATACAAAATTTGCCATATTTGCCCAGATATACCACAAACTCTCGGGCAATAGTATTCCCTCATCAGGTACATCCTTTAAGACAGTCTTTGATATGATATGCAGGATAGCCCTGGAGAGAAATATTGTCCTTTTAATCTGTCTTGATGATGCGAATTATCTCCTTTATGAGAAAGAGATCAATAAAATACTATATACACTCCTCCGCGCCCATGAGGCTGTAAAAGGAGTGAGAGTAGGGATAATTACGGTTATTTCGGATATGGACATAAACCTGATGGATGAAGTAGATATGAGAGTATCATCCGTCTTCAGGCCTGACGAGATCTATTTTCCGCCGTACACCATTGATGAAATGAAGGAGATTCTTCTCCAGAGAGTGTACCAGGGATTTTATCCAAATGTCATAAAATCCGATCTTCTTGACATTGTTGTCGAGCAGACGATGAAGGCCGGAGATCTCAGGGTTGGAATTGACCTCTTAAAGAGGGCCGGAATTAATGCAGAGATGGATGCAAGAAAAACAATTGAGATCGATGACATATGCCGCGCATATGACGTCTCAAAGAATATCCACCTGAAAAATACCCTCAAGACACTGAAAGGTGATGAGAAGGAGATCCTCAGACTGATCTCAGAGCTTTCAACGGAAAATAATGAGATAACTACTGCTGATCTATTCATTACTGTTAAGGACAGACTGAAGATGGGTTATACAAGATTCACCGAGACAGTAAAAAAACTGGACTCACTCAGAATCATCAACATCAATTATAAAGGCATACGGGGAAGGTCAAGAATTATCACTCTGAGGTATGAACCGGACAAGGTAAAAGAGAATCTCCGTAAAGAAAACACCAAATGAATTTGACAAATATTATCTATTTTGTTTGATCAATGTATGAATCAGGAGGTTTAACTCTTGATTAGTGTAAATGAGCTTGCTCTGGACATATTTGAGGGACTCGCAGAGTTTCCGGAAGATTATAACGTTGAATTCCACCAGATGGACAACGGCGCACGGTTTGTAGACTGTGGAGTAAATACAAAAGGCGGCTACTCAGCAGGTAGAATTTTTACAGAGATCTGCATGGGCGGACTTGGAGAGGTAACTTTCCGCAACGGACAGATTAACGGCGTACCGATGCCGTTTATTGACGTAAACACAGATTTCCCTTCAATATCATGCCTTGGCGCACAGAAGGCCGGATGGACAGTAAAGGCCGGCAAATTCTTCGCAATGGGAAGCGGACCGGCACGTGCACTCTCACTCATGCCAAAGCACACATACGAAGTCATCGAATATGAGGACGAATCAGACTATGCAGTAATATGCCTTGAATCAGACACACTCCCTGATGAGGCTGTAATGGAGCATATTGCAGAGAAATGCGGTGTGGATGTTGCAAATGTATGCGCACTTGTCGCACCTACAGCATCAATTGTCGGTTCAATTCAGGTCGCAGGACGCTGTGTTGAAACAGCAATCTACAAGCTCAATGAACTTGGGTTTGACACAAAGAAGATCGAGTCTGCAATGGGTACTGCACCGATTCCACCTGTCAAGAAGGATTCAACAAAGGCAATGGGATGCACAAATGACGCAACTATCTACCACGGTCAGATCTATCTTACAATGAGAGCACCTGAGATAACCGACTATCTCGAAAAGATTCCATCCAACAAGTCCTCGTCATACGGCGAACCGTTCTATGACACATTCAAGAAGGCAAACTTTGACTTCTACCAGATTGATACATCCCTCTTCTCACCGGCAGAGGTCATAATCAATGAACTTACAGAAGGAGAGACATACCGCGTGGGTGCAGTCAATCCTGAAGTCACATTAAAGTCCTTTGGATTGTTATAATCCAAAAATAACAATTTAATCTTTTTTTATACGGAAATTACGGTTATAGTGCACTGCATAATGTTTCCGTATAATTGGAATGCAGCGGAGATTATTCCAAAATATCCACTTATACAGCACACAATAGTAATATGCAAACTTTCCGGACCATTCCGGAAAGTTCTGCATTATATTATTCGATTGTGCCTTTCCGCTTATTTTGTACCGGAATTTCCATTAAATATCGGTTTCGCCAAAAGAGAGATGGTTATTCAGAGATTTTCCAGGATGTCCTGGTAACTGCTGACGGTCTTTTCATAACTGCCCATAATTTTGGCTGCGACCGCCGGATATACAAGGGGATCGATCTCAACAGCCTTCTGGTATGCCTCTACCGCCTTTCTGTGTGACTCAAACGATGATATATCCATTCTCTTAACAGAAGAATCCCTCTCTGAAGGTATTTTTCCAAGTTCTTTGTACATATCCTTAAGCTGTCCCTGATCATATAGGGACTTGAACAGATAGGCGTCCCCAAGACCGATCCAGGCCTTTGAATCTGAAGGATTTGCCTCAATTACTGAGTTATAACAGGCAATCGCCTCATCATATCTCTGAAGTTTTAAAAGCACGGAACCTTTTTCATAATATGAACAGGATACCCCATCCGCCCCGGATGTAACCGCATCCGCAGACGGGAGATCATACATGGAAACGATCACCTCATAGGCCTCCACACATTCAGCGAGGTTCCCTGACTTTAAATCTAATTCAGCAAGTTTGTACAGATCACTCTTATCTGTTGAGGCACCCTTGTCTGCAATAATATATTTCTGCATCTCTGATGCCAGTTCATACTCTTCAAGACCGGAGAGTGCGTCAACCTTCAGCTCACGCGCCTCAAGATTTGAAGAATCAGCTTCCAAAACCCAGTCTGTTGTCATAACCGCAAGGTCATACTTCTTCTGCTCAATCAGATTTCCGGCCAGCGAATTCCCGATACCTGATCTAAGGTCAGTATTTTCAGAGACTGCGGGAGGAATTACAATGCATGCAAACGCAATTACGGCAATGATAATTAAAAGGGTCTTGACTTTCATTATATTACAGAACTGTCTGAACAATATGATATTTAAAAGTTTAGATCAATACTGATGTGCGTAACAAAGAAAGCATATTACAAGCACATCTGAAGAAATCAGGGAGAAATTAACGGCATTCGCTGAGGTAAGAAAAAGGATGTATTCAGCCACATACATTCAGCCACATACATTCAGCCACATACATTCAGCCACATACATTCAGCCACATACATTCAGCCACATACATTCAGCCACATACATTCAGCCACATACATTTAGCTACATACATTCAGCATGCTACCCCGGTTAATAAGACCGGATTTTGTCAAATATTAAATATCTCCCAACCGACTATTAGAATATCAATATGCACTCAGACACGGAAGGTATGACCGTACTTGAACTGCTGATCCTTACAGGCTTATTCCTGATATTTATCGGCCTATTCGGCAGTACAATATTCAGCGCATTTTTTGGTTCAGATGCGCAGATGACAGGTGGAATAGTATCAGAAAGTGTCAGGGATGAAACTACAGTCATCTATACTGAAGGCAGCATTTCCGGTTATGAAGATATATGCGGAACATTTGACGGAGTGGAACTCTATACAGAAAAACCCGACAGCAGAAAACTCGGAAGCATACTCCTGCCGGTTAAAACAACCATATCATCATACACAAAAAATCCTGTTGATGTCAGAAGTTTCACAGTTACGATATATTACAGTGCCAGCAGTGAAACTCTTCCCTATTCAGAGAAAAATCCGCTTGAAAAACCGTCATGGACAGTTGCAGAGAAATCAGGTTATATCCCTCTTCAGGATGCAGATGACGATTACCTGATCGAACCAAACGAAATATTTGATATACTGGTTTATCCCGGAAGTTCACTCTCTTCAGGAGCAAACTTCGGAGTTGAGATTTCATCAGGGACAGGAATGTCATTAAAAGAGAAACTGACAGTCCCCCCGCAGATAAATTCCCAAAAGGTGGTAATCTTAAAACCCTGAGAAGAATCAGTAAATTTTGCAACACAGTTTATCCACCGCATTGATCATTAACTGCCAGGAAAAGCCCCCGTAAAAAAAAGAAATTCTGACAGAAGAAGAGAGATTAAGGAAAAAGTACAATCATGTTATTTGAGAGAGAAGAGAAGACGGCCCTAATTATACTTTTCGCAGTAATTATCATACTCTTTTCAGCACATATTATTATCTCAGGTATTGACAAAGCTGAATTTGCGCAGACCTATTCAAACGAGTCAGAGAGGGGCAGTATGGTTATCTTAAACGGGGGGATAAACTCAATAGAAAGGACAAAATCCGGCGGGCATATAATCCTTGATGTCGCTGGTGTAAAAGTATTCATTCCGGGAGGGGAGGAATACAATCTCTCACTTCAGAGAGACGATATTGTTGAAATAATTGGAAATGTTGACCTTTACAACGGTGAGAGAGAGATAGTCGTGGATAGCAGGGACGGCATCAGAATCAGAGACGATAAAGGCTGAACAGTCACATATCCACCTGACAGCTCATATCTGTATCACCCCTGAAACTTCCGCCGCCCTGCTCAGGAAACCAAAAACCCGAAGAAATAAAATATTCAGATTAAATATTCTGAATAATAATTAAACACTGAAGAGATCGTCATCATCCCGGTCAAATATTGAGGATTTCTTAACCTTTTTCTCATGGACGGACTCTTCAGTATAACCTCTTTCAGACAAAGGAGAATTTTCAGCCTTATTTTCAGGCTCAGACATTTCAGTCTCTTCTGAGATGTAATCTCTGCTCTCATCTTCCAAAAATCCCTTTTCAGGACTTATATCCTCAAAGATTTCATCATCCCTCCGAATGAAATTTATCTCTTCCTTTACCTCTTTATGAGCGGACTTCTCCGGAATTTCAGGTAAATCCTCTCTCTTCAAAGGTTCATTTTCACTGTGTCTGACATTGTCATCCTCCCTCTGATTTGTATAGCCAAAACCTGTATAAAATGGGTCATCCTCGGGACTTTTTTTCTTCCTGCCTGGACCTGAAGTTGACACTGTGTGCACATCATCAGAGAAATCCCTGCCAGCCTCCACATTCTCCTCCTCAAAACTCCCTGATTTTCTCCTCTCTCCGGCAGATCTACCACCTGAGATCTCCTTTGAGCCAAAACCGTCAGAAAATATATCAGAAGATCTCTCTTTTGCGGATCTCTCTGAGTAATATCCTTTTTTCTCCTGTCTGGACTCACCAAAACCCGTATAAAACGGGTCTTCGGAGTTAATTCTTGAGCCTGAACTCTTCTTCACCTGAGGTTTGCCGGTATGCCCAAATCCTGTATCCATAGGGTCTTTACCTTCAGAATCATGTCTTTCCTTTGAGGATAACTTATTCTTATTTTTTCCCTCAACACCTGCCCCCTCAAGTCCGCCCGATATAAACTTCTCTCTTCTCATATACCTAACAACTATAGAATCCACATATAATAATAATGATGCGATTAAGGAAAACAAAGGGAAAATATAGCGTACACAGTTAAAAAAGACAATAATGCCACCGGTTAGGCAAATTGACAGATTAAAAGGATATTTTACAACAGTAAGATCAAACCCGACAAAATTCAGATGCTACATCAGCCTTTAAAAAAATTAAAACCGGGGTATTTATTTAAGCACACTCAGACACCTGTCACGGGTTCAAGCGCCCATACAGGAACATCCGGAGTGAGTCCAAGCACCCACGTAATCACAGTGAGCATAAAGAGTGCAACAACAAAAATTCCAATCATATTCAGTATCCATCCGGTTCTCATCATATCACGCATTGTCACATAACCTGAACCATAGGCAACAGCATTCGGAGGGGTTGCAACGGGCAGCATAAACGCCATTGAACATGCAAATGCCGCCGTAAGCATGAGATAGTAAGGATGAACACCCATACTTACTGAAGTGACCGCCATAATAGGCATCATAACCGACGCCATTGCAGTATTTGATGTAACCTCAGTCAGGAGTGAAACTATTATGCCAACAATCAGAATTGCAATTATTATATGCAGTCCGTGAAGGAATGTCATATGCTCCATAATTACACCTGCAAGCCCGCTCTTAATAAAGGCCTTTGAGAGGCATATACCACCGCCAAACAGAATAAGAATGCCCCAGGGAATTTTCTTTGCCCATTCCCAGTTCATCGTATATATTCCTTCTTCCCGGTCAACAGGCAGGAGGAAGAGCATTATTGCACCGGCTATAGCTATTGTGGAATCATCGACAAATGGAAGATATGTGCTTATACCCGGAATCACAATATCCCCGATATGCTTCTCAGTTCTCATAATCCAGGCAATGGCAGTGGAGACAAAGATGACAAGCGTCCATTTTTCACCTCTGCTCATCTCACCAAGACCCTTTAACTTATCCTGAATGACGTCTTTTCCGGACGAAATTTTATCCGGCATATTCCTATAAGGCCCATATACGAGCCACAGCCATGCCAGAGGCATAAGCACACATGTCATCGGAAGTGCAAACTTCATCCATGTAAAGAAATCAATAGAGGGTGAATCGGGGAATATTGCATCGAGCTGTGCGACAAATATACCGTTTGGAGGTGTTCCAATTATGGTTGCCAGACCACCTATGGTTGCAGCATATGCAATTGAGATCACGAGGCATTCTGAAAAATCACGCTGCGTCTCGCTCATCTCATCAAGGTTTAAATCAGATTTTGGTAATATGGTTGCAATAATTGCAATCGCAATCGGCACCATCATCATCGCAGTCGCAGTATTTGAGATCCACATTGATAAAAAACCGGTTGCGATCATAAAACCAAGAACAAGCATCCTGGGTGAACTGCCCACCTTACTTATTATATGCAGGGCAATCCGTTCGTGAAGACCCCATCTCTGCATTGACATCGCAATGATAAAACCACCCATAAAGAGAAAAATTATCTTGTCAGCATAAGGTGCACAGGCCTCAGCGGCGGTTAGAACACCAAGAAGAGGGAAAAGCACTATAGGAATAAGGGCAGTCGCCTGAATAGGTATTGCCTCAGTCACCCACCAGATCACCATGAGTGTTGTGGCAGCAGCGACATATTTCGCCAGTACAGGAAAGACAGCAGGGTCGACAGGAAATATAAGTATAAGAATAAAAACTATTATCCCGAGATACCGGCCCAATCTCTTTTTCATAACAGAGTGTTTTTAGCCTTATTTCTATTTTTAAGTTGCTCTTTTGAAATAGAGACTTATTAAACCACAAATCCAATATAAATTGATAAATAACCGTTAAATTCACTAAAACAAAAAATAAAGAGCTAAAATTTAAACAAAGCCCCAAATAGACCCTTAATCCGGATAAAAACGATAAAATATCTTTTTTAAAAAAAGTCATAGAGAGTCTAATAAAAATCGGGCATTCTCCCGACATTTACACGAACCAAAATATATAACCAGAAATATACCCACATATATACCGCAAACTGCCACAATATTATTTCATTTAAAAACTAAATTTATCCAGACAGCTCATGACCGGAGTGAACTTCAGCAGGTTATAACGAACATGAATTTTGAAGAAATCGTAAATATATCACAGGGCCCGCTTGCAATAATGAACCCTGTAGATCCAGAAAATATACTGAAATTGTGCGAACTTGCAGGCATATCAGAAGATTCCTCTGTAATTGACGCAGGGTGCGGGAATGGTACAGTAATTACATCAATATCAGCCGCATTCGGTGCCCGGTGCTCAGGCATAGATATCCGTGAGGAAGGATGTTTAAATGCTGTTTCAGCCGTTAAAGAAGCAGGTCTGGAAGAACTTATAAACATCTACTTTGCAGATGCATCGGAATACACACCCGAACCGGACGAGGATTATGACCTTGCAATATCCCTTGGCAGTTCACAGATCTGGGGCGGTATCGAAGAGACAGTCTCAGGGCTTAAAAATATCATCAAAAAAGACGGAAAAATAATAATCGGTGAGAGGTACTGGAGATGCAGCACTCTCTCTCCGGAATTCTCAAGAGAATGGCCGGAAATACTTACCGAGTACGAAATTCTTCAGATATGCAGAGAAAACGGATATGAAATACATGCTGTGATTCATTCAGCGGAGAGGGAATGGGACCGTTATGAATCAGCCATATGGGCCAACTGCCTGAAATGGCTTTCAGATAACCCCGGACATCCTCAGGCTGATGATGTAAAAAATTATTTCAGCAGAATCCAGGAGGAGTATTTTGCATATGCACGTGAATATATCGGTTGGGCCATGTACCTCCTGACTCCGTCAGAAAAATATCAATAATAAATATCAGGTGAAATTTTGAACCGGTACTCCTTTGTATCCCAGGTCAGTGAAGGACCAAAATCGCTGAAAACAGCAGCAGAGATCATAACCGAACTTAACGGTAATATAAACAGAATCCACTACGACCGGCATATTGATCCAAATACCGCTTTTTTTGAAGTTACATGCACCGAAGATGAATATGGACAGATTAGAATAAAACTATCTGAGATAGGTTACCTCAGGACATCGATAAAAAGCCCGCCTTATCTGTGTTTTGATGTAAAACTTCCGCACAGAAGCGGAGCGCTGCTCGAATTTCTGGAATATACCAATAGTGAGAGAGCGATGATTGGATCTATTGACTTTGATGACTCGGGGAGCATTCCTGACAGGGTAACTGTCAGCATGAATCTTGAGGATACAGAGAGGACAGAGATTCTCCTGAATAAACTTAAGGCCATATATCCGATTGAGATTCTTGATTATAATGATACAGGCGATGAACTGGACAGAACTGTCTTTTATGTCAGATTTGCACATAAAATCAGACAATATCTTACAGATGATTCAGACGAACTCCTGTTAGATTTTATTAAAGATATAAATCACAATGTCCAGGAGCTGAAAAAACACGGTGAAGATCCGGACAAAGTCTTTGAATATTATCTCAGATGTGGTGAGTATCTAAACTCAACCACAGGACCGGGATTTTATGCAGATGTACAGGAGATTGAGATCGACAGAGATGTCACCCTCTTCTGCTTCCAGCTTCCGGCAGGTGGCAGCATATTCCTCTTTGACACTCCGGAAGAGATTGTCATGATAGATACCGGTTACGGAATATATGCCGGAGATGTCAGGAAGATGTTTGAATATTATGGTCTGGACCTCCGGAATAAACTGAAATATATCATCACAACCCATGCTGATGCAGATCACTGCGGTGCAGGAGGTGCTTATGATGTGCCGGCATATATGCACCCTGCAACGATGAAAATAATTGAATGCGGCAACAGAGCATGGGGATCAAAGAATGAAGACTGGGTGCTTGAAAGAATCTACACTACGATGATTGCACTCTTCTCAGGATGGAACCCTCCTGAGAAGAAGAATATTGTACTATATCCGGAAGGTTCAGACAAAAAGAGATCTGTCTTTGATATTATTTCAGTTATTGAAATAGGCGGCATTAAATTTGAAGTTCTTGTGGGCAAAGGAGGGCATCAGTACGGCCAGCTGATAATATATTCAGATGAAAAAGGAATAATCTTCACCGCCGACACACTCATGAACTTCTCAAGTTTATCAGAAGAGAGAAAGAGATACAATTCAATTGCCGATTTCCTGATAACATCGGTCAATGTTGACAGTGACCTCGCAAAAATAGAGAGAAAGGCAATCTCTGAGATAGCCGCTGATTACTTCAAGAGAACAGATGAGAGATGCATCATATGCGGAGGTCACGGCGCAGTATCATATCCGGATGAAAACGGGAAACTGAAGATATACGGAGAAACAGAGCACTATACACATAATATATAGGTATGGGCATGATCCACCGTCAGCACAATCAAACACACACAGTAAAAAAGTCAGATAATATCCGGGGAGATAAACAATACTGCCAATTAGGATAATTACGGATAAAAAGCATTATATCCCCCTGATATAATGCCTTATCTCCTATGAAAAACTTATATTTTTCATCTATCGTCTGTGAGCCGTTGCTCATGAGTGACTTTTTTATTCTATATCTGAATAAATAGATTTAAATGCATTTATGGCAGATCTCCGCTCATTAATCATATTATCTACCTGAGCCATACCAGCCAGAAATTCCTCATCATATTCTCCGGAATCCTCTAAAGGAAAATGAATTTTAAATATCATATCCCTTAATTCCAGAATAACTCCATACTCCTTTAAATTCCTCATAAACAGGTCTATTTCCCGTTTTTCTACCCCGGATTTTTCAGCAGAGGTTCTTAATCCGGATGACTCCTTTTTTTTCCGGTCGGCAATATCAATAAGATCAATAAGTTCTATCGGTTTTACCGGTTTCATAACATAACCATCTATAAGAGTACCATAACTGATGATATCACCGGGTACAATTGATTTTGCGGTCATCATTATAACCGCAGTATCCAGGAATCTCTCATCTTCCCTGATCTTCAGAAGGGTTTCCCATCCGTCAACAGGCTCCATCACAATATCAAGCAGGATCAGATCAGGAACTATCTCCTCCAGAAGAGTGAGGCACTCCCTGCTGCTGTATGCAGCAACCGAACCATATCCGGATTTTTTTAAGAAATTGCAGTACAGATTTGCAAGAACCTTTGTGTCATCCACCACCATAATGATATTATTCATCTTTGACGCTCACCCTCTCAAAACTGAAATTATAGTGTTTTATCAGATATTCCCTTATTTTAGATGATTCAAGCCATTTAATATCAAGTTCTGCGACAAGACCGTTTATAATATCTGCCTGCCTGATAATAATCTCAGACTCTTCACTGTCCAAAAAATCTGCTGTACCTACAATAATTGCCAGAGGATTTCTTATCTCATCGTTAAGTATCGCAAACTGATTCAGATTATTCTCTATCTGTATAAGGGCCTCCTCATGCTGTTTTTTAGCTTCAGCCAGCTCGGAGATGTCCCTCCCTACGTACTGGACTGCACCTGAATCTCCCTTATTATCAACTGCTGAAAGACTGAATTCAATCAGGGCTTCAGTGCCGTCAGACCTGCCAATCCTCAGAAGGAAGGTATCATTCCCAACATTGTGAATATTATTCACAATATCTGTTATATTATTACCTGATTTCGGAGATACCAGAGATAAAAAATCCCTCCCTGTAATCTCTTCAGGAGAATATCCAAGAATTTTTTCCACCGCAGGGTTGACATATTCAATATCACGCCCCCCGGATGTAAGCAGAATAAGATCCTGACTGCTCTCCGCAAGACTTCTGAACTTCTCCTCACTATGTTTCAGATCATCTTCAGCAGCCTCTTTCCCTTTGATATGAAGCGAGATCAGAAAACCGCCGAGGATACAGAATGAAAGGAAAATAAACCTCACAAATATGCTGTACGCCGATGCAGTGAAAAGCATTGAATCTGCTACAGATTCCGGAACCTTATTTATCATAAAATGAAGATTCGACGAGAAGAAGTAATACTGGAAAAAACTGTCAGCTATCCAGAATAAAACACCCAGCAGAATAAAATATAAAAATATCTTTGCAGAGGCTCTCAGGGCAGGTCTCCTGATTATTCCTGATTTACTGACATCTTTTTGAACAGCCATTTTAAACTCCTCCAGACCACTTTATCAATACTCTGCTGCACAGGAGAACCCCAATACCCCTATCTCCCCATTTCCGGATTTAGGATGCTGAGCATATATAATGGTTCTCAATAATCTTCAGGCATGCAGGCCCGATTCATCATATAATTTATAATAATATACAAAGGAATATATCTGCGGGTGCAAAAATACGCCACAAAGATAAGATCATCTCTCCTCTTCAAAAAAAATACAGTACAGTGATTTTTTATTATCAATTTCTTTAACAGAGATATAATAATCTTTATCAGACTCATCCCCATTGACAGAAGCTGAGATATCTTTGTTTAAATACCGGCAAGCTGCACCGGAAATGAGATGATTTTTAAGATCCTCACCTGCAAATTTCAAAACCTCATCCACCTCACCACCAGCAAGTTCCTCCGGATTTCTGCCCGCTATCCGGCAGAATGATCTGTTTACCTCAATTATCCTCCCGCAGTCATCGTTTTCAGCACTGAATATGAGCAGAGGAATACTGATATTGTTGAATATCTTCCTGTACTTCTCCTCACTGTCAAGCCTTTCCTTCTCCGCCTTTACAGCTTTATGTTTATGAAGAACAGTCTCAATTGTTGTGTATATCTCTCTTGGCCTTGCAGGTTTTGTTAGATAACCATACGGTCTTGTTCCGATGGCCCTCTTTAAGATCTCATCTCCGCTGTATGAAGTCAGATAAACAAAAGGAATATCACCAATCTCCCTGAGCCTTTCAGCAACATCAATACCGTCAATCTCATCCTCAAGGTTAATGTCAATCAGGGCGATATCCGGCATTAGTTCCTCTGCAATCCGGATTGCATCAGAACCTTTGGTAGCAAGGGCGACAACATCGTACCCAAAAGAGCCAAGAGACCTCTCAAGACTTAATGCAACGATAATCTCATCTTCAACTATGAGAACCCTGTATGCCGGAATTTCCTCTTCATCCACACTGCTGACAACCAGAAAGATCAACTCCTTTCAGATCCGGTATAAATCTTTAAAATGGAATTATTTTTCTGAACTTTTCAACGCCTTAGCAGATACAAATCCCGCTTAATCGCTTAAAATCCAGAAAACAGGCCCATATACTTTATCCGGACAGCATAATCCATGGCCGTAGCCGGTATATGCCACAATACAAATCCTTAAATTTCAGAATATATAAATTACCACGATTTGGTTCCACAGACTATGATATATTTGCAGAAAAATCACCCGGTGTACAGAGTGTCAGAGGCTTTTACAAGTCCCGGAGGGACTTCAAATCCGATCTCTTCAGCAGTTTTCAGGTTGATTATAATTGATGAATCCCTCCTGTATTCGGTGCTTATATCTGAGACATTACAACCGTTTAATATCCTGGAAAATGCCTCTGCATAACGTTTCCCAAGATTATCATAATCCGGTTCAGCAAAACTCATCAGCACACCATACCTGACCAGTTCAGGATCATCAATGGCAAAAGAAGGCACTCTGTGCTTTTTTATCGGTTTTAAAAACTCTTCTGCATTTATAGAACTTACTCCGTTCTGAGTTGTGATTATGACAGCGTCAGTTAAAGGTGCGAGGTATTCATAGGCATCATAGACACTCCTGCGGCTTATCTCAATATCCGGATGGTCATCCACTGTATAATACTCCACGATCTCAACTCCGTAATCGTCAGAAAATCTCCTCAGATCATCAATATGGCTGTATGATCTGCTCTCAGGAGTTGAATTATCATATGCAATCCCGATTGTTTCAAACCGGAAGAAATAGTGGTACAGCCTGAACTGATCGTAGTAGAAATCCGGGTCATAGAGAGTGTAAATATTACCCGAAGAATCACCAGCAAAATCCGGAGCAATCCCTGTATCGGCGGGATTTACAGAACCCATGACAATCACCGGAATATCTGCACTAAGACTTTTGCAGTCAGTTCCCGCCCAGGTGCCAAGCGCGATTACAAGATCAATCTCTCCGGCCTCTGACTTACTTTTCAGCGCCTTCAGATTTTCAGACCTGAGTGTTTTATTCCATTCTGAAGAGAAACGGTGCTCCTCTCTGAAGTTTAAATAATCACTCCGGCATTCTTCCGTGATATAATCAAGAACATCATATGTGCCGGTTAAATTTACCGTATCTTCCGTTAAATAGCCTTCAATCCACCCGTATTCTGCAATGCCGGCAGAAAAACTCTTCAAAAGCTCCGAATATGTCTGGTGATGCCCACCCTGTACAACAGCAATGTTCCAGACGGAATTATCATTCTTTTTTACAGGAGAAAGATTATTATCCGTGCAGTTATCCACAGCACAGAAGGATGGGAATATGGCTGTAAATATTATAACTGCTACTGAAATCAGGGCTGCAGCTAACACTGCAATAATCAATTTCTTCCGGAAATTCGCTACAGCCATAACCTAACACCGTTTTTTAATCTGAATCAGATGAATCATCTATATAAATAATAATGATATTCCTACTGCTTCTGATTATAACCCTGATGATATTCAAACTATCCTGTTATAGCAAGAACTGAAAAACTTTTTTTCA
Organism: Methanoplanus limicola DSM 2279; assembly: GCF_000243255.1. Lineage (NCBI taxonomy): Archaea > Methanobacteriati > Methanobacteriota > Methanomicrobia > Methanomicrobiales > Methanomicrobiaceae > Methanoplanus > Methanoplanus limicola. Next base: position 1,326,581 of record NZ_CM001436.1, read on the forward strand.
TCATGAAACAATCATTCAGTAATGGACGATGATATAAAACCGGATATTCAGTTAAAGGATATTCACCTCTCAGGAATTACCACCAGAAAATTCTCACTATCTGCTGATCTTGAAATAATCAACCCTTTTCCGGTGGGCGGCAATGTAAAATCAGTAGAATTCAAAATCTTTTTTGAAAAAAAGACTGGTGAACAGGTATATCTTGGCAGAGGCAGAAAAGAGAGTATAAAAATAGAGAAGAGCGGCAGCACACCAGTCTCAGTCCCTGTTGAGATAGAGAACATCTCCGCAATAAGTGCCCTCATCACAGCAATAACTGACAGGATTGAAATTGTTATCAGAGGCAGTGCAGAGCTTGACCTTAAAATTACATCATTAGCAATACCATTTGAGAGGAGGGAGAGGATAAATTCACTGACTGACCTTCTCTGAGCATCTCCCTTTACCTGTCAAAAACACAGGTCGTGAGCAGCTGCTCCAAAAAAAATAATCCTGCCCGGAGACTACAGCAGTTCACTGCGCCTGTCAAAAAATATCCTGAGCCATATTTCCGAGCAGAAAAGCCTCCAGAAATCCTTTGAATAACCTGTTTTTCCGGAGAGGAACATATTATAATCCTTCAGAACATCTTCTGCGTCCCAGTACTTTCTTGAGGCAAATTCATCCGAATTAAAAACATCTCCGACAATTTCGGAGAGATCTTCACCAAACCAGACCTCATCAGGTGCAACAAAACCCATTTTGTCCATCCTGCACCTCACACACTCAGGGATCAGACCTTTTGTCATTTTTCTGAGACAGTATTTTGTAATTCCGCCCCTGATCTTCTGGTCCAGAGGTAGTGAGGCAATATATTCAACAAGCCGGTAATCAAGGAAAGGCACCCTTGATTCAATAGAGAATGCCATCGAGTTTCTGTCCTCATAACGCAGGAGTGCCTGAAGGTTATTTCCGGACATTTCATTAGCCAGAACCTCGTCAAGTCTTCCGGCATAGCGGTCAGTAAACGGTACATCCCCCTTTAGGTATGCTCTCCTCTTTTTCCCGGCTTTAAGCTTAGCTGCGGCATCAATGAAAAATTTCCTGTGGTACTTCATAATGCCCGCAATCTCTCTTATCAGTGCGGCAGGATGTGCTGAGAGGGATCTTATATGTGAAGCCTGATAACCAAGGTAACCTGCAAGCTGTTCATCCGCTCCCTGACCGTCAAGTACAACCTTTACGCTCTTCCCGGCAAGTTTCATCACACAGTACTGTGAATATATCGATAGCGAATCAAAAGGCTCCTCCTGAGTGGTTATAAGGTCATAAATTTCAGTTCTAAGGTCATCAACAGCCGGAAATATTCTGTACCCTGACGCCCCGGTCTTCCTGATAATCTCATCAACGAAAACTCTTTCATCGTACCTCTCATCCTCATAGCATGATGTAAATGTCTTCTGGCGGTTCCTGACGCTCAGAGGATTCTCATCCCTTATCAGATCGCTTATTATCGCAGTTATTGTGGATGAATCAAGCCCGCCGGAGAGACATGTTCCCACGGGGACATCACTTCTGAGCCTCAGGCTTACGGAATCACGGAGAAGTTCATATAAACCATATGCAGCTTTATCATCAGTAATATTTCCGGCGGAGAACAACTTATCTGATACTGATAAATACCAGTACCGGACCGGATTTTCAGGTATTCCCCTCCTTACAGCCATATAATGCGCAGGCCTTAAACTGAATATCCCTTCAAACAGTGTCCTTTCGTCATTATCTGTTATGCCGCCTGAGAGATAGAGGAGCAGTTTTTCATCATCAGGAGCGGTGCCAAGTTCGGGGTTTTTAAGAAGAGCCTTAATTTCGGATGCAAAATAAAAGGAATTCCCGGATACAGAATAATAAAAAGGCTTTATCCCGAACCTGTCCCTTGCACAGAATAAGAGATCCTCCACTTTATCATAGAGTGCAAAGGCCCACATTCCGTTGAATCTCTTCAGACATTCAAAGCCCCATTCCTTATAGGCATGAATGATAACCTCGGTGTCGCTCTCCGAACGGAATGTATGCCCGGCCTCTTTCAGTTCGGATTTCAGCTCAATATAGTTGTAGATTTCACCGTTGTAAACGAGAATTATCTCAGAACTGTCGTCTGACATCGGCTGCGAGGCATTGTCAGTAATATCAATGATGGAGAGTCTGCGGTGCGCAAGCCCGATACTGTCACCATAATAAAATCCCTCACCGTCAGGTCCGCGGTGGGCAATTGCTGAGGACATCCTGCTGAGCATATCCTTTCCCACAGCCCCGTCCTGAGCATAAATTCCGGCAATTCCGCACATATTACTGCATAAAAATCTGACTTATTATAATAAATAGCAATTCGTCGTATCCGAAAAAAAGTTTGTCTACCGAAAAAATATCCCTGAAGCTCAGGGGAAGAGAGGAGAGGATTGAGAAATCTCTATGTAAAAAAAAGGGTTTCTCAAAATTTTACAGGACTATCACCGCTTTTTATCATAAAAAAGAAATTTAACCAGCATTGCAATTCCAAGACCAAAGGCTATTACATAAACAACTATCGTAAAGTACAAAAGCCAGGACGAATATTCAATGTCTGCCGAAAAAATGACGATAGAAGCGCCAATTACAAGCGCAGAGGCTACAAGTCCGAGAACCATCTTGTCTGAAGCCTGTTCAATAGTGCGTGAGAGATCCTTTACATCATTTGCCACAATATCAACATGAATATTTCCGGTTGAGATATTGTTGAGCGTCCGGCTGATGATCTTTGGAAGTTTAAGCACCCCGTCTATTCCGTCCAGCATGGATGAAGTGGACCTCTTCAGCCTCTTTTTGGAGAGGTATCTGTGCTCAATAATCTCTCTTAGATACGGTCTTGACTCCTCATAGAAGTTGAAGTCCGGAGAGAGTTTAATGCCTATATCAAGAACCATGACAATCACCTTCAGAAGTGACATCAGGGTGTCAGGTATCTTAATGTCATATCTGTTCAGAACTCTTGGAATATTCTCTATTGTTTCACCCGGATTTACACTGGAGAGGTCCACACTTTCGCTGTCAAACAGGGAATAGTAGATCTCATCCTTTACATCCTCCATATTCTCTTCTCTGATAGTTACCCCGAGTTTCTGGAGAGTCTCTATGAGCATATCAACGTCATTGTCAACGATTGCCAGAAGAAGCCTTATAAAGAGATCGCGCCTCTCAGGCCTGACAATCGCAACCGCACCGAGATCAAGAAAAGAGAGATCGCCGTATGGCGTCACCCGTAGATTTCCCGGGTGGGGATCGAGATGAAAAAAGCCATCCTCAAATATCATCTTGAGATATGCTGAAAAACCCCTTGAAGCGATCTCCTTAGGATCATAGCCGTAAATTCTTATGCCGTCAGCGTTATCCACCCTGATGCCCTCAATATACTCCATTGTAAGCATCTTTGAGCCGGAATATTCCCAGTATATCTTTGGGAATTTTATATCTTTCCGGTCCTTAAAATTTCGCCGGAATATATCTGCATTCTTCCCTTCAGAGGCATAATCAAGCTCCTTCTTCATCATCCTGGTAAAGTCGCCGACAAGTCCGGTGAGATTGTAGGCCCTTGCCATCGGATTGACTTTTTCAAGACGTGACGCCATATTTTCAAGAATAACCGTATCTGTGGCGATCTTGTCTTCTATATCGGGCCTCTGTATCTTAATTGCAACTATAGTTCCGTCATGAAGAACAGCTCTGTGAACCTGCCCTATTGATGCGGCAGCTATAGGCTTCTTTTCAAAATAGGCAAAAGCCTCCTCAACCGGACGCCCGGTATAACTCTCTATTGTGGGCCGGAGTTCTTCAAAGGGTACAGGTTTTACATGCTCATGGAGCTTTTTAAGCTCCCTAATCATCTCAGGCGGAAGTTTATCAGACTGCGATGCAAGCATCTGTCCGAATTTTACAAATGTCGGACCCAGTTCTTCAAGTCCAAGCCGGATTCTCTCATAAACGGATCTCTCGTCCGGTCTTGCCTTCTTGAAAAAAACCTTTCTTCGGGTCGCTTCCGGGTCAATTTCATCAAGGACAATCCCAAACCCGTAATTCATCATGACATCGGCTATCTGTTTATACCTTGTCAGGCGGGTTACCATAAGGAAAATATTCCTGCTTAATACTAAAAAAAGATATAACCTGAAAACCGGTCATAAGTGGACAAATTTCCGGAAAATGTCATCTCCGGAATGAAAAAAAGGTCAACAGTCAGGGGAAAGTTCCCGCCCGGCTATGCTACAGGAGCCTTTTCCCGCATATCAAGCATATCACTGACAGAGCTGCCGCAATAACCGGAATCACAGCAGATAGCGGAGACCGGGCTGTGGGCTGCCCCGCCTCCGGAGTTACATCTCCATTTTCTGCTGCTAAAGGAGTCTGTACCGGAGTCTGTGCATATGTTACAGTATTCTCATCTTCACCCTGAGTATTGTCAGCAACATCTGTTATTGTAAGTGTCATCGTTGTCTTATATGAGCCGTCCGGCCTTCCAGTCTCAAACATATATTCGCCTGCCGGGTAATCCGATGCGTCAATTTCAACATTCCACAGGTTTAAGGGAGATGATCCGGTGACGTAAATATTTCCTGATGAGCCGCTCTCAGTTGTCCCTGAATCCTTTGAAGTAGGACCAAATTCAAGCGGCTGGAGTGAATAAAAGAGTTTTTCTCCGGCGGCGAAATTTGTGCTGCCGCTAAGTGATATAATTCCCCTCTCATATACATTCTCATCCGAATCATCCTCAATGAGGGGATCTTCAAGGATAAAGGAGGTATATGAATACATATCATCAATGTCATTTGAGTCGAGCATGCCCATAAGCGCCGCTGCGGCCTGCCGCCCCTGAAGACTGCCTGAACCACCGATAATAAAGGAAGAACCTGCATCTGAAGTAACAACAGTCTGCCCCTGCGCACCGGTTGATGTATAAACATCAAACTTCCCGTTGTAGCCGGGATGCTGAACAATCACATAATACTGCCCTGCGGAAAGTCCGGATGTCTCAGAAGGGGAAATCTCATAACTGTATTCACCTGAAGAACTTACTGAGATCGCATTCCGGTCCCATAAGTTATTGCCAAATAACCATACAGCAACACCCTGGGACGGATTTCCGGCCGCAAAGCCCGAAATGGTTACAGCGTCACCCTTCGCATAGTAAAGCAGGTCACCGGCAGAATCTGAACCCGATACAGCTCCTGCGAAGAGAGCAGGAATTAAAAAAAGAGCAGATAATAAGATTACAAAAATTTTTGATCTATTCATAGTATCACAACCAAGAAAAATTCTGCCACATTTCATTAGAGAGAACAGGCAGAACTTTCACAGGTACAATTATACCGCGTTGTATCTGATATTAGAAAAAATTGCCTGTGGGAGGAATATGCAGAAAGGAATATCGGATAATGCAGGATTTAACCGGAGTATACAAGTTTTACGGTAAAAAATTCTAAGGCCGGGTGTTTAACACACGGAATTACCTTTAAGGAGGATCTCAGACGCAGAGGATACCATAGCGGTAACATTTCCGTCATTGTCCTTTAAGAGAGTATTTTGCCATATAACCTCGATTTCCGTCCCGTCTCTTCTCATGAGAGTGCCCCTTTTATCCGGAGACGGTACAATTTTTCCGGAGATTATCTCCTCAAAGGTCTTTTTAGAACAATTCCTGATTTTTTCCGGAACAAAGAGTGAAAACCAGTCTTTACCCGATACTTCACTCTCCATGTAACCTGTCATTTGACAGCCTTTTTTATTGAGGCACTCAATTGTTCCGTCTCCCCTTATAACGGCTATCATAACACCTGCAACGTCAAGATAACCCTGAGCTATATCCCTCTGTCTGATCGTCTCCTCCTCTGTTTTTCTTATGGAAGTGATATCGTCAGCAATTGTCATTATGTATTCCAGAGCGCTGTCAGGCCCTTTCACCGGAGATTTCCTCACCCTCAATATGCGCTCACCCTTACCCGGGATCTCAACTCTTAAATCAGGCATCTCAACTGAATCTCCGGATCGTACAACTTCGCGATCTCCGGATATGAGATATTCTGTAATTTTATCATGGAAAAGTTCACAACCCATCTTTCCGTTGGCCTTTTTCCGGTCAATACCAAAGAAGACCTCTGAAGCACGGTTAAAGAAGATATACCGGCCATTTTTCATCTCCTTAACCATAACCATCGAGGGTATATTCTCAAATATTGAGTTGAGGAATGATTTCCACTTGAAGAGATCACGGTACGCCTTGTTACGCTCAGTAATATCCCTGCATACAACCCGAAATCCTATAAGATCTCCGAATTCATCAAATTTTGGGCATATGCTTGATTCAAGGGTTACGGCCTTTCCGGCATTGTTCAGCACAGAGCATTCAAATAATTCAGCACTTCCGCCATTGGTGCAGATTCCGGAGAAAAACTCCTCCATAACACCTCTCTTAACACTGTCCTCTACAAATTCAAGGATGGATTTACCAACGATTTCTCCGGATTCATGCCCGAGAATGTGGGATGTTCTTGGGCTGGCATATGTGATATTATAACTCTCATCAAGATCCAGTATGGCATCATTTATCTCTTCTACAAGTGATCTGTAATTCCTCTCACTCGCCTTTAAGGCCTCCTCTGCCACCCTCTTATCAGTTACATCCTCAAGAATTATTGTAACCCCAGGAGAAGAATCGGACAGAACTGTAGGGATTATTCTTATTCTGTAAAAATTCTCTTCCCCACCTTTGACTATCCTTATCTCGTCCGTTGTCTCCTGCCCTTCAAGTGCAGACTGTATTTTATTATTTATGAGCGGATGATCAAATCCGACAAGTGCAGAATTTCTAATCTCCTCCCCAATCAGATCTTCTTTTGCAATTCCGATCATGTCGCAGAGATGATCGTTTGCCTGGATAATTACCTGACCGCTGTCAAGAACAACAACCATATCCAGAGTAAAATTTATTATTGTCGATATGGGTGCGCGCTGTGATATGAAAAAGACCTTTGCCTTACCATAATTTTTCATATCAACCTGTCCGGAGATTCTGAGCATGTCAAGATATCTTGAGACAGTATTCCTGTTAAGTGAGAGATGAGCAGCTATATCTGAAACAGACATCCCACGAGGACTTGTTTTTAATACTGCAATTATTTTTTCAAGTTCTTCAGCATAGCAATCCATTCTGGTAAGATATGTACTACATCGCCTTACTTATTGATTTCGTTGCTGCACGACATAACGCCTCACTCAATGCAAAATACAACGCCTGGCATTGAAAGATACATTTAAATAGTGAACCCTCAAACATAGTAAATGCATACCAGTGGCATTTTTTGAACACTGGAAAAACCAGATAAAATAATAAAATCCGGTATCTGCGGAATATTGTCTGCAAAAATGGTTATAATTTAATCATTTGAAATCCTGCCTCCGGCAGTCTCAATGAAAAACACACAAAATTCCATAACTTAAGTTCCATCCGAAAATCCTCCCCATACCCAAGGAAAGATTAAGCTACCAGACTGATGGGAAAAACGTACCTCTCTAAAAGCAGTACAGTTTCCGCAGATACCACCATGCCCATAATAACAGCAACACACGTACCAAAACAGCCAAATTCACCCATAAACCAACCTTAAACCAAACATAACACTCCTTTTAAAGATCAAATAACTTTTATCTCACAGCATAATCTTTACATATCCCGGAAATATCTGAACACCGGATTATGCATTATAATACAGAACAGAACGAAATAATGTCTTAACCTGAACCTAATCAATTAACGGAGAAGATAAACCCTCCATTTTAAAAACAAAAAAAGACTAAAAAGTTAAAGAGTGGCAGGTTCAGGCATCTTAAGGATGAATGACTCACCATCTCTGCCATATAAACAGTCCTTCTCTGCTATACCCGATATTACAAGACCACCGTCTGACGTTGGATGAACCGAGGTCAGTTTTGCATCGTAAAAAGTCTTCTCCCATACAAATTCACCAGAACTGTCCATCTTCACAATACGGTAGCCATTTTGCTTAAAAAGCCCAAAGGGAGTCAGGCCTGACATATAATAGCCATCTGTAGCTGAACCTGTGATATAATAGATAAATGAAAATTCTGACGCAGCACTCCTGACACCTACGGCAGCGCCGCTGTCATCAAGAAATGCAATTCGCGGGATATATGCCATCTCAGTGTAGCCATATTCATCATTTCTCAGGAAGACCGGATTTTCTTTTATCTCCAGAAGAGCTGCAATATAACCTGAATCGTGCCGTGGGGCTATCGAATAAAAACTGCCTGAAAGAGGTCCGAAATACTGGTTTGCCCAGACCCTTCCCCCTGTATCATTAAATTTCATTACAAGGCCCCTGTCATCCCCGGAAGAGATGAAGGATGATATTGCCCCAGATGCAACAAACCCGCCGCCGCGATCATTCTGGACAGATTCAAGGTCGATCATACCGTTTGCAACACTGCCCATCGTCTTATTCCACTCTTCAATACCGTCAGAACCGACCTTATACAGGAACGAGTTCAGCCACGAACCGGAGAGAAGGACACCGCCTTCAGGAGTTACCTCAACCGAGTTAATTACACCCAGAGGCTGATGGTATGTCCACTCAGTTCCGCCGGATTCATTCATCTTAATCAGGTCTTCACCATCACAGAAGAGAATATAACCGCCAAGAGGCGAGGCCTCCACAAACCGGACGCTTCCGTTCTCATCGCCGCCAGGAACATGCGAGGTCCAGAGAGTCTGGCCTGAAGAGTCAAGACCAAAGACTGCACGGCCATATTCATCGCTTCCGCCAGCGATATAACTTCCGTCGACATTCTGCCAGACGCTGTTAATCACAGTATCAGTACCGGAAAAAGTCCTTAACCATTCATCCGGAGTGCATGCGCCTGAAACAGGAAGCACTGCCATAAGTACCAGAATTACCAATACAGCAGAAATTTTAACCCCTAAAGTCCTGCAAATAACCATAATTAAAAATGGGGTTAATAATTAATAATCCTGTCCGATTGAAAGCAGTTCACAGGCAGTAAGAACGATTGCCCTGATTGCGTCGCATTCACCCGAACTGCTTTTTTTACTCTGCCTCATATATTAGCAGAGACTTACAGACCGTGATTTTCAGAGATACCAGGTGAAAATATTTTATCTTAGCATAACCCTAACAGATGGTAATGATTAAGGTTGCAGTAAACGGCTATGGAACGATCGGCAAGAGGGTTGCCGATGCTGTTTCAGCTCAGCCGGATATGGAAATTGTGGGTGTATCGAAGACAAAGCCAAGTGCAGAGGCTTTGATTGCCGGAAAAAAAGGATATCCGCTATATATAGCTGACATATCAAAGAAGGCCGACTTCGAGAAAAACGGAATACCTGTCGCCGGAAGCGTTGAGGAGATGGTGCAGACGGCAGATATTGTCGTTGATGCCACGCCCGGAGGTATCGGTGCCAAAAACAGGCAATTATACGAAAAATACGGCAAAATGGCCATCTGGCAGGGTGGAGAGGACCATGATATCGCAGGTTTTTCATTCAGCTCGTCATGCAATTTCGATGAAGCAAAAGGCAAAAAGTTTGCAAGGGTTGTATCCTGCAATACGACAGGTCTTTGCAGAATTATTAAGCTTGCAGATGACGCATTCGGTGTTGAAAAAGTCCGTGCGACGATGGTCAGAAGGGGTGCAGATCCCGGAGATGCAAAGAGAGGGCCTGTCGATGCCATTGTCTTAAATCCCGTTACAATACCTTCGCACCACGGTCCTGATCTGCAGACCGTTCTTCCGGAGATAAACATTGTAACAACCGCCCTTGTGGTCCCGACAACATTCATGCATATGCATATCCTCCAGATGGACCTGAAGGAGACCGGAGACCGGGATAAAATCCTTGAAATGATAAAGGACCACCCAAGAATCGGACTTATTAAAGGATTTACCGGGATAAAGAGCACAGCCGAACTGAAGGAGTATGCATCTGATCTCGGAAGGCCAAGATCTGATCTATGGGAATCATGCGTCTTTGAGGACTCAGTCTCAATAGTTGAAGGGAAAGAACTCTACCTCTTCCAGGCAATACACCAGGAAGCTGATGTAGTTGTTGAGAATGTGGACTGTATCCGTGCAATGGCAGGAGAGAACATCACAGCCGCTGAATCAATAGCTCTTACAGATAGGTCAATGAATTTTGAAGCTATTTAAAATTCAACCCCTTTTTTATACTAAAAAATGTAGAGAGACTACTTGCGCCACGATATGAGCGCCTGTTTTGTCGTCTCCTTCATATAATAACTGCCTGACGATTCCTCAAGCAGATCGCTGTAGTATTTCTTTGCATATACCTTCTCATCGCCGGATATCACCTTATTCACAACAGCAGAAGATACAGCCTCCTCTATACTGTTATACTTATAGACCCATTCATTCTCAATAATTTTCACATCCGCAAATATGCCCATATCATGGAGGACATTTAACAGGCAGATATAATCAGGATAATGCGGCGATCTGATATACCGGACTCCCTTCTCTTCTGCAATATAAGCCCTTATCTTCTCTTTTATTCTTTCACCGGCAAACCAGAATATATACACATCCCTTCTGCTTGCCCTGTTCAGTTTGTCAAGCGCCCATTCGGCATCATAATATCCCATAGAGTAGGCCGAAATTACAACATCATGGAGGTCAAAGTCCCTTTTAAGGCATACATCCTCCCACCTCTTCTGAATACACCTGGCATTTTTAAGTCCGGCTTTAATCATATTCTGCCTGAGATAGTACAGCATTCTGGCAGACGGATCGACTGCCGTTACAAAACTGACCTTCTCTGCAATGGGAACTGTAAGCCTTCCTGTCCCTGCACCGACATCAAGAACAGTGTCACCTGAAGAGAGATTCAAAAGCTCCACCTCCTTTAAGGTATTGCTGTAATTGCCTTCCCCGGACTCAACATAGTTGTCCGCCCGCATGTCCCATACAGAACCCGGATCTGCCTCATCCTCAAAGAAGGACGGCCTTCTGCTCACCGAGAGTTTCCAGAGTTCATTGTAGTCAATGATCCTCCTCATAACAGTTCATTATTGTTGCAGGTTAAAGATAATAATTCTTGAAAAAATCTTCATTTCAGGACGGAAAAATTCCCGGAAGAGCAGGCGCAGTACAGCAAATCAGAGTAGAGCATCAAAAATATCAATAAATTAAATACTAAAGCTTAAAATAAGGAAAAAATACGGATATTTTAATATCTGCGAAGCAGAACCGGGAACCTGAATTACTGTTGATAAAACACTTCCCTTCATTACAGACAGAAGATATAATATTATCTGATTTTATGGACCCAGAGTATATTTCCGGTCTGCTGGATAAAGTTCGGGCAGAAAAGCCACTTGTCCACCATATAACAAATTATGTGACTGTAAACGACTGCGCTAATATAACAATCTGCGCCGGAGCATCTCCTGTGATGGCCCATCATCCCGATGACGCAGAGGAGATGGCGGCGGTTGCGGGCGCTCTTGTTCTGAATATCGGAACACTCTCCCCCGAACTTGTGGATGCAATGCTGATTGCAGGAAAGAGGGCAAATGAAGCAGGAGTGCCGGTGATCCTTGATCCTGTCGGCGCCGGGGCGACAAAGATCAGGACAGAGAGCACATTTAAAATATTAAAAGAGGTTGAAATTTCGGTTATAAAAGGCAATGCAGGGGAAATTTCGGTAATAGCCGGCACAGGAGGTGTTGTACGTGGTGTTGATTCAGGAGGGTCTGCGGGTGAGCCACTGGAAGCAGCCAGGGCATGCTCTGATCTTACCGGTGCGGCCGTGTTTATGACAGGTCAGGATGATATTCTGACTGACGGCAGGAGGTCATATCTGGTCTCAAACGGCCATCCGATGATGGGCAGCCTTTCAGGTACAGGATGTATGGCGGCATCACTCTGCGGCTCCTTTGCAGCTGCTGGCGATGAACTGCTCCTCTCATCACTCGCTGCGGCCGTAATATTCGGAATTTCCGGTGAGATCGCAGGCAGCTCATGCAAAGGCCCCTACTCCTTCAGGAATGAACTCTTTGACACCCTCTTCAGGATTAAGAGAGAGACAATAGAGAGATATGCAGATTTCAGGATGATATAATGGCATACGGCCTGTACATTGTAACTGACAGAGTTATCGGGAGGGGAATGACACACGCAGATATGGCTGCACTTGCTGTTGCAGGAGGGGCAGACGTCGTCCAGCTGAGGGACAAGGATATGCCGGCGGCAGATCTTACAGCCGAGGCGGTTAATATCAGGGAAATAACAGAAGATTCCGGCACGCTCTTCATAGTCAATGACAGGATTGATATCGCACTCGCCTCAGGGGCAGATGGTGTGCATCTGGGCCAGTCTGATATCCCGGCAGAATACGCTCGAAAAATAGTCCCTGATGACTTTATTATAGGGATCTCAGTCTCAACACCAGATGAGGCCCTAAAAGCCCGGAATTCCGGCGCGGACTATGTGTCACCCGGCCCTGTATTCACTACCGCAACAAAGAGCGATGCGGGTGATGCTCTGGGACTGGATACGGTCTTTACCATTTCAGCCGCAGTTGAAATTCCTGTGGTCCCTATCGGCGGAATATCCGGGAAAAACGCCGCGTCAGTTATTGGTGCCGGGGCTGACGGGGTTGCTGTGATATCGGCAGTCTTTGGAAGAGAAGATGCGGTATCGGCTGCGGCAGATCTGAAAAAAATTATAGAGGGTGCAAAAACAGCCTGAATTCCGGAATTATACCTGTCTTCAGATACTTCTGGAGGCCGGCTCCGGGTTCTGAGTCATTACTATTATCTCCTGCCGGAGAGTTCAGATATTCCGGCAGTAATTCTTTTTCACTTAGGGTTATCCAATGAATCTTTTATCCTCTCAATCAGCAATTCAATGATATCCCTTCTGCTGTTATCCTTAATGCCGTCTGCATATCTCTCAAGAACCGGGATTACCCCAGGTCCCGACTCAGCAAGGAATCCGGCAGCAGTTTCAGATACTTCAGGGTCACCGCTCAGAACAAGTCCGGCAAGTGCCGGCACAGACTCGTCACCCCCTATGGAGAATATGGTTTTTACAGCAGATGTCCGGTCAGGAGCATCCTCCTCACCTGCATAGGAGACCAGATATCTGACAGCATAACTGCCCGCCTTCTCAACCTCAGCCCAGTTATTACTCCCGATAAGGTCTACAATATTCTCCCTTCTGCTTATGAATTCATATAAATCATTGATCTTCTGCTTTCTCTTCCCGGTCTGGGCATTATCTGCTGCTCTCCTGAGATATGGCAGTGACCTGCCCCCGGCCCGGATCATGAATTTGGATGCAGTCTCCAAGACCACAGGATCGTCATCAGCGCTCTCGACTGACAGTATCCGGAGTGCATCATCACCTCCGATATTTCCTATAATCCGGGCAGCCTGTCTTCTTGCATCCGGATTGTGCCCTTTCAGTATAATTATAAGCTCTTTTAAAGCAGGCCTGCCCATCTCTTCAATTCCATGCCAGTCCCCTTCCGAAAAGAGAGAGCGGAATTTCTGCCTGAATTCAATCTTTTTTATAACCCGGCTCAGTCTTTCAGTCTCATCCGGATCAGACCTCTCTCTTTCAGCACGCTTCAGTGCCGGAAGAAGAAGGGCACCTTTCCTCAGAACTGCTTCCTCCGCCCTGCCCGATACTGAATCATCAACATCAGAAAGTGCACAGACAAGAAGGGGGTAGAAGTCCGGGCCGCCCGCTGCGATGATAAATTCGAGTGCCTCTTTTCTCCTGCCGGAATAAGGGTTCTCCATTATATTTTTTACAGCCGGAAATGCAGCAGAACCTGATCTTTCCAGCTCCTTCCATTCACCCAGAGTTGCAAGATAATATGACTTATCGGTGGGATCTTCCGGAATTATGGAGAGGTCCTTCATTGCAGATGCAGCAGTCTCCTTTAAAAGATCATTTTCGTCACTCTTCAGGGCCGACAGCAGTCCAGGCCCGGCTTTTGAACCATAACTTTTAAGGGAGGTGACAGCAGGCCCGCGGATTCTTCCGTTCTTTGAGGCAAAGAGAGATATGAGAAGCGGTATCGCCCTTTCATCGTCAATCTTACCGAGAATTTCCACAGCCGCAAGGTTTACCTCCGGATTGTTATCCTTTAAGGCATGGGTCAGGGCATCAAGAATCTTTTTGTGTCCAAGCTTATACAGGGCATATATCAGGGACACTCTGACCTGAGTATCTTTTTCAACAAAAATACGGTCGAATACTGCATTTGAGGCAACTCTGCTGCCTGTTTCCGACAGCTTTTCTGCCGCCAGTATTTTTATCTCCGGACTGCCATAGTTTAAATACCTCATAAGGCCGCTTATTCCAGGTTCACCAAATTCCGGCAGAATTCCGGCAATAATCTCACGAAGTTCGTCATCAGCACCGCTCATTGTATTCAGAAGAGGCTCAACCGCAGGTTCACCCATACTGATAATCTTCTCAGAAGTAGCTTTTCTTCTCTTTTTATCTTCACTTTTCAGACCTATTACAAGCCTTGAGATCTCCATTGAGATCTTCTTCTTAAGCTCAAGCTCTTTTTTGATTATGTCATCGATCTCGTTCTGGGTGAGCTGTTTCTTAATATCCTTTGCAGCTTTTTCATCCTTCTCGGACGATGCATTCTTTATCAGCTCATCGATCTCATCCTGACTGAGTCTGTCACCCAGAAGTTCGGTCGTCTTCTTATTGACAGCATAAACAGATCTATGGAGCAGTTCATCGATCTCATCCTGGCTTAGTTTTTTGCCGAGCAGTTCCCCTGTTCTTTCCTGCCTTTCGGATCTCGCACCACGGATCAGCTCATCGATCTCATCCTGCCTGAGCTTTCTGTCGAGAATCTTTAAGGCGTCCTCATCATCGGCACCTAAAAGCTGATCAAGCAGTCTGTCAATCTCCCTCACCGACAGTTTTCTTCTGATAAGCCCGGCGGTTTCGCGGCTCTTCTCCGAAATTTTGCTCAGTTCACGTTTAATTTCCCTCTGCCTGAATATTTCAAGAATTGTCCCGGCATTCCGCCTGACCTCTTCATCACTGTCCTTTATAAAGCCCCTGACATATGATATAACCCTGAGATCATCTATCTTAGAGAGGACGCTGAGCATTCCAAGTTTTTCCATCTTTGTCCCCTGAATGCTCACCCTTCTGACTTCGTTCATCAGGTAATTGAACATGAAATTGCTTATCCTTAAGAGGCCAGCCATTGCCTGATTTCTGACATTCAGCTGCGGATCGTTGAGTGACCGGGTGACCGGGAGAATACCCGAAGGATCGCTTATACCGCTTATTGCTTTGAGTGAAGATATTCTGACGTTTTCATCAGGTGCAAATATCATATTTTCAAGAAACGGGAGGGCATTGTTACCGTTTTTTGCAACCGATTCTGAGCATTCGTCCCTTACGCCCTCATCGGGATCAGCAAAATGTCTTATAAGAATCGGTATTGTCTCCTTCTTCCTCAGTTTTCCAAGGGCATAGGCTGTCGCCCTCCTGACACTTGCATTCTCATCCTCAATCATATCGAAAAAAACCGTTATTGCCTCATCTGACTGCAGATCACCAAGTGCCTCAATTGCGACAACTCTTACACTGCTTTTATCATCTTTAAGGAGTTTAAGGAGGGCATCAGCTGACTTTTTGCCATATCTCTTCAGTGATTCAACAGCCACAATTCTTATAACCGGATCATCACTTGCAAGGGCCTGGGCAATCCTTTCAGAATTTATAGCCGAAAAACCGCTTTTCTTAAGGTTCTCCTCCCAGTATTCCACAGAATTCAGGTCAAGTATTTCAGACTCCTTTTTAAGAAGCTCAAGCGCCTCATTCTCTTCGGCTCTCTGGTCCTCTTCCTTAAAATACCGGACTGCATCCAGCGCACCTTTCCTGACAGCAGGATTTTCTGATCTCTTAGCCTCGCCAATGGCAGCATATGCCGGTTTTCCGATTGAATATAGGGTTTTAAGAGTATTTTCCTTAATTATCGGATTTTCGTCCCCTAAAAGATCAATGAGGCACGGCAGTGCATATCTGCCCATCTTTGTTACATCATTGTAGCTCCCCCTGACCATCAGTGATTTGGCTTTTAAGTAACTGTCGGGAGGCCGCCAGCCAACCTTCTCCAGTGACCAGGAGGCCTCAACCCTGACGGCAAATTCAGGATCGTCAAGTGCCCTTACAATATGTGGTATTAAGACCGGATCCCTCTTGTCACAGGCAGATTCAATAGCGGCCTGCCTGACAGAAGGATCTTTATCCTTAAGCATTTCGCAGAGCAGATGTACCGAACCGGTCTCACTTACCCTGGCAAGTGTATGCGCAACCTTCTGCCTGAAATGAGGATCAGGATCTTCTGCCCCAAACCTGAGGGCAGTGAGCGCCGGGCGGCCCATCTTCCCGAGCTCCTCCCAGTTTCCGGCAGAGAGGTGATAAAATGATTTTTCAACCGGATTCTGTGAGTCCCAGCCGATGTTATCGAGAGACTTTACTGACCCCTCCCTTACCGATTTATCACTGTCCTTCAGAAGTGATACGAGCATATTTTTATGGCTCACGTTCGGGTTTGTGAGATAACCGAGGGCTAAAGCAACACCCTGACGTGCTCTTGCCCGTCTGTCATTTATAATTGCGGAGAGCGGCCCGACTATGTCACCGCCCTCTGCTGATATCTGCGCTATTGTCCTTGCTGCACCATCCCTTGCATTATCCTGTCCGGTTATCAGAAGATTGACAAAAGTGCCGATATTATCCTGGCTGTAAGACCCCAAAACTTCAGCGGCTCCGCTTCGAATATTTTCATTGCCACTGTTCAATGCCTTTAAAAGAGGAATGGCTCCTTTTTTGCCAATTTCCTTCAGCCTTTTGATCGCTTTTTTCCTATCCCCCCTGCTGCCGGAGTCCAGCAGTTCAAGCAATCCCGTTATCTCATCAGACACGCAGATAAATCCGTCAATCCCAGTGGTTAGTCAGCATTTGAAAAATCATACCTTCCCCCGAATTATTGCCCCGGTAATACTGTCCAGTAATATTTCCTTTAAACCGCCTGAATATTAAGGGTTCGTATAAAAATACAAATACAGGTTAAAAAGAGCAGATAAAACCCCATAATCACTTAAATATCAGAATAAAACTTAATATGCAGATATTTTAACCGGATTTTGGGAAAGAAAGAAAAAAAGAAAATAAAATTTTTATTTTTAACATTCCGCAGAAAATACATCAGCTACGCCCTTTTATTGCCGGGAATTATCCTTTTATCTCCTTTAATTTCTCTTCCGTCTCCTCAAATACCCTGACAATGCACTCATCCGGAACTGTCATGCGGCTTACAATGTAAATTGCAAGCAGAGAGAAGATGAATCCGGGGACGATCTCATACAGACCAAAGAAGTTAAACTGCTTCCAGATAAGGACTGTAAGGCCTCCGACAACTATGCCGGCAAGTGCGCCTTCACGGGTGGTCTTCTTCCAGAAGAGTGCCATTAAGATGGTCGGACCAAATGCAGCCCCGAATCCTGCCCATGCGTACGATACAATTGAAAAGACAAAACTGTTTGGATCTATTGCAAGGGCAATTGCAAATACGGCAACAAATAGAACCGATAACCGGCTAACCCATATAAGCTCACGATCTGCTGCATCTCTTCTGAAAAACGCCTTATAAAGATCCTGTGATACTGCGGAAGCACTGACCAGAAGCTGCGAGGATGCAGTGCTCATGATTGCGGCAAGAATTCCGCACAGTATAATTCCGGCAATGAAAGAAAAGAAGACATCGCCGGTCATTACCATGAAAACCGTCTCTGAATCAGCACCGGTCAGAGGTTCACTCAGAAATACTCTGCCGACAAGACCAACAGCAACAGCAGCGATAAGTGCAACAGTTACCCATACCATCGCAACCCACCTTGCCTCTTTTATCTCCTCAGGTCTGTTTATTGCCATAAACCTGACAAGAATATGCGGCTGTCCGAAATAGCCAAGTCCCCACGCAAGCAGTGAAACTATCGCAATAAACGTCAGCGGACTGCCGTCAGCATCTAAAAACGGATTTAAGAGAGATGGATTTATCGCTTCAATTCCGGAGACTGTATTGCCAAATCCTCCGACAAGAGTTATCGCAGTGAGCGGGACAATTATCAGTGCAAAGAACATGAGAATACCCTGTATAAAATCGGTGAGGCATACAGCCTTAAAACCACCTGCAAAGGTATATATGACAACAATAAGCGAGATCAGCAGGAGTGCATATGTATAATCGATCCCGAACACAGTATTGAAGAGTTTCCCGCCTGCAACAAACTGCGCTGATGTGTATATAAGGAAGAATATCAGGATAAATATAGCCGAAATACCGCCTAAAAGATCATTTTTATCATTGAATCTGTTCTTGAAAAAGTCCGGAACGGTGAGCGAATCGTTCGCCATCTGGGTATAAACCCTCAGGCGTTTTGCAACAAATTTCCAGTTCAGGAAAGTTCCTGCAATAAGCCCTATAGCAACCCATATGGCCTGCATACCGGAAAGATATGCAAGACCCGGAAGGCCTATCAGAAGCCATCCGCTCATATCCGAAGCTTCAGCACTGAGAGCAGCAACATAGCGGTTGATGCTCCGGTTGCCGAGAATATAATCACTTACGGTATTGGTTTTTTTGTAGTATAAAAAGCCGATTATGACCATTAAGGCCATATAAACTATAAATGCAGCCACTATTCCTATTCCGTCATTAAACATCCATAACCTCCGGAGATCCCCTCTGTAAGAACGGGTACCTATTGAAAAAACCTGAAAAACCGTCCGGATTATTCATATAAAACTTCTTCTTCCGGAAGACAGAGGAAATTCCTCTAAAACTTTTCACCGGGATGTATATATATGGCAATTATTTGAGGTTTATTTATTGAATCTGACCTTTTACCCCTGATCCTGCAGGGACAATAACTTAATCCTGATTCCTCACCCATTAATATGAAATGGATGAATACGAACTCGCAATAAGAAATACAGTAGAGATTGTCACCGAGGACCAGTTAAAAGAGCTGATGACCATACCGGAAAGATCCGTTTATGCCGGATATGAGCCATCAGGAGAGATCCACCTCGGACATCTTGTCACAATTAACAAATTAATGGACCTGAAAGAAGCAGGATTTAAGATTAAAGTTCTGCTTGCAGACCTTCACGCATTCCTGAACCAGAAAGGCACTATGGAGGAAGTACGTGAGATGGCCGACTACAACAGACGGTGCTTTGAAGCTGTGGGGCTTAAAGGCAAAAATGTGGAATTTATCCTCGGAACTGATGTTCAGCTGACTCCTGAATATGAACTCCAGGTTTTAGAGCTTTCACAGCAGATTACGCTCAACCGTGCAAAGAGAAGCATGGATGAAGTCGGAAGAAATATGGACGCGCCGCGGGTATCACAGATGGTCTATCCTATTATGCAGATGGTCGATATCAACACGCTCAATGTCGATATGGCACTCGGCGGCATTGACCAGAGAAAGATCCACATGCTTGCAAGGGAGTACCTGCCGACAATCGGTGCAAAAGCACCTCTCTGTATGCACACACCTATTCTAAACGGACTGAACGGTAAAAAGATGTCATCATCCGAGGGCAATTATATCTCAGTTGCCGACTCTGAGGATGTAATTAAGAAGAAGATGAAGAAGGCTTTCTGCCCCCCGGAAACAGAGGAAAACCCCGTCCTTCAGACCCTGAAATACCATATATTCCCGAGGATGGAGACTGTCACACTTAAAAGGCCTGATAAATTCGGAGGAAACCGTGAATTCTCATCATATGAAGAATGCGAGCAGGCATATGCAGCCGGGGATGTTCATCCTGCCGACCTGAAGTCGATGACAACCGACGGTTTGATTGAAGTCCTTGCAGATGCAAGGGATTACATGAATCAGAACTAAATTCTGATTTTATGCCGGAAAAGTTATCTCCGGGATTTTTCCCGGGTAAAACCGCACAATAACATATTCCGGCAGCATTTATATCATATATAAAATTCCGGTGGTGAAATTAAAGTTGGACAGAGACAGAATAATAGAGAAACTTGACCGAGAAGTGAGTAAACTTGGCGTCAGGATTAAAGATGCCGACAGTATGAAGGTGATGGAGAATGTCTTTGATGACCAGACCCTCGTCGCACTCTATAAACTTGTCAATAAAGGCAAACTCTCAGTAATAGGCGGGTCTATATCCACAGGAAAGGAGGCCAATGTCTTTTATGCCGAGGATTCAGAAGGGGCCCCGGTAGCGATAAAGATATACCGCATTCAGTCTGCAAACTTCAATACGATGAACCAGTACCTGGTGGGCGATCCAAGGTTTTCATCGGTCAGGAAATCGAAAAAAGAGGTAATATTCGCTTGGACGAGGAAGGAGTACTCAAACCTCAACAGGGCGCACGATGCCGGTATCAGATGTCCGAAGGCGAGATATTTCGACAGAAATATTCTCCTCATGGATTTCTGCGGCGAGAATGAGATACCTTATCCGCAGCTCAGGCATGCCGGAATTGAAAAAGGAGAGGGGCAGAAGCATTATGATGCTATTATTCATGATATTGACCGGATGTACAATGATGCAGGACTTGTCCATGCGGATCTCTCCGAATTTAATCTCCTCTTTGACGGATCTGAGCATATTATAATCGATATGGGCCAGGCAGTGACACCTGATCATCCGCGTGCTGTGAAGTTTCTCGTCAGGGATATTCTGAATATAAACCGTTTTTTTGCACGGTTGTGTGATATCCGGGACGAGGAGGAGATCTTCAGAGAGATTATCGGGGAGGATAAATTACAACCCTGAGAGCGGAGAACTTTTTTTCACCGGATATAAGCGGAAATTCCGTCCGGAGATATTATATTCTTCACCCGTGCCGGAATAATAAGAAGAAATTATTTTTAGTTTCCGGTTCACCCATATAACTATAGACGGCATCTGACTGTGCAGCAGATCATTCCTGCATAAATGCCGCATCCACTACCTTATATGAGGCATGAGATACAATTGATAACTAACTATTTGATGTTGGTAATATGGCAGAACAGGAAATAAAAGTTACACAAAATCGTATTGCTGTAATAATCGGCAAAAACGGTAAAACAAAAAGGACTATCGAGAAAAGTACGGATACTTCACTGAAGATCGACAGTGAGGAGGGCCTTGTGACAGTCAGCGGGGAGGACCCGGTGAATGTCTTAAATACAAGCCAGATAATACGGGCAATAAACCGTGGTTTCTCTCCCCAGAGAGCACTTACACTTCTTGACGATGAAGATATGATGCTTGATATCATTGATCTCACTGCATACTGCAATACCACAAAACAGATGGAGAGAATAAGAGGCAGAATAATCGGCAGGGAGGGCAAATCCCGGGAGCAGATTGAGGATATGACCGGAGCCATAATGTCTGTTCTTGGAAAGACAGTCGCAATTATAGGTGAAGTCGAACAGGTCAGAAATACAAGAACTGCTGTAGAGATGCTCATTGAAGGACTGCCCCACGAGAGCGTCTTCTCATTCCTTGATAAGAAGAATAAAGAAGCAAAGCAGAATATGCTTGAATATTATTATTAAGACTCCGGGCAGCAGTGATCTGATACGCTGCATTAAAGCCCGGTCTGATAATAAAATATACTTTTCCCGGATATGAAACCAACATTTCCACTCCAGAAGAAACAGTTTTTTAAAAGCTTTTTTTTAAATATATTAATTTTAAGGAGACTTAGACTGGAAGAAAGGGGGTCTCTTTGAGAATATCGTCATTGCCCGTAGGATCAGGCCTTATTGAGGAATATGAGAAAAAAGGAATCATTAACCTCTACCCTCCACAGGAGGAGTGTGTCAGCAGTGGACTCTTCGAGGGTGCAAACCTTCTGATCTCCATCCCCACTGCCAGCGGAAAGACTCTCGTTGCCGAGATGGCGATGCATCATCATATCTCCGGCAACGGAAAATGCCTCTATGTTGTACCCCTCAGGGCACTTGCAAGCGAAAAATTCGATGAATTTTCAGGACGCGGACCTAAAGTCGGGATTGCAACAGGCGATCTCGACAGAAGGGACGATTATCTCGGAAGAAATGAGATTATAATCGCCACAAGTGAAAAGGTTGATTCACTCCTCAGAAATGGTGCGGGATGGATGAAATCTGTTTCATGCCTCGTCCTTGATGAGGCGCACCTCATTGATTCACCGGACAGGGGCGCAACGCTCGAGATGGTGATAACAAAACTCCGGTATTTAAACCCTGAAATGCAGATAATCGCCCTTACTGCAACTATTGGAAATCCCAGAGTCTTTGCAGGATGGCTGAATGCAACTCTTGTCAAATCAGACTGGCGTCCGGTTGACTTAAAAGAGGGGATTTTTTACCGGAATTCGATCTTTTTTGGTGAGGAGTTAAAAGAGATAACTCCTGTTACAAAGCATGAGGATGTCAATCTCTGCCTCGACTGTATTAAAGATGGGGGTCAGTGTCTCGTCTTTGTAAATTCAAGGAGAAATGCCGAGAGCTTTGCGAAGAGAATGGCGCAGGCACTTAAAACGGAGAATACTGAACTTTCTGAACTGAAAAAAAAGCTTGAGGCTGTCGCTGATACTGAAATGGGTAAAACCCTTGCTGTATGTGCAGGTTATGGCGCAGCTTTTCATCACGCCGGAATGAAGAGAGAGCAGAGGGCTGTTATCGAAGAAAATTTCCGCAACGGAAATATTAAGGTTATATCGTCAACTCCCACCCTCGCCGCCGGACTAAACCTGCCGGCAAGGCGGGTTGTTATAAGAGATTATCTCAGGTTTAAATCAGGAGAGGGGATGCAGCCTATCCCGGTAAGGGAATACAGGCAGATGGCAGGGAGGGCCGGAAGGCCGCATCTTGACCCTTATGGTGAGGCGGTTCTGATTGCAAAGAGTGAGGAGGCCGGCGCCGGACTTTATGAGG
Organism: Methanoplanus limicola DSM 2279; assembly: GCF_000243255.1. NCBI lineage: Archaea > Methanobacteriati > Methanobacteriota > Methanomicrobia > Methanomicrobiales > Methanomicrobiaceae > Methanoplanus > Methanoplanus limicola. The sequence goes on from NZ_CM001436.1 coordinate 1,349,656, forward strand.
AGTTTATTGAGGCTCCGGCTGAGGATGTCAAATCAAGGCTTGATGACAATTATGTCCTCACCGGACAGGTGCTCTCATTAATTTCAACCGGTTTTGTAAAAAATGAGAGGGAACTGGCTGAATTCCTCGACAGGACTTTTTACAGGTACCTGAACAGGAGCATGAAGCATCTTGAAGAGACTCTTGAAGAAATTATTGACTTTTTAGTCTCCTCCGGAATGATAACCTCAATTGGTGACTGCCTCTCTGCAACGGAATACGGCTCTCTTGTATCACGGCTTTATATTAACCCGTACAGCGCCGAGATTATTGCAGCTGAACTGAAGCATACTGAAGAAACGGAGGAAGAGAAGAGTTTTACCGATATCGGACTGCTACAGATGCTCTGCGTTACTCCGGATATGTACACGCTTTTTGTCCGGAAAAATGACATCCCTATGCTTGAGATATTCCTTTATGAGCATGAGGAGGAGCTGTGGTCCGGAGTATCATACGATTCAATGGAGGAGGATTTCCGGATACTGAAAACAGCAATGATGCTTAATGACTGGATATCCGAGGTGAACGAGGAGACGGTCTGCAAGAGGTACAGTATCGGGCCGGGGGACATCTACAACTCTGTTGAGTCCATAAACTGGCTTTTGTATTCAGCGTCAAGAATTGCAGCTATGATGGCTCCTTTTCATAAGAAGCATGTTTATGATCTCTCCCTCAGGATGAAGCACGGGATTAAAAAGGAGCTTCTGCCACTGGTTAAGTTCAGAAATATCGGACGGGTCAGGGCAAGGAGGCTTTATAATAATAATATGAGAACTGTCTCTGATCTCAAAAAAGCAGGCTATGACAAGGTTTCCCTGGTTGTGGGTGAGAAGAATGCAAGGAGCATTTTTGATGAAATCCTAAGGTCTGAAGGGGAGGGACAGAACAAAAGCAACTCCGGAGTTTCCGGTGATGAAATTCTTAAGGAAAAACTGAAAGTAGGGGAAGTATCTCAGAAGAGAGCGAAAAAAACAGTGAAGGAAGAAAGTGAAGCCGATGAAACAATCCCTGAAATTTCCCAGGAAGGGATGGACCCCGGCGGAGTGGAAAAAAATTCCGGTAAAGATAGGGTTAAAACCGGGAAAAAAGCCGGAAAGAATGGATCTACACAATCTACACTGTTTAGTTTTTAATCTCTGAAAAACTGTAATTTATTCTCAGCTTTTTTTTCATTGCCGGATAATTTCTTTATTTCCGGTAACAATTTTATAATGAGCTGTTAATTCAGACTGCGTATTTAGAATTTACACCGGAGATATATGTTTTCATACTTACGAAACATTATGATGATACAGGAGGGATGATATGGAATATATTATTTTACAGGCAGAAGTTACTGTTTCTGATGAAGGAGACTTTTTAAAGGGTATCAGGGAAATATCAGCTGAAAATAATGTTTACATAACCTTTTTTGATGTTGACTATATTGCAGATGTTAAACATATTGAATCTGCACTTTTACATGCCTTAAGGGCATTTTGCAGAGGGGAAAATATTTCGAGATCACCTGATATGGAGGTTCTTCTCTACGCTGCCGGAACAAGACAGTGCAGTTGTGCAGTTCAGACCGGCCTCAAGAAAGGGCTGAGTAATTATTATGTTCTCATCTTTGATTTTCCCGGTGAACAAAAAATTTCAGGAGAAGGAAAATTCAGGAGTGATATTCCGGATTTCTTCGTTCTGGATGATAAAATTACTATTCGGAAATATCCCCGGGATGATTCCTGTAAATCTGATGAATTCGAGGGAAGATATGCAAGAATTCTAACTTCTCTGAGTATTATATCGTGCAGCTTCCCTGCGATCGGTGACTTACGGAAGAAAGACCAGGACGATAAAAAATCTGATTTATCTGCGGAAAATATTCCAAAAAATGCAGGAAGTTCTGAAGGAAAATATGTGAGAAGTTTTTTTGAAATTTCAGAAGATGAAATTCAGGCATCTCCGGAGAAAAAAATTACTGATTTTGTTCTTGAGAGAGTGGCACTGCTTGAGATAAGTAAATAATTTAAGAAATTTTCCGGTTTTTTACAGATTTTCAGATTTTTTGAACTTTTTCTGTAAAACCGCAGTTTTTTTTGTTGATTATATTTTTTTTCGGGTAACAGATGCCTGCTTTTTTGGGAGACAGGAAAGTTCAGGCGAAAATTTACATTTTTGCAGGTTTTCTATATTTTTGATCTTTTTTTGTGATTTTTTGCAGAATTTTAGCAGAAATTTTCCTGATTTTTTGGAAGTGTCATAGTTTTTTTTCTTCTTTTTCGGGTAAATGTTTCATAATGTTACAAAATACTTATTCTAAACTGAAAAATTTTTGAATTTTTTGTTTAAAACCCTGAACTTCTTTCTTTGGGTTTATTTTTTTGTAAGCTTTTAAATCTGTTTTTTTTTAAATTTAAGTAATTTTTAAGAGTTAAATTTTTTTAGCATATACCTAAGAACTGGAAATTTTTTCTTCTCACCCCCACCCCTTTGTTTCCTGTGGAACTTTTTTTTGGGATGCGGGTCGGCGGAAAATACCTGTGGCAAAAAAACAGGTAACAGAAAATAATCATAAGTAAATCTGCAAGTAATAATATATAAAGTACAGACATTTGATATAATTTGAAGAAAAGTTGAGAATAAACTGAGAATAAACTGAGAATAAACTGAGAATAAACTGAGAATAAACTGAGAATAAACTGAGAATAAACTGAGAATAAACTGAGAATAAACTGAGTAGTAAATAACCAAGTTAACCAAAGTAAGCAGGAAATAAAGAGATGGACTAGGAATAAAAAAAACCGGACAACAACAGGAAAATAACCAAAAAGAAAGAAAAACGGGAACAGGCAGAGAATAAGCAGAATAACCCAACAATAACGGAGAATACCCAAAAAAGCAAGAAAAAAAGAACAGCCAGAGAATAAGCAGAATAACCAAATAACAGCATGGAAAAAGAGAAAAAACGTAGAACAGTCAGAGAATAAGCAGAATAACAAGGAAATAACGGAGAATACCCAAAAAAGCAAGAAAAAAAAGAACAGCCAGAAAATAAGCAGAATAACCAAATAACAGCATGGAAAAAGAGAAAAAACGTGAACAGTCAGAGAATAAGTAGAATAACAAGGAAATAACGGAGAATACCCAAAAAAGCAAGAAAAAAAGAACAGCCAGAAAATAAGCAGAATAACCAAATAACAGCATGAAAAAAGAGAAAAAACGTGAACAGTCAGAGAATAAGCAGAATAACAAGGAAATAACGGAGAATACCCAAAAAAGCAAGAAAAAAAGAACAGCCAGAGAATAAGCAGAATAACCAAATAACAGCATGGAAAAAGAGAAAAAAAACGTGAACAGTCAGAGAATAAGCAGAATAACAAGGAAATAACGGAGAATACCCAAAAAAGCAAGAAAAAAGAACAGCCAGAAAATAAGCAGAATAACCAAATAACAGCATGGAAAAAGAGAAAAAAAACGTGAACAGGCAGAGAATAAGTAGAATAATCCAACAATAACGGAGAATACCCAAAAAAGCAAGAAAAAAAGAACAGCCAGAAATAAGCAGAATAACCCGGTAATAACAGAGAAATAAGGAAAAGAAGAAAAATAAGCAAAATAACCTGGGGATAAACAAGGAGCAAGGGAGAAGAAAAAGAATAAACAAAATCAGAGCAAAAGAAGAGCAAAAATAAGCTAAAGGTCAGGAAATGATAAAATTTTTCCGGAAACTGAAATATGACCTACTGGTAAAAAATTGAATTTTACTTTCATAAAAGAAGCTTTGTGAAATATTATTTTGTTCTCCGTGTAAGGACAAAACCAACAGGAGAACTGCAACTTTTTCAGTAAATTTATACAACTCCAAAAAAAACCTGCCAAATCCAAAAAAAGTTCCAGTGGAAATAAAGGGGTGGGGTTATGACCTTCAAAAAATTTTCAGGAAAATGAATAATTTATTCTGAATATTTCAAAAACTCCAGTGGAAACAAAGGGGTTAAATGCTATAGGAATGAGATCAATAACAGCAACCGGTAAAGCTTCACCGGCAATGATATTTCCGGAATTTTTGCAAATATTTTAGTCCGGGCCGTTCAGGATAAAAATTTCTGAAATATGGCATTTTAAGGATTAAAATCTGATTCCTCCGGAATAGAACATTAATTTCCGGGGTCATATCAACAGCACTGCTTATAGTGTTAAATTCTGTAATGACAGGAAAAATCCACACCAGGAGTGCGCAGTTTCCTGCTAATAATAATAATAATATTTTCATCAAAAAAGGTCAAATCTTGTCTGTTAACAGATTCCGGAGTGGATCATAAATATTCAGTTTAAGAGGACAATTCAGAAAATGAGGAGGAATACTATTGACTAACAGTCCGGATGGGACAAAAGAAATGGTTCAGGCTGAAAAAAAATCCGGTTCATCCGGACTTTTTAACAAGTACCTGAAAAACAGAGGTATATTCAAAAACAGGGAAGTGTTAAGACATTCTTTCAGGCCTAATAATCTCCCTCACAGGACACCACAGATTGATTCCATTGCAGCAATTCTTGCTCCCTCTATAAGAAATGAGACACCCTCAAATATTCTTATCTATGGCAAAACCGGAACTGGAAAAACAGCATGCGTAAAATATGTTGGGGCTGAACTTGAAAATGCATGCCTTGAGATGGGTAAGAGATGCAATGTCATACACCTGAACTGTGAACTTATTGATACCCAGTACAGAGTGCTTGCCCAGATTGCAAATGAAATAGAAAATCTGGACAGCAAACCCAGTGATAAACCACGCACAAGTATCCCCATGACCGGATGGCCAACTGATCAGGTCTATGCAGAACTGAGAAATCTGCTTGAATCACTTGGCGGAGTTAATGTAATTGTACTTGATGAGATTGACAAACTAGTCAAAAAAAGCGGAGATGAGATTCTCTATAACCTTACAAGATTTAATGGCGAGCTAAAGAATGCAAAGATAAGCATGATTGGAATATCAAATGATTTGCGATTTACCAATTTCCTCGATCCGAGGGTTCTCTCCTCTCTCTCAGAGGAAGAACTTGTTTTCCCTCCCTATAATGCCCCTCAGTTATGTGATATTTTACAGGAAAGAGCAGATGTTGCCTTTGAAGAAGGTGTTTTAGACCTTGGGTGTATTCCTTTATGCGCTGCACTTGCCGCCCAGGAACACGGAGATGCAAGGAGAGCACTTGATCTCCTGCGAATATCCGGAGAACTTGCAGAGAGAGAAAATGCTCCCAAAGTCTCTGAAGTACATGTAAAATCAGCCCAGCAGAAGATTGAGACTGACAGTCTTATTGTCTGTGTATCTTCGCTGCCTACACAGAGCAAGGCTGTTCTTTATGCAATGCTGATTTTATCCGATCTCAACAGACCGGTTTTCACAACCGGAGAAGTGGCTCAGGTTTACAGAGATGTTGCACAGGCACTTGATGTAGATGTTTTAACCCACAGAAGAATTACAGATCTTATATCAGAACTTACAATGCTGGGTGTCATCAATTCAAGAGTTGTCTCAAGAGGGAGATACGGCAGAACCAAAGAGATGTGGTTTGGAACCGGAACTTCAGGGATCAGGGAAACCCTTTCAAAAGATGAGAGGTTTGAAGAAGAGAGACTGCATCAGATTGACATAGGCAGATTCAGAACCCTCTTCAGATAAACCAGTTTCCCGGATAAAATAGATATTTTTTAGTCAGGATTTTCTTCTGATATTTTCTCTTTCTCTCCGCTGTTTTGTTTTCTTTCTGTTTTCCTTCCCTGTTCTTTTCTGCTTCTTCTTCTTCCTGTTTCTGCTTGTCCGTTGTTTTGTTTTCTTTCTGTTTTCCTTCCCTGTTCTTTTCTGCTTCTTCTTCCTGTTTCTGCTTGTCCGTTGTTTTGTTTTCTTTCTGTTTTCCTTCCCTGTTCTTTTCTGCTTCTTCTTCTTCCTGTTTCTGCTTGTTCGTTGTTTTGTTTTCTTTCTGTTTTCCTTCCCTGTTCTTTTCTGCTTCTTCTTCCTGTTTCTGCTTGTCCGTTGTTTTGTTTTCTTTCTGTTTTCCTTCCCTGTTCTTTTCTGCTTCTTCTTCTTCCTGTTTCTGCTTGTCCGTTGTTTTGTTTTCTTTCTGTTTTCCTTCCCTGTTCTTTTCTGCTTCTGCTTCTTCTTCCTGTTTCTGCTTGTCCGTTGTTTTGTTTTCTTTCTGTTTTCCTTCCCTGTTCTTTTCTGCTTCTTCTTCTTCCTGTTTCTGCTTGTCCGTTGTTTTGTTTTCTTTCTGTTTTCCTTCCCTGTTCTTTTCTGCTTCTGCTTCTTCTTCCTGTTTCTGCTTGTCCGTTGTTTTGTTTTCTTTCTGTTTTCCTTTTCTGTTCCGTCCTGCTTTTTTTACTTTTTTTGTCCTGTTTTTCTCCTTCTCTTTCTTCTCTTCCGGTTTCTCACTCTGCTGTCCTGTTTTATCAGGGTCCTGCAGAATAAAAACCAGATCCAATAGCATCTATTAATCATTATTAAAACAAAAAACTCCGTTGACAAATATTGTCGGAGTCGCCCAATGGATGAAAATGACAGGATGATATTATCCATACTTGAGGAAAACTGCAGAATTTCAGAGCAGGTCCTTGCGGATATGACAAACCTCAGCCGCGAGGAAGTTATATCACGAATAAAAAAGCTTGAGGAAGAAGGAATTATTAAAAATTATGTAGCGTGCATCGACTGGGAAAAAGCAGGAGACGGAGTAGTTGCAGCCATAATCGAGCTTAAAGTTTCGCCCGAAAAGGACTATGGGTATGATAAAATTGCCGAGAAGATATCAAAATTCCGGCAGGTAAAATCTCTCAGGCTTGTAAGCGGAGCATATGATCTTGAAATTCTTGTAACCGGAAGGGATATACATGAAATAGCAAGATTTGTGTCCGGTCAGATTGCTCCCCTTGAGAATATCAGAGAGACCGGGACGATACTTATAATGAAGACCTACAAAGAGAACGGGCAGCTCTATTTTGAGAAAAAGCCGGTTGAGAGACTTCCATATTCATTTTAAGTGCTGCAGAACGGTAAAAACAGGTATAACTGGTTAAAGCAGTTAAAATCTCAGAATTATATTGAGAGTCAGTAAAAAATCAGGACAATAAATATTCATAAATTTCCTGCAGTTCCTGCAGAGAGGATGTAGATTTTAGGACTTCAGTCCTGGTTTAAAGAGAAGATAAATATTACCACATTAAAAAGAGACAGAAGAGAAGAACCGGAGAAAAATTATGAGAGACTTTCGCTCAGAAAGAGTACGCGAAATACCACCTTCAGGGATAAGAAAATTTTTTGATATAGCCCAGGAGATGGAAGATGTAATATCACTTGGTGTCGGCGAACCGGATTATGATACACCATGGAATGTAAGGGAAGCAGCAATCAGTTCTATTGAGAAAGGTTATACAGCGTACACCTCAAACAGCGGCTTAAATGAACTCAGAGATGAGATCTCTCTCTACCAGAAGGAGAGATTCGGGGTTGATTACAATCCTGTAAATGAGGTACTGGTCACCACCGGAGCATCAGAGGCGCTCGATATAACAATAAGAACGGTCGTTAATCCGGGCGATGAGGTGCTTGTTGCAGAACCGGCATACATAGCATACTGTTCAGGAGTCATACTCTCCGGAGGAGTGCCTGTATATGTGCCCTGCCCTGCAAAGGAGAATTTCAGGCTCACACCTGACAGCCTTATGGAGAAGATAACTCCAAAATCAAAGGCGCTGCTTTGTAATTTCCCGAACAACCCCTCCGGAGGTGTGATGACTGTGGATGACTATAAAGCAATCGCAGATGTCATTGTGGATCATGACCTCCTTTTAATCTCAGATGAGATCTACAATGAGATAACCTACGAAGGAATGCCGTCATCTGCTGCATGCGTTGAGGAACTACGTGAAAGAACAGTTATAATAAACGGTTTTTCAAAGGCATATTCAATGACCGGATGGCGGATAGGGTACATCTGTGCCCCGGAGGAGATTGCCGCCGCCGCTCTCAAAATACATCAGTACGTAATGCTCTCCGCACCTACTATGTCACAGTACGCAGCTATTGAAGCTGTTAAAAACGGCTGGGAGGCAAGAAATGAGATGGTCAGAGAGTATAATATAAGGCGTAACCTCTTCGTAAACGGGATGAGGCGTGCAGGACTTGAATGCCATATGCCCAAAGGTGCAATATACGCATTCCCGTCTGTTGAGTCCACCGGACTGTCAGATCAGGAATTTGCCGAGCGCCTCTTAAAAGAGAAGCATATAGCCGTAGTTCCGGGCAGCATATTCGGCCCTTCAGGGGCAGACCATCTCCGATGCTGCTATGCGATTTCAAGGGACAACCTTGTAACAGCGATTGAAAGAATTGAAGAGTTCGTAAACGAACTTTAGGTTCTGTAAAATGGTCTGTATATGATATTCAGAGCCTGGGAATAATTTTTACAGTTTCCGGGAAATTCTGTGGCAGGGCATCTCCGGAAAATCCTGTAATCCGGAAAAGTGTAATCCTTTGCGGTACCCCATCATTTCCACTGGAAATCATAATATTTATCGTTTGATCTGAGAAAAAAAGAAATTTTAATGTTCTTTTTTTGGCTATTAATTTAAAATCACCTAAAAGTCATCCGGGTAAAGCAATGATGACTACCCTATATTTATTTTATTACATGTTCAAACTAAATGCAATGAAATTAGAAGACCTCAGGTTTGGAACCGAACTATTGAAGAGGGGATTTGCATCTATGCAGAAGGGCGGCGTCATTATGGACGTTGTCAATGCAGAACAGGCCGAGATTGCAGAGTCTGCCGGCGCTATTGCAGTAATGGCGCTTGAGCGTGTCCCGTCTGATATCAGAAAGGCGGGCGGCGTTGCAAGAATGGCAGATGTAGCAAAGATCGAAGAGATTATTGAAGCCGTATCTATTCCGGTGATGGGTAAGGCGCGTATAGGTCACTTTGTTGAGGCACAGGTACTTGAAGCGATTGGTGTGGATATGATCGACGAGAGTGAGGTTTTAACACCTGCCGATGAAGAATTTCACATCGACAAGCAGAAATTTACAGTACCTTTTGTCTGCGGAGCAAGAAATCTTGGTGAGGCCTGCCGGAGAATTGCCGAAGGCGCAGCCATGATCAGAACAAAGGGCGAGGCCGGAACAGGAAATGTTGTTGAGGCAGTAAGGCACATGAGATCAATCTCTGGTTCGATCAGACAGCTTGAAGGCATGAATGACCAGGAGATTGCAATGTACGCAAGAAATATTGAAGCACCATTTGCGATTGTTAAGGAATGCTCAACACTCGGCAGGCTCCCGGTTGTAAACTTCTCAGCAGGCGGTATTGCAACGCCTTCAGATGCAGCAATGATGATGCAGCTCGGTTGTGATGGTGTCTTTGTAGGATCAGGCATCTTCAAGTCAGAGACTCCTGAAGTGATGGCGCGTGCAATCGTTGAAGCAGTGAACAACTTTGAAGATCCGCTCGCTGTTGCGAATGCAAGCAGAAACCTTGGTGAAGCGATGCCCGGCCTTGACGTACACACATTAAGTGATGAAGAGGTGCTCTCGACACGTGGCAATTAAGATCGGTGTTCTGGCCCTTCAGGGAAATGTATCCGAGCATATCCATGCATTTGAAGCTGCAATAGCCAGGTCGGGTATCTTTAAAAATTATGAGGTATTTCCGTTAAAAAAAGCTGATGATATACCCTCATGCAGCGCAATAGCCATTCCCGGAGGAGAGTCAACTACAATATCAAGACTTATTGATAAAAATCATATGAGGGAGGAGTTTGAGAATTTCAGCGGCGGAATTTTTGCAACCTGCGCCGGGATGGTCATGTGCGCCGGTGCCGTCGATGACGAAAGGGTAAAGCCCTTATCCCTTATTGATATTGAAGTCGGAAGAAATGCCTTTGGAAGACAGAAGGATTCTTTTGAGGCTGAAATCGAAATCAAAGGATATAAAGAGCCATACAGGGCGATATTCATACGGGCGCCGGTTGTAATATCGGCAGGCAGTGGTGTTGAAGTTCTTTCTGAGATTGATCAGGGCATTGTTGCCGTAAAATCAGGTAAGCATATGGCGCTCTCTTTCCACCCGGAACTGACAGGTGATTTCAGACTTCATATAGATTTTATTAAAAATCTTGGAATAACGGAAGAATAATTCCAATAAAAAGAGATCTCCGGTTTAAATAACCGGAATAAATATCCATATCATCTTTTTTAATTTATGCGGGGAATGTTTTTTCAGACGGAATTTATCATTCAGAACCATTTCATAAAATTTCCGGAGTACATACGGGAGGACTCTTACTGTTATTACAGTCTGAATCGGTGGTTTTACCGGACAGAATCTGATATTTGAATCTGTTTCCTGGTGGACAGAATCTGAAATTCTGATATCTCATCTCTTACTTTACCCGGCAGAATCTGAAATTCTGATATTTCATCTCTTACTTTACCCGGCAGAATCTGAAATTCTGATATTTCAATTTGTTGTATAATCGGTCAGAAAAATATTCATAATCCGGGTTATCATCAAAAGATTCATCAGTGTATATAACCCCATCTTTAATGAAAAATAAATGAGTTGTACTATAATAGTTGGCGGTTTTTTTGGTGATGAAGGCAAGGGCAAGATTGTTGCCCATGTTGCACATAAAGATAAACCCTCAATCATATCACGCGGTGGTGTCGGTCCCAATGCAGGCCACACAGTTCAGGTAGGCGAAAAGGAATACGGTGTAAGGATGATCCCTTCAGGATTTGTATTCCCGGAAGCAAAATTATGCATTGGAAGCGGTGTTCTTGTAAATCCCGAGGTATTCAAAAGCGAAGTTGATATGGTCGGAGTCGGAGACAGAATTTTTGTCGATGGAAGATGCAGTATCATTGAAGAAGAGCATATCCTTCAGGATAAAGCCAATGAGCATCTCTCCAAGACCATAGGTTCTACCGGAACAGGATGCGGCCCTGCAAATGTTGCAAGAGTTAACAGGGTTGCAAAGCAGGCAAAGGACATTCCTGAACTTAAACCTTATCTGGCAGATGTCGCATTTGAGATCAATGAAGCGCTCGCAAGGGGAGAAAATGTCCTCCTTGAAGGAACCCAGGGCTTTGGAATTTCACTTTACTTTGGTACATATCCTTTTGTGACGAGCAAGGATACATCAGCTTCACAGATTGCAGCAGACAACGGTGTGGGCCCTACAATGATCGACGACGTCATTGTAGTCTTTAAGGCATATCCTACAAGAGTCGGTGAAGGTCCGTTTGGAACTGAGATGACACGTGATGAATCACATGAACTTGGCATTCAGGAATTCGGTACTGTAACACGGCGTGAGAGAAGAATAGGGGTCTGGGACGGCAAGATGGCACGTTATTCAGCAATGATCAACGGATGCACAATTGCAGCAATAACAGGAATTGATCATGTAGATCCTGAATGCTTTGGCGCAACAGAGTACGAACAGCTTACACCAAAAGCACTTGAATTCATAAAGCAGGCTGAAGAGGATATCGGTGTTCCTGTAAAGCTTATATCAACCGGTCCTGAGATGACTCAGATCATTGATATAAGGGATCGCAAATAATTTTTTATGAGGGATTAAAAATGAAGATGTCAACCTATGAGATACTCTGCTGTCCTGTATGTAAGGGTGATCTGACTCTTAAGACCGATAAGAAGGAGATTCTTGAGACTGGTGAGGAAGATATAATTGAGGGTACTCTCAGGTGCGAGAGCTGCGGTGTTGATTATCCAGTCAGTGAAGGAATACCTGATCTCCTTCCAAGGGACAAAAAAGGAATAATTTCAGGCTGAAGATCATAGTATAATGCAGAACTTTCCGGAATGGTCCGGAAAGTTTGGTTATTAATATGAAGTGCGGTATATGTGCATATTCTGGGATAATATCCGATAGACTCCGATTATGCCAAAACATTATGCAGTGCACTATAAGCACAGAATTAAATAACAGGCATACAGTTGTTAAATAGAGAACCAACTTTTGTTGAACAGATGCGGGAAGATTTCATATTCTGATATCCGGAATAAGACAATAGGCACAGGCAGTAATATTATGGGTGAATTTGAGGTAAATATAAACAAATCAGGGATTAATTCAATAGAGGCACCTGAAGAAGTGGATATAGAGAATGGTGAAAACATTGTCTTAAAACTGATCAATAACGGAACACCTCTGCATCTTACAGTATCTGCCGTAAACGCCAGGAAATTCACTCCCTTTTTGCATGAAAATCTATTCCTTGAAAATAAAGTCATACTTAAAATCCCTGTTTTATCTGATGCACCCAAAGGGAGCTTTAAAATTGAGATTATTACAGGTTACGGGACTTTAAGATATGGGATTGCCATTAATGTAAAGGACAGGGCAATTGAAATTCCGGATGAGATAGAAGAGATTCCTGAACCTGAGGATCATACTGATCTCTATATGAAAGCCGGATTTATGGGTCTTCTTGGTGCAGGGTGGGCCGCATATATATTCGGACTTTATCTTCCGGGAACTGTCCCCGGCATTGTATCGGTAATTCTCATAACTGCTGCGGCATACATCGGATGGCAATACCGGCCCTGATTATCTGGCTGTCACTCCTGTTTGACAGAGTTTCAGGCGACCCACCAAACAGGTATCACCCGGTTGCCTGGCTTGGACGGTTTATTGCTCTCTGGGGCAGTCCGGAGATATACCCGGCGTGGTTACAGAGATTATCCGGAGTTATTTTCTCTCTTTTGACTGCGGTTCTCTTTACGCTGCCGTTTTTGTTGTTTGATATCTTCACATACGGAATAATAGCTTTCATTGCAGGGGCAGTGCTGTTAAAGATCTGTCTTGCCCTGCGCTGCCTTGAAGAGCATGTTGAATCTGTAACTGAGGCGGTTGAGAAGGGGGACGGACGCAGTGAGGCAGGTATGCTTGTATCCAGAAATACCTCTTCACTCTCTGAAGAGGAACTGCTCTCAGCTGCGTATGAATCAATGGCAGAGAATCTTGTTGATTCTGTAATATCGCCTCTCTTTTATTATACAATGGCCGGACTTGGAGGCGCGGCATTCTTCAGGGCGTACAATACCATGGACGCTATGCTGGGATATAAGGATGACAGGAGGTATCTTGGTTGGTTTCCGGCAAGGATGGACGACCTTCTTAATTTTATACCGGCCAGGATTGCGGGACTATCACTTATAATTTACTTCTTTTTTAATGGCAGTCTGAAGGATGCATGGCTCTGCATGAGGCGGGACGCCAGGAAAAGGCCGGGAATAAACGGCGGCATTCCCATGGCGCTTATTGCAGGCGGAACGGGGATCAGGTTTGAAAAACCCGGATGCTATACAATCGGTGACCCTGTTAATACTCTTGCAGAGTCCGGAAAAGAGATTGTAAAAGCTGTCAGGTATGCGACAGTGATCTCAGCCCTCATATTTTCGGCTGTAATTGTCCTTTCAGGTGATATTGTGCTGAATATTTTTTTCAGACTGATGTAAATCAGAAGTGTTTTCTGTCAGTGTAAAGGGTATTTGGCAGTTATAATCTGATATCATGGACTTACTTACAGTTATTTTCCGGCCTTATCACTTCTGTGAAATATTTAAATCAGATATGATAATGCTTCCTTCATTATATGTGTTCAGAGAGAATTCCCGTCAGATGGGTGACTTTTTTGTCTTATCTTCTGATTTCTTCTGAGAGATCTTTTAGGCCCCGGTAGTATATATCTGCAATATTTTTTATGAAGATCGCAATTTTGGGGTTTATTAGAATGATTGTATATCCGACTGCGATGAGGGTCAGGAGGGAAAGTCCGAATTCAGATATGATATTATGCGCCCAGAAGTAACTTTCATAACCGAACTGTCCGTTTGATGCGATCTCGGGCAGGAAAGGAAACCACTGTTTGGTATATGAAATTATTACAAAGACATTTCTTATGAGATTCATCAGAATGATAAGGGCAACAACAGCCACAACTGAGATTAACTTCTGCTTAATTCCGGATTTGGCAGTAAAAACCGCGCCCGTCATAATAGCTATCGCCTGAATGCCTGTGCATCCCAGCACAATTTCGACTCTGAATATGTCATGCATAAACATATTCCATTCCGGCAGGCTATAGGTGAATCCGAGAGCTGTGAAAACAGTTTCAGTCATCTTTACATTGAGGAGTATGAGGGTATCTCCAAGAACGGGTATATAGGCAAAGGGTGCGAAGATGAGGTAAGCTATTGCTGCACCCCTTGTGAGCATTATTATATTTTCATTCTCTGCGAGGCATTTTTTTACTGTAATTAAAAGTACAGGAAGGGACAGGAATGCCACTATGGGATATGCGATATTATTCTCTGAAAAATATTCCGGGAAGTTTGCAAATACTGAGGCAACCAGAAATATCCATCCTGCGGAGGCAAATATTTTTTTGTACTTCCCCGGAAAGAGAAATAGAAGAAAACCTGCAAATGAAATTGATGCAAGCAAGGTCTGAATCATCTGTCTGTTTTAGTTTGATTTGTGATGCAATAATATTTGCCTGAAATGATCCGGAAATATTACAGAATATAACATTTTTGGTGCACTAACGCATATCAGAAAGAATAACAATTAAGTATATTGGAGGATTATAATATCATAATCAGGTGTAATTATGTCAAGACAAATTGAAGAGAGTAAGCGGGAACTTTCAAGAGTTATGGAACTCCTGAAGGATGAGCCGAGAGGACTTTCAATAACAGATATTTCAAGACTGCTGAATATGAACCGGAATTCGGTCTCAAAATATCTTAATATGCTTCTCATATCCGGAAAAGTTGATATGAGGAGTATTGGCGTTGCAAAAGTATATTTTCTCTCTCACAGGGTTCCAATCTCTGCGATGCTTGATTATTCCTCCGATGCGATTGTTGTTCTGGATGAGAAGCAGAAGGTTGTCCAGGCCAATGATAATTTCATATCTTTTACCGGATACAACAGGAATGAACTGATAGGTCTGAGAATTCCTGACTCCTCCCTTCCTGTAGTTACAAATCCGACTGTCCTTAAAACAATAAATGACCTTCTCAGGGGAGAAGGCGAAGCAAAAGAGATAGAGTGGGAAGATGAGTCCGGGGATTTTTTCTACCTTGTAAAACTAATACCGACAGTTTTTGATGAGGGTAATCCGGGAGTTACGATCATTCTTGAGGATGTAACTGAGATCAGAAAGGCGCTGCGTGAGAAGGAGCTCCTGATTGATGAGATACATCTAAGGGTCAGGAATAACCTCCAGGTGATCTCCAGCCTTCTTAATATGCAGTCACAGGGCATTGAGGATGAACAGTCAAAGGAGGCATTATCGGAGGCGCAGATGAGGCTATCAGCCCTGGCGCTCGTTCATGAAAACCTTCATTATTCATCAGATCAGCAGCATATCAATGTAGCTGAGTATGTAAAAAGCCTTGCAGAGGATATATCATCCGGAATTAACACTGACTGTTCAGGAATTGATGTTGAGATAAGTGCCGATATGGACCTTGGGATTGATCTCTCCATACCGTTTGGGATGATGGTCAATGAACTTCTGACAAACTCTTTCAGGCATGCCTTTCCGGATAAGAAAAGCGGCAGAATAACAGTCACGCTTAAGAAGGCTGCACCATCAGTTTATACATTGACTTTTGAAGATAACGGAACAGGTTTCCCGGAAGATTTCGACAGGAAGAATATTACATCTCTTGGTCTGTCTCTGGTTAAAAATATTGCAGAGAGGCAGCTTTCAGGGTCAATGGATATCATCACCGGAAAAGGAACCAGAATAATAATTAATTTCGCAGAGGAGAATAACTGAGGGGCAATTATGAAGGAATTCTCGATTTTGATTGTTGAGGACGATGCTATAATATCAATGGATATAGAGCAGAGAGTTCAGAAGCTTGGCCATAAGGTTGTCGGGGTGGTTGATCGTGCAGAGAAGGCTTTTCGTGCAATAATTGAAAAAAAGCCGGATCTCATTCTGATGGATATCAATCTCAAGGGCGGGATGGACGGAATATCCATTGCCGACAGGCTGTACAAGGATATGGGTACAAGGGTAATATATATTACAGCATATTCTGATGAGGGTATGAAGGAAAGGGCCGATAAGACGAATCCTTTGGGTTATATTGTCAAACCAATCCGTGAAAATGAACTTAACAGGGTTCTGGCAGCCGCGGA
Organism: Methanoplanus limicola DSM 2279; assembly: GCF_000243255.1. Taxonomy (NCBI): domain Archaea; kingdom Methanobacteriati; phylum Methanobacteriota; class Methanomicrobia; order Methanomicrobiales; family Methanomicrobiaceae; genus Methanoplanus; species Methanoplanus limicola. The sequence continues at coordinate 1,365,918 of NZ_CM001436.1, forward strand.
ATCTGAACTGTCGGAAAGTTAGCAGATATATAATCGGTGTGGATTTATCCGGAATTTATCCATGATCTGGCGTTTACTCTGCGTTGTGTGCCATAAATAAAATACATTAAATGCTTATCTTTCATAAGCTTAAATCAGGTTTAAAAAAAAGTCATTTAAGACTTTTTGTATGTAATGGAGGTGTAATGGTTTTTCCTGATTTCTGCACCGGAACTTTTCCGGTGTTATACTACATAATTGGTTTGAGCCTATATATAAGATGGAAATGCCCTGAATCATATGGTATAACCGGATGGTTATCCATATGATTTTTTCACATGCAGTTGCCGTATTCTAACTGACAGGAAATTTCATTTTAATCATGTAATTCTGTTCATCTCCGTTTACAGGTTCTATGCTGAATTCACCTTCAAGCTGTGCAGTAATTATATTTTTTACAAGTTCAATGCCAAGGGATCTCTCCGACTTCCCGGAGATGATCTCCTGAATTTCACTCTCTTCCGGGCAGCTGCCGCTGTCACTATATATTATTTCGGCAAAATTCCGGTCACATATAACTGATATTGTTATCCGGCCTTTCTCTGTACTTTTAAATGATTTTTTTGCTGAATATATAAGCAGTTCATTTATGGCAATACTGAGCGGTAATCCTGTTTCAACCGTAAATGTACATTTTTCAGCATTTATCAGGTGTTCAATATTTTTTTCCGGAGCATAATTCTGAATTGTCTGCCGGAATAATTTTTCAAAGTGCGGACCGGCTTCAATGCGGGAGTAATTGTCAGATTCATATACACTCTCGTGTACCATGGCCATTGAAAATATTCTGCTCTCTGCCTCTTTCAGTGCAGATGCTGATTCGTTCTCCTCCTCTTCTGAAATTTGCATTCTAAGAAGGCTTTTGATGATCTGTAGATTGTTCTTTACCCTGTGGTGCATCTCTGAGAGCATAAGATTCTTTTCTTTCAGGGAATTCTGCATTAATGAGAGCATATTTTTTGAATCTGTAATATCAATCAGGAGCAGAATTATCTGGTCCATGAAAAATGAAGGGAGCATAATGAGGTGGAAATACCTGTTTAGGGATTCTATGTAGATATCAGTCTCAGAACTTGTCTTCCATCTTCTGACAATTCTTAATCTTTCAGGGCAGAGTCTGCATATTTCAGGTATGCTTCTGCATATATCCTCTTCAATATCTCTGTCAGAACCTGGTTTTTGCCGCATAAAAGTTTCTTTAAAAATTCCATTGGTTTTTATTACTCTAAAACCGGGTTCTTCTTTATTTTCATCGATTATCGCAACCGGAAATTTAACGCTCTCAAAAATATCGTTAAATATCCTCTTCATCTTTGATAAGCCAACTCCGGAGTTGTAAAGTGGTGTAATATCGGATATTGTATGGAGTAATATTTCATTTTTTGGGCCGGCTGTGCTCTTACTGATTTCGTAGGCCCTCTTATCCAGTATGATATATTCGCTGTTTCCGGATTTTTCCGGAATAAAATCTTCAATATTTATTTCTCCTTTATTTCCGGTTTTATTTCTGCTGAATAACTCAGTAATATTTTCCCCGCAGAGGTAGCTGTTTTCATCACCAAAAGTTTTTAAAGCCTCTTTGTTTGCCCAGATGATGGTGCCCCCTTTATCAGTTGCAATCAGGGAGAAGGTAATACTGTCCAGTATTTCAGAGCAGTATTTTACAGAAAAATTGTCATTGTTTATTTTTGTCATATTTTATTACCTAACTCCTTTTTCCTGAAATGCGGGCAGACTTACATTATTGAGTATAGTTCATTCATTAATTTAAAAATCTTCCTCTTAAATAATAATTTTTATCACCGGGTGTAAAAGAGATATTTTGTGTTAAAGGGATTATTTAGGCCGTTTATTTGATTTAAAGTGGGATTTATGTATTATTTAATGTGGGTTATATTTTAACAGATAAAACGGGATGTCTCCCTGTGAAAGGGTTGTCAGTAATTTGCCGGTAATATGCGAAGAACAGATCCGGATATCTTAATTAAACTCGCAGGAAGCTGCATTCGAAAGCGTGGCGTAGTTAACTCAGAGTTTATCCTGCTGGAAATAAATTATGTCTGATATTATATGCTGCTATATGGATGTTTCTGATATTTTAAGAGTGGATAGTTTATCCATAAATATCTCGCCTTTTTCTGTCAGTCTGTAAATTATCCAGGTGCCTTCTGCTTCACCTCTGATAAGCCCTGAGTTCTGAAGTATTTTAAGGTGGTATGAAAGTTTTGAATCCGGAATTTCAAGTGCCTGTTTGATGATGCAGACGCATAATTTATGAATATTCAACATTTCAAGAATTGTCATTCTGATTGGGTCTGATGCTGCTGAAAAAAGCCCGCTCATCTCCAGTATCTCATCTTTTTCGGGTATTGCATCTATAAGACCTTTTATCCCGCCGCAATCACACAGGTTTTTTTCAATACTGCATGGAAGGTTTTTGTCAAGTCCAAAGTTGTCCAACTTATATCACCCTTAAGGACAGAAAATTAATTCCGGAGTCCTATACAGTTTTTAGAACTGTTTATATTTAACAGGATTTCTTATGACTTTCTTCGCTGATTATGTTCCCTGAAAAATAGTTCTTAATGGACAGATATTCTGCGGATTTTTTTCTATATTGTGTGGTAAAATAAATGCCTGACAGATATCCTGAGGATTTTATCTATATTGTGTGGTAAAATAAATGCCTGACAGATGAGGCAGGCTGTGAAGGTCTTTTCAGTCAGCTATCGGAACTACAACAGATCCGCCTGTAACACTCTCAACTGCCACACTGACGCCATATACAGCCCTGATGTTTTCAGGATTGATGATCTCTGATCCTCCGGCGGCAAATACCCTGTTGTCTTTCAGCATGAGAAAGCGGTCTGAGAACCTCAGGGCGGTGTTTATATCATGCAGGGTCATGACTGCTGAGACATTATGCCCCTTTACAACCTCACATATTATTTTAAGGATCTCCTGTTGGTTTCTGAGATCAAGGCTGCTTGTCGGTTCATCGAGAAGCAGAAGTTTTGGTTCCTGTACTATAGAGCGGGCAATTGATATCTTCTGGAGTTCTCCGCCGCTCATCTGGTCGATGTAACGCATTGCAAGGTCCTCCATCTTCAGTCTTTTTATCACGGCATCGACAATCCTGATGTCTTTTTCAGATGTGCTCCAGACAATGTGAGGCCTTCTTCCGAGAAGAATGGCATCATATGCTGTCAGCCGTCCTTTTTCGCAATGCTGGGGGACATATCCCACCTTTTTTGCAACTTCCGGCAGGCTGAGTTTCATGATGTCCTGATCTTCAACCATGATAGAGCCTGCCCTCGGATTGTGTATCCTGTTTATACACTTCAGGAGGGTTGTTTTGCCTACACCGTTTGGCCCGAGAATTGTGAGGATTTCATTGGGCCTGACTGAGAATGAGATCTCATTTAAGACTTCCCTGCTTTTGTAGTTAAATTCAACTCCGTTAATATCAAGAATCAATTTGCATGCCCCCTTATAAGCAGATAGATGAATACCGGTGCTCCCATGAATGCCGTGAGGATCGCAACCGGAAGTATGTGCGGTGCAAGAATAAGCCTTGCTGCTGTATCGGATGCCAGCAGGAGTATTGCTCCGCATACGAGAGTTCCCGGAATAAGGAATCTGTGATCGTCTCCGATAATTCTCCTTGTGATATGCGGGCAGACGAGTCCGACAAATCCGATAACTCCGAGGAATGATACGATTACGGCTGAGAGGAAGGACGATATGACCATTCCAACGAGTCTTAGCCTCTCAACATTTACTCCAAGGCCTTTTGCAGTCTCGTCTCCGGCATCAATTGCATTGTAATTCCACATATTCATGATGAAGTAAGCTGAGCAGATTATTGTCAGAATACCCATAAATATGAGTTCACTCCAGTCTGCCCTGCCGACATCACCGAATGTCCAGAATACGACTGCCGCGAGCTGCACGTCATCTGCAAAGTACTGAAGAAACATCGTCCCGGCAGTGAAGAGAGATCCTATAGCGACACCGGCAAGGACCATTACTTCGGGTGAAGCACCACGGATTTTAGAGATTAAGAGTATAATTCCGGTTGCGATCATTGCAAAGATGAATGCAACTATGGTTGTGATGTACGGGTTGTTTAAGACTACGGCGTTCACTCCGGAACTCTGCATAGTTCCGGTACCAAGAATTATTACAGAGAATGCGGCGCCAAATGCTGCTGCATGGGATATTCCGAGTGTGAACGGGGAGCCGAGTGGATTTCTGAGTATGGACTGCATTGCAACACCCGCAACCGCAAGTCCTGCTCCGGCGACGATTCCGGCAAGCGCTTGGGGCAGTCTTATGTTCCAGATTATTGTCTGCCACTTTGATGATGACGTTACCCCGAGAAGTGTTTCAAGTACATCAAAGGGCGGTATTCCGACTGCACCGACTGATATTGAATATATGAGTAGTATAAAGAGCAGAACTATTCCTGCAATTATAATTGATATTTTCCTGCCTGTGTATTTTTTGTATTCTTCCGGAATTTCTCCGCCGTTAAGATGCATAATCTGTCCTGAACTGTAAAGGTGGTTTTTTTACCGGAAAATTACTTCATTTCCAGTTTTTTAAAGACTTTATTGTCAAATTCACTTTTCATCTGATCAAATACCGGTTCTCCTATGAGATAGGTATAGATTTCATCTGCTTTTGTCACGGGATCAATGTCGCTGAATTTATCCGGGTAAAGAATTTTTCCTGTAAAATAAGCATCAGCAATTTCACTTCCATGGTTTATGGAATACCAGTTGTATGGTAAGACACCGTATACTTCTCCGGATTTGACCGCATTTAGTTGTTGATATGATGGATCTTCCTTTAATTCAGTTATTGCATTTGGATCAGTCTGAAGAGTTGAGAGGTCAACAAATATAATTTCAGGATCCCATTCAATTATCTTCTCCTTTGCAACATCAGCATGTTCTGTACCCATACCTTCTGCAACATTGAGTGCATTTATGAATGCAAACGGTGGATAGGTTGGTTCGGTTGACTGGAATCCGTGTGGACCGTGATAGGCTATTCCACCAACGTAGGTTGTCTTTTTCTCTTCGTCAGGAATATTTTCAGTTCTCTTCTGAAGGTCTCCTGTCATCTCATCAAAGAATGTTATAACATCTTCTGCTCTTTCATCCTGCCCCATAACTTTTCCCATGATTCTCAGGGTTTTATCCATGTCTTCCCTGTAAACTCCGAGTGTTCCATAGTTGAGGGCTACGACAGGTACTCCTGTCTTTGTTGAAAGTTCATCTGCATCACCTGCGGAGGTTAAAAAGGTCTTAAAGATGACCTGCGGGTCTGCGGCAACTATCTTTTCAGGATCGTCATTGCCTCTGAATTCCCCTATTAACGGATATTCCTTAAACTGTGGGTTTGCAAGTGAGTATGGTCTTGCATCAAACATTGTTTCCTTTATCTCAATGTCATCCACACCGACAATTTTATCCTGCGCCTGAAGGTATGTCAGATATCTTAAGCATCCCGGTCCTGAGCAGACAACCCTTTCAGGGTTTTTTGGAACAGTTACTTCTCTTCCAAGAGAGTCTGTAACTTTAATGGTCTCAGTTACTGATGTTTCATCTGTATTTTGTGTATTTACTGAAGCATTTCCGGTGCATCCGCATGTAAATGCCAGTATTAATCCTGCAAGAATTATCAGGACTGTAGCCGGTTTTAAAATTTTTTTCATAAATTACGCGTACCTCAACAATAATAGATCTTATTCAATGTAGTTAATAAGAATTTCTAAAAATGTATGAATTATTCAATACTATTTTAATTTTTTAATAATGATTTACATCACTATTTTACTGTGGTCTGATTATTTCCCGGAAGTGTCCTCCCCGGTATTAATTGTGTTAATGCGGTGGGTCTGTGTTGAAATTTGCAGCAAGGGATACCTTAATGTATTTTTGCGCATATGAGTAATATATACAAACGAGGTGAAAGAAAAATGCCAGGATTTGACAGAACAGGACCTCAGGGAAGAGGGCCGATGACAGGAAGAGGAATGGGACAGTGCCGGTCTGAAAATATTTCAGGTGCGACCGCTCAGGCTGACACAGAAGGAGAAACAGCTAATATTGGTGTTATCAGAACTCCTGGCAATGTTCCTCCGGCAGGAAACATTGTATATGGTGCTGGCCGTGGTGGTGTTCCACGTGGTTGCGGAATGGGATTTTGCGGCGGACGTGGAGGAAGAGGCAGGGGAAGAGGGAGATTCTGAATAGGATCTCCTTATTTCTCAGAAATAGTGATTATATTTGAATTTTAAATTATTTTTGTTTCAAAATTATTTTATCTCCAGCCCCTTTGATTCTTTAATGCAGTCTATGGAAGGTACGTAGGGCTTTATATCTATTACCGGGGTATTGTCAAGAGCGTCAAGTCCGGATACTTTTATGATTCCGTTCTCAACGGAAATTATACGGGCTATATCAAATCCAATCGGGTTTGGACGGTGGGGTGACCTTATGGTGAATACTGGCCTTGGAGCCTTTGCACCCGGAGGTGTGCCTGAGAGGAGTTTTCTGTCTGCTTTATCAAACCACAGGAGGACAATCAGGTGTGTGATACCTTCAAATGTTCCGAGTCCCTCCCTGAACTCCTCAAAGATCTCTATCTCCATCTCTTCGTCCGGTTTTAATGCGCCCTGTCTTGGTGCATCTCCATGGATTTTGTATGGCGATTTTACTATCCCTATCGGGACTGTTTCATAGGTTTCCATATCTGCCGCCTGTGTGTCTGGTTAATATTTAATCCGGAAAACCGGATTTTTGGTTATTATTTCCTATCCTGGCTCCGGGTTTTGATATCTATATTTTTGTTATCTGTTTATGCCAAGGTATTCATTATAGCATGGTATGCAGACAATTTTTCCGTCCTGAACTCTGGCCCTTGATTCTGATACTGTCTCACCGCATGAACTGCATTCAACCGAGCTGAATATCCTTGCCCTCTCGGGAATATCCGGTTTAACATGCTTTACCTCAAATATCTCCTCTGCCGGTGATGTAAGGTAGATGTCAATCAGTTTCAGTCTTGCTCTGTCAAATGCTGCTTTTTCTTCAGGTGTTGCGGTTCCGGCAAAGACATTTGCCCTTGCTTTCATCGCTTTGGGATCGATCTTATCCATTGATGACGTATCTTTCAGGACGATTCTCACTGCATCGCTGCTGTCTCTTAAGATAAATGTATAGACCTGTTTGCCGTAATCCCTGAATATGAGATTTCCCTTTCCCATTGTACATCCGGTGATATACTGCACTCCGTCAACGCTGCATGCATCATTTTCTGCAATACAGACAAGTTCTTCGTCCTCTGATCTGCCGGAGAGGAGTTCTTTCATTGCGATCTCTGATGCGCGGTAGCCTATTGCAAGGCCGGGGCAGTTGTGGCCGTGGAATTTTATTGCTTCTTCGTATGGTTTTATTGTGATTTCCATAACAGATATTTTAGTTTTTTATTACTAAATATTATGATTGTTTTACTTTTTTTCAAGGATAGTTTGGATATTTCAATTTGTAACGGTAAAATTAACTGGATAGTTTAGATTGGTGGCATAATGTATACAAATATTTAATTCGTATAAATTCGACATAATTTCATGCAGTATGAGGAAAAAACTCTTTTAGTAACCGGGGGTGCGGGTTTTATTGGATCTAATTTTATTCATTATTTAATGAGTATGGATCAAAATATAAATATAATTAATATTGATGCTCTAACATATGCAGCAAATTTGGAAAATATATCCTGTTTTAATGATTCAAAGAATTACTCATTTTTTAAATCTAGCATTTGTGATAAAAAAGGTGTATCTGATGTTATTGAGAAGTTCTCTCCTGATATTATAGTTAATTTTGCAGCAGAATCTCATGTTGATCGTAGTATAACTGATCCGGACATATTTTTAACAACAAATGTTCTGGGCACTCATAATTTATTGAATGCGGCAGAAAGACATGGAATAGATAAATTTATTCAAATATCAACGGACGAAGTTTATGGAACACTGGGTGATATGGGATATTTTACTGAAGGATCACAACTCTCCCCCAGTAGCCCATATTCGGCCAGTAAAGCTGCAGCGGACATGGTTGTTCTGTCATATTTTAAAACATATGATTTACCTGTGAATATTACAAGATGTTCTAATAATTATGGGCCATATCAACATACGGAAAAATTAATTCCACTGGTTATTTCAAAATGTTTGAAAAAAGAGGCTATACCAGTTTATGGAGATGGGCTTAATATACGTGATTGGTTATATGTAGATGATCACTGTTCTGCAATTTGTAATGTTATAAATAATGGTAAAATAGGAGATGTTTACAATATTGGTGCAAATAATGAGATTAGAAATATTGATCTAGTAAGAAAAATTATTTCATGCCTGAATGATAAATTGCCCTCATTAAATTTATCTTATGATTTAATCAGATACGTATCTGACAGAAAAGGACATGACAGAAGGTATGCTATAGATTCAACAAAGATAAGAAATGATTTAGGTTGGAAACCAACGGTAAATTTTGATGAAGGTCTTAATAGGACAGTTGATTGGTATCTTAAGTTTTTTAATATCAGTATCTAAGTTTCTAAAATTTTTCCGGTTTTTTTTGTCGAAGATCAGAGTAAGATGTGTGTAAATAAATAATAGATTATAATTTATTTAAATAATCATCAACATTTTTTCTTCTGAATATCAGTAATATTAAAGATATAATTCCTATTATACTGACAATAATTCCAAATTTAACATCATTTGGGTCAAATTTAAATTCAACTATTTTTGTGTCAGAATTTAGTATGCTTGCAACCATATTTCCCGTTGGAGCAGCATCCTGGCCATTAACTTTCCAGCCATCATAATATGCTGTTTTTAGGATCGCAACATCTCCACTCTTAAAATCACCTTCAATAATTATTTTGTCAGGTGAGAATGTTGTAGTTTTAGAAGATATTATATTGTCTCCCCGAATAACAAATGCATTTGGTAAAACCTCTTCCGGTTTGTATACGGATATATTTTCTATTTTAAATGTGTAATCATGAATATTTTGATTGCCATTGTCTAAATATGCGGTGTCTATGATGTAATCTGCTGTGTAGTACGTTACATTCCCAATGTTTATTCCTGCTGGCAAAGACGACTTTAGTACATATGGATAATGCCCTCTGACGGTATGGATACCGTTTTTCATTAGTATGTAGTTGAAATCCTGATGATAGTATTCCCATCCATTCGTGTATGCCCATATTTGAGAATTATCAGAACCCATTTCTATTATTTTTTCTGCAATCTCATTTGCAGGACTATTTTCAAGATTGGGATTCATCTCGACTATTTTATTTGCAGGTGAAATATAGGTTAATGTAGTCATTGAAATGACTAAGAAGGAAATAAGTAATATTGCAATGTATTGATTCTTAAGTCCTAAATTCAAATTATTTTTGTTTATATAAGTTAATGTGATTATAGTTATTAGTGTGATGACTATGAATACTGGAATAATATCTAATATCATTCCGGAATTAAAGATAATTAAAATTATTAGATTTATTGTTAAAGTGGATATCAGATAATATTTTAATACTTTTTCTGATACTTTCTCTAAGTAGAGTAATGCAATAAATATTATAACTAACAATAAACTGATTACTGATGTAGCATTGGGAACTGTCTGATATGGTAATTCAAGTAATTTAATTAAAATTAATCCACCTATTATGAGTTTCAGGTTAAATTTTTGTTCTTTTGAGAGTTTAAGCTTTGAAATGTCTTTTGGCAGATTATATAATATTTTGATGCCATAAATTGCGATTACTAAAATTAAAGGTAGTAATGCCCCAAATATCCTCCCCGGACACCGCAAATTATCTAGTACAGGTAAATAATGTATGGCCCACAGGAGATTATTTCCACCATCTGCCCAGACTAAAGAGAAGAAAACTGCAATTATTGAAGGGACTGCAATCTCTTTTTTTCCGAATACTAAACCAATTATTGCAAAGATTATGCATACAATTCCAATTAAAGCACAACTTTCTGGAAACCAGAAAGCTGAGTTAACATCAATTGGCGTACCAAGTATTAGTGAGGCAAAATTATTTTCTAATGAACCTCCTCCCTCTAAAACATTGATATTGTCAATACGAATAACATTTTCTGAAAAATTTATTGAAGGTATTACTTTAATACCCATAATTAGTGTGCTTAATAGTGTTGGTATAAGTAGTACTGATATATATTTAATTATTTTTTTGGTTGTTATAATATAATATAGGATGAAGATTGCTATGAGTAAATATGTTAAGATTAAGGAGTAGACGTTTCCCATTGCTAAGAGGAGACAATTGAGTAATGTAATAATTATATAATTTTTAATTGTATTCTCTTTTAAGTACAGTATTTTGGCGAAATAATAATATATCAGGGGTATCCAGGCATAGGCAAATACAAAGAATATATGACCTGCGAATACTCTGGATAACATAAGACCTGAAAAAACATATATCAAAGAAGTCAGTAGTGTTATCTCCTTATTTTTTGTAATTAATGTGCTAAGATTGTACATTGCAAAATATGCAATTATGATATGGAGAATAACAACAATATTTACCGCATAAATGTTGTTGAAAATAAAATAAATTGGGAATGATAACGGATACAACCGGTCTGACATTATGTTTGAGATCTCGGGCATTCCGGATAGCCATAAATTATTCCACAGGGATAATGGGTTACTGGCTAAAAAAACACTTGGTTCATAAACCGATAGAATATCTTTGTAATCACCAATAAGTAAATAGTTGTTAAGTATTATATAATTAAATGCAATTAATATAATTATTATTGGGAAAAATAGATATAGTATGTTCCCATATTTTTCTTTTAACTGTTTAATATGGTGATTTATGTTCATGCAATATATTGTGATGAATATTACATAAATACTTTTCAGATTAACGACACAGAGGGTAAATCTATTAATGACTGATCCAAGTGTAAACTAAATCGAATAAAGTACTGGTAAATCTGAATTAAAGACAAATATACCAAGAATAATTATAATTACCGCTAAAATCATTCTGGAATTAACTTTTTCTTTTAAAAAAACAGCTGAAAAAATTAATATTATTACAAAATTTAAACTTGAAAATGCATAAAAAAATTTTAAATCCATTGTTCTGAGTGCCAGTACTGAGCATACAGTTACAAGGATAAAAATCACATAAGCAATTAAAACCGGTAAATTTAAGTAATCTCCAATAATTCCGTTTATTTTTTTTCCATGTTTTGTAGCCCATTTTAAAATCGTTTGGGATATTCCGGTTAGGAGTACTGCACAAACAGCAAATAGTATATCTATGTTTATTAACATTTTATTTCCTCCTATTTTTTAGAATTAACCCTTGAAATCTGTCTGTTTTTTTAATTCACCTGATATTATTACAATACCAATAGATATCAGTATAAGTCCTATGATATTTCCTATAGTAATACCTTCCGCGAAAAGAACTGCTGAAGCAATAAGGATAATAAAATTAAATAGGCTCATAAAAGGATATGCGAATGAGAGAGGGAAATGTTTCAGCGCCTGTTGCCAGACAATTGCCTGTAGGAACATACAAAACAGGGATAACAAGTAAAATGAATTTGTCAGTATATTTAATGGGAATAAATATTCTGGTGATATGGTCTTTGCTGCATATTTTCCTGATATACCGGCCATTGCCTGAAATATAATGGCCAGTGTAATATATATTTGATCTTTCATCTGTATGGGGTTATAAATGAATTTCGTCAATAGCATACTGCTGACCATATGATACTTCAGTGAGTATTCGCCTGAGATACTCTCCTACAATACCAAGTGAAAGTAGTGTCATTCCTCCTAAAAAGGTGACTGCAACCATGAGAGAATTCCATCCTATAATTCCATATGAGGAATCTGTTAATGATTTTATTATTATCATAGAACCATAACTAAGGCTTAAGAAACTGACTAAGGATCCAATTATTGCAATAATGGTTAGAGGAAGTGATGAATAATTTATAATTAAATTTAATGAATATTTGAAATATTTTATGATAGTATAATTTGAATTTCCTGCTTTTCTTTCATTATGTAACACTTTAACATTTGCAATTTTATTAACCGGAGCTGATTTAGCCATTAAGCCAAGAATAAAAGGGTATGATGATTTAATTTTTATCATATTCTTAACAACATTACTATGGTATATGGCAAAAGATGACAAGAAGATGTCATCCGGTAATAATAGTATTTCATGTATAATCTTCTGGAATTTCCGGCTTAAAAAATCCCTGAGAAGATTTTCATTCTTAGATTTGTATTTTCCATAAACTACTAAGTATCCTTCCTTAATTTTTTCAATCAGTTTCAGTATTTCTTCTGGAGGATGTTGTAAGTCATCATCAATTGTAATTACATATTTTCCGTTACAGTGATTGAAACCACATAATGTTGCATTATGCTGGCCAAAATTTTTTATTAAATGGATTATTTTAATATTATTATCTTTTTTATGAAGCTCTTTCATTCTTTCCCAGCAATTATCATTGCTGCAATCATCTACCATTATTATTTCATATGCCGAGTTTAGTTTTTTAAAGACTAATTTTATTTCTTCTATAAGTTCATTTAATGTTTGACTGGAGTTATATACCGGGATTACTATAGAGTATTCTATAAGATCTCCTGATTCATTATTTGGTGCGATTCTTTCATTAAATTCTTCCATAAATTATCCTATTTTAATTTTAGTACAAATAATCTTTGAATTCCATAATCACCGAAATTGGGTAGGAATGATGCTAGTCTATTAATTTCAGATAGAGGATCTAATTTATTTTTATTATTTATTTTTTTAACCCATGGATGAATTACTCTTGACATTATGTAGTATGAACTTGAAAAATCACTGTCTAACTCTACAGAGAAGTTATCATATAAATAACTGATCACTTTTTTGTTGAGGTAATTATTATGCCAGGGTTGTTCAAGTTTTTCCAGATCAAATTCTGTTCTGAGTCTGTTTAGATTTTCCCAATTTTCTTCCACAGCTTCAGACAGTATTATTTTACCGTCCTTTTTTAATATCTCTTTAATATTTTCCAGAGCAAGAACTTGATCTTCTGGACTTTTTAAATTGATTAATACTCTTTTTATTAATACAATATCAAATTGTTTTTCTGGATAACTGGATAGATCGAGTATGTTCCCGACAGAGAATGAGATCTGTTCTTTTTTTTCGAATTTTTTTAGATTTTCTTTCGCGACCTGAATAAGGTCTTCCGAATAGTCTATACCGTTAATTTGTATATCATTAAATCGGTTTATCAGTTCAAAAGTACAAAATCCATTATTGCATCCAAAATCACAGATTTCTTCAGTACCTGTAATATTTTTTGAAATTTCATCAATTTCTTTTTTAACCATGAAATAATCTCCCCAGGATGCTTTGTATGAATCCTTTAATTCAGCAAGAGAATTCCAGTGGTTTTGAATATCTTGATATTCCATTATGATCTAAGGTTTAAGTTCAGAATATTTAATAATTGATTAGTTATGTATTCTACCTCCCCAAGTTGAAGAGAGGGATACATTGGCAACCTCAACAACCTTCCACTTAGATTTTCAGTTATAGGGAGATCATTCTTTTTATAGCCATAATTCTGTCCCATGGGTGCAGAATGAAGTGGTATATAATGAAATACTGCGAATATTCCTGCTTCTTTCAATTTATGCATAGCCATATCTCTGATCTCTTCATTCCTGAAGAGTACATAGAACATGTGGGCATTATGTTGGGAATATTCTGGAATGATTGGCAGTCGGATTACTCCTTTATCTTCAAAAGGTTTTAGTGCATTATAATATGTATTCCATACCAATAGCCGTTTTTCCTGAATTTCGTCAATATTTTCTACCTGTGCATATAGAAAAGCAGCTAAAATATCACTTATCAGGAAACTTGACCCGATGTTTACCCATGTATACTTATCCACTTCACCACGGAAAAATTTGCTTCGGTCCGTTCCTTTTTCTCTTAGTATCTCAGCATATTCAATTACTCTTTCGTCCTCTGTATTAATTGTAAGAGCACCTCCCTCTCCACATACATAATTTTTTGTTTCATGAAAACTGTAACAGCCAAAATCTCCGACTGTTCCTAAATATTTTCCCTTATATTTCGCATTAACGCCCTGTGCCGCATCTTCAACAACCCTGAGATTATGATTATTGGCAATATTCATTATTTCATCCATCTGGCATGAAACTCCTCCATAATGAACCGGACAAATAGCTCTGGTTTTTTTTGTTATTTTCTTTATAATATCCTTGGGGTCAATATTCAGGGTTTCTTCTGAAATATCTGCAAAAACAGGTTTTCCACCTGCTAAAATAACTGCATTTGCGGTCGAGGAAAAGGTGTATGAAGGAAGGATAACTTCATCGCCGGGTTTTAGATTAAGCAGGTGAAATGCAAGTTCAAGGGCACTTGTTCCTGAAGTTGTTAAAAGAACTTTTCGTGCATGGAATTCTGTCTCAAAGAATTGCTGTACTAATTTTGTGTATTTACCATCTCCACTTATGTGCCCTCCGGATTGAGATGATCTGATAGCATCTTCAATATAGTTAAGTTCATTTCCTGTTAGATATGGGCGATTAAATGGTATTTTCATTGTTTTTCTCTGTAAATATATTATTTTTTACTTCAAGAAGGAGGGAATTTGCATACTGGAGTGACTCAAAAGTTCCTGCATCGGTCCATCCGCCATTAACTACCCCGTATTGTAGTTTTCCGCGAGCAATATATTCATTATTTACAGAACTTATTTCTAATTCACCACGTGTTGATGGTTTGATTGTTCTGATTATGCTAAAGACATCTGAATCATACATATACACCCCAATAACTGCATAATCACTCTCCGGCTTTGATGGTTTTTCTTCAATTTTAATAATCATCTTTTTCTGTTCGTCGAGGGCAGCAACACCATAGCGTTCAGGATCTCCAACTTTTTTAATTAGTACGTATGCGCCGGATTCTTTTTTCAGGTATTCATCTACGTGTGATTTTATACTGTGAGTGAGAATGTTGTCGCCTAAGATTACTGTAATTCTTCCTCCATTTGAAAATCCCTCCGCAAGAGCAAGTGCATGTGCAATGCCTCCTGCGGATTCCTGTACTTTAAAGGTGAAACTACATCCGAATTCGGCTCCACTTCCAAGTAGCTGAACAATATCCCCCATATGTTCTTTGCTTGTAATTACGAGTATGTCTTTTATTTCTGCTGAAATCAACTGCCTTATAGGATTGAAAATCATCGGTTCTCTTCCAACCGGCAGCAGGTGCTTGTTTGTTACCTTTGTTAACGGGGCTAGGCGTGTACCTGTGCCACCTGCAAGTATTATTCCTTTCAAGATATTTCCTCTTTAATTGCTATGCATAGCAGACTACTTCCGAATGGCAGATTAATGTATCTTAGAAGTGGTACTTCCATTCTGAAAATCCAGTAAAAAATCCAGTTAAGGATTGGATTAATTTGTAACTCCATAATATTTTCTTTGACCGCTTTTTTGTGCGTAGAATTTTTGTTCATACAAATTCTTGATGCAAAAATTATGGGGAAAAGAAATGTCATAAAATAACTGATTTTTATTATTTTGAATCCTGCCTTTTCCATTTTTTCTCTTATTTCATCAGCAGAATATCTTCTTTTATGTCCAGCACCGGAATCTGCATCAGACCATAATTTTTTGCATGCTGGAACGGTTAGAAATACCTTCCCTTTTTTCTTTAATCCAAGATATATATTTTGAATTGCTGTGGTGTCATCATCGATATGTTCCAGAACGTCGAATGCGCAGTATGCATCAAATTCCTCTTTGAATACAGGTTCACATAAATTAAATTCCCAGTATTTATATCCTGAGTTTCTTATCTGGCAGTATTTTAAACCTTCTGAAAATAGTTCTCCACAATTGGTAATATATCCAATCTCTTTAAGGTATTTTGATACGAATCCAGTACCGGAACCAACTTCTATGATATTTGAATTAACAGGAACATGCTTTAATAGCGTTTCGCCTATTATATAATTTCTGACCCTGAACCAGAAATTTTTACTTTCAGCGCTATACAGACGGTCGAATTTTTCTTTCGGGAAGAAAAATTCTTCATCTTTTTTTCAGAAGTCAGTGAATAAATATCATTATTCAGGGTGTATTTTTGGTTACATTTCGGGCATATGAAATCCCTGCCTATAATTTCCATACTGTGATGACATTTACTACAAATTATCAATATTTGCCCTCCTGATTAATAACAGTTAAATAATAGCTGAATTTTTGTTTGATCTGTTTATTGCAGTTATATTCCCTATAAAACAATACACTGTTACATTCATCATCTGTGAACCCGCAGGCTCATGGGTGACTTTTTTGATTTTACAATTTTGATTTTACAATCTGGTTGCTTTTATATTGTGCCACATTTTAATGCATCATGTTTTTTTCATTCCAATATAGTAAAATGAACTTGCAATATTGTTTGACATTGGATGATTTATTAACAAAATATCTAAGAACTTCAATGGCCACAATATGAGTGTGAATAATATAAACAATGCTTTATACAGTGGTAGTATTCTAAACGATAATAGCAATGCAAGCCATTCTGTTAATATCCACACCAGTCCTGATGTTGGTCCTCCAAATACATTTACTTCCTGTTCGGAGAATTTATTGTGCAGATTTTTTATTCCGGATATTGTCCATCTTTTATAGTCATGCGGACTTGCGTGGTATCCTGCAATAAATGGTAATGCAGTATATATGTACCCGCCAGGTTTAAGTAAGCGGTAAAATTCATCCATTACAAGTTCTGGATTGTTGATATGTTCAAGGCTAACCACATTAATTATTCCATCAACCGATTCATTTTTTAATGGAAGTTTCTTTGCATTGGCGATGAGATCAACATTGGTGTAATCAGAGATATCTATATTTATAATATTATCATGCAGTCTAAAAGGTCCGGAACCAATATTTACAATGATATTTTCTTTTGGGTCAAGATATCTGAATATTTTTTGATAGGATGATTTTTTGAAGTAAAAAACAGGAGATATCACTTCTATAAGAAATTTATAAAGTCTCGGCTTTTTTTTGACTTTGAATTTTATGGAGTCCAGCCAATCAGAATTTTGAACCATAATTTGTATGAAAAGTTTGATTTTTGACTGATAAATATGTTACCTGTTTTTTTAGTCACATTCTATTTTTCACATATCAGCATGCCACGTAATATGCCTGTTAACAATAAAATTCCACAAAAATGCTACAAAAATACCAATAATATTAGACACCATATAGTAAATCCCGAAGAACTCTGTCAGACTCATCAGCACGGCGAAGTTAATAACCAGCCCACCAACCGAAACTACCTGAAAGGATGCAAACCTCTTCCATACTGATTTTATCCTGTGATTTGCACTTCCTTTTCCACCAAACGTCCACCTGTCGTTTAAGATAAAATTTGTAATTATTGATGTTTCTATTGCAATAAGGGCTGATATGAGATAATAAAGCCCGATATATTCAGTAAATGTGTATAGAATTGCAGAATTTACAACAATCCCGGATGCACCTACAATTCCGAATTTAATTATCTTTTTCCATTCTTTCCATGTTGCAGTATCGTGATTGAAAAGGGCAAAAGTGCCTATGTCCACACACTGTTTAATATAATCCAGCATTGTGCTGAGCTTAAGCTTACTTTCACCAACTTCTCTGTCCTTAAATGTAAACGGAATCTCCTTTGCCCTCTCCCATCTCCCTTTACCAAGTACTTCCATCAGGATTTTATACCCGCGTGGTTTCAGCCCGGCATTCCGGACAACATCCTTCTTTATGGCAAAAAAACCGCTCACAGGGTCGGTTATCTCCGGAAACAGCATCCTCCCGAAGAATGTCGCACCGAGTGATATTATCCGGCGCTTTAACGGCCAGTTGGAGATGTCCCCTCCCTTCATATACCTGCTGCCTATTGCAACATCGTACCCGCCTTCTTTAATGGCCCGGTAAAATTCCGGGATGAGATCCGGCGGGTGTGAAAAATCGGCATCAATGACCTGGATAATATCTGACGAGGCCTCATCAAAGCCCTCAGCAACGGACTGTGAAAGGCCGTGGTCTTCATGCCTGACAATTATTCTGAGCCTTTCAAACTCACTTTTTAATTCTTCGACCTTCTGAATTGTCCCGTCCTTTGAGTCATCATCAACTACAAGAATCTCTCCGTTAATTCCGACATTGTCAAGAACCTCAAAATTTTTCCGGATTATATTTTCAATATTTGTAAATTCATTAAAAGTGGGGATTATTATTGTTATATCTGAATTATTCATATTTACCCTGTCTTTGATTTGAAGATGTAGATGTTTGTATGCTGACCCATAAGTTCAGCGTTATTATCAAGCCACTCTATGGCGTCGCCATTTGGATTTGCAGCAAAGATATCTCCTGTCAGAACATAATATGTCGTCTTCCCGCCTGCTTCATCGCTGATTTTCTTAAGGGTTTCAGAGTCTGATGCCAATTTTTCAATTGTATTGTCATCAGTACTGCTATAATAATAATTAAGGGGTTGTCTCATATATCCGGGCATTACAACGATATAATCTCCGTCTTCTGTAATATCACTCAGCTTCCCGGAAAATCCACGCCAGTCATTCTTTGTAAATCCGGAATAATACCCTGCAAGCATTGGTATGTTTATCAGCAGTGCAAATACAACCGCAACTGCGGCCACCTTTTTCCACTCAATGTTTCTCGGGACAAAACCGGTGACTCCGGCAATTGCCACCAGTAAAAAAGGCATAACAAATATCAGGTACCTCGGAGACATCGGGATTTTTGCTGACAGAATCATGCTGACAATAAACGGGATAAATATAGAGAGAATAAGGAGGAGAGCATAGCTTTTATTCTGTGTGTATATCCTGTAAATACCTCCTACTGCAAGCAGAAGCAGAATTACGGTTATGAATAAATTCCCTCCGAGAATCATATTGAATGAATCGGTTATCACCGACATCCCGCTAAGTCCCCATGTAGGAGCTGATGCAGTCCTCTTAAAGAAGAGGCCTACTGTTACCATTATCAGGGGAAGTGATACAATAATAAAAGCGATTACTGACGTTGCAATCGGGATAATCCTCTTTTTGTCAGCCAGTATATCTTTTCCCTTTACAATCAGTGCATGAAGAACAATCAGCCCCACACCGATAAATACATAGAAATGAGTCCAGAACGCCAGTGCGGAAAATACTCCAAAGAGCAGCCACCACTTCATCTCATCCGTATTTATCGCCCACAGGTAGAAGAGAATTGCAAGCGAGAAGAAGAAGAGCATTGTTGTGTATGCCCTTGCATCCTGTGAATAAAATATATGGAATGATGAGAAGGTCATCAGTGCAGCAGCGAAAATTCCGCCCGTCTTTCCGGTGAAAACTTTACCTATAAGGTATATGACCGGCACTGTAAAGGCACCGAATAATGCCGGCAGGAACCTCAGGACAAATTCACTGTCCCCAAATGCGAGCATAAAATGCTCCATATAATAGAACAGAGGAGGATTAAATTCTCCTGAGGCTGTAGACTCCCATATTCCTGAGAGGCTCTGTGTTGCGAAAGTAAGTGTTGATGCCTCATCAAGCCACAGTGAGTTGAATCCCAGGTTAAAGAAGCGAAGCACAAATGCAACAATGACCAGACCTATAAGAACCTGTGTCATCATATCGGTCTTAACCGAATTAATTAATCCTTCAGCAGATAAATCCGGAATTATCTTCCCTGTTTCCGGAGCATTATCATTCTTTACTTCTTCACCTTTCTTTTTCCTGCCTGGTTTCTTCCCCATTTATATCAACAATATCTTTGATCTATTTAATAAAAAGACATTTGCTATAAATCAGGTGATAATTTCCTCGTCCTTTCCCTTCCATTCCGGATCAGCAACTGCAAGAAATATAAGATCAGAGCCTGTGGTATTCTCAATATACTGAACAGCTCCCGGCGGGATATAGACTGCCTGTCCGGGAAATACCTCTTTACTTTCCCCGTCAATGTGCATCATTCCCTTCCCTGAAAGGATATAATAGACCTCACTTGATTCCTTTAGCCTGTGCGGAACTGTCTTTTCGCATGCCGGCACAACTGCATGCGCAATACTGTATCCAATCCTTAGATCAAAGTCCTCATTTTTCCGGTGGAGAAGCTCGCACAATATACATCCATCGGCTGAACGGAAATATTCCTCTTCCTTAATATCCTTTATATACATTGAGAAGATTTTGTTTCCTGAACTGATCAATTTTTGTTTTGTAAGTTCAAATATTAAGGCAGGAGTTAAAATATGTCAAAGAAAGTAAAATTCGAGACAAACCATGGTGAGATCATCATCACACTCTATGATGACATGCCTGTCACAACCGGAAATTTTGAAAAGCTTGTATCCGAAGGATTCTATGACGGAATAATATTTCACAGGGTCATAAACGGATTCATGATCCAGGCAGGATGCCCAAGGGGCACAGGTACCGGCGGTCCGGGTTACAACATCAAAGACGAGTTTGTAAAAGGGCACTCCAATGTAAAAGGCACTCTTGCAATGGCAAATACAGGACAGCCAAATACAGGCGGAAGCCAGTTCTTCATCAATCTTGTAAACAACAACTATCTTGACTGGGACAACACCTCCACACCATATAAGCACCCGGTATTCGGAGAGGTCTCAGAAGGTATGGATGTAGTCAATAAAATAGCCAAACTTCCGACTGACAGAGGCGACAAGCCAAAGAAAGAAGCCAAAATAATCAAAGCAACCCTCATTGAGGAATAATCAGGCTTTTAAAAAATTAAATTTTTTTGCACTTTTGCGGTTATATCTGTTTAAATGGATAATTATCTGGCATTGTGCCTTTTATTACTGCTGTAATGATTTCATCCGTCAATGGTATCTTAAATAAAATCAAATTACTTATGAAGAAATGAACAGCATCACCACAGCAATAATTACGAGATTTCTGGAGGCAGGGCTTCAGGTACATCCTGAGGTGGTTGTATATCTTCAGCAGTCAGGTGATGTCACACTAATTGACGGGATAATATCAAATGTACCTGAAAATGCACCTGTTGCACTTCCCTGTCATATCCCGGGATACAGCCAGGAGGGATTTGAACCCGTAAGGCCGCGTTTAAAGGAATCGGGCGCTCCGGAAAATCTGCCTCCTGTAAAGGCAGAAAGGGACGGTACACGCTTTACAACACCGGGCAATGTTGATATTGTCAGGGGAATAGGTGTTGAGGAGAAAGGCGGAGTTGACTACACCGATTTCACATATTATTTCAGAAACCGGTATGACAAACTCTCTAAATTTCTAAGGGGGAGGGGTGACCCGATGCCTATATCTGCCCTTACACAGACCGGGAGATATCAGCAGCAGGATGTCGCGGTTATTGGTATGGTCGTCGAACTGAGAAATACTGCCAAGGGTCACAGAATGGCAGTAATAGAAGATCCGACTGACAAAATCAATGTACTCTTCAACAACAAAAGAGATTCCTTTGAAGAGGCTGAAAAACTGATTCCCGATGAGGTCATACTTGTTAAGGGGAAATTATCAAGTGACGGCAATCTCTTCTTTGCCGATTCACTGCACAGACCTGATATTCCGCTTAAAAACGCACCTTTTAAGAGTGAAACTTCCGGAAAGGCTGTTTTAATATCTGATGTCCATGTGGGAAGCGATACATTTCTTAAAAAGGAGTGGGAGCGCTTTTCAGACTGGCTCTATGAATTTGATGCCCGTTATCTTCTGATCGCGGGTGATGTTGTGGACGGCATCGGTATCTATCCCGGACAGGAGAAGGAACTTACCATACAGAGCATTGACGGGCAGTATGAGGCGTTTGGAAAGATGCTCAAGAAACTTCCAAAGGACATACAGATAATCCTCTCTCCCGGAAACCACGATGCAATAAGAGGTTCTGAGCCTCAGCCGGGTCTTCCTGAACGCTTCTCAAAGCATTTCTCCGAGAATGTCACACTAGTTAAGAATCCGGCCTTTGTCAGGCTTCAGGGTGTGGGAGTTCTTATGTACCACGGAAGAAGCTATGATGATTTAATCTCCATGATTCCGGGTGCTTCATACACAAAACCGGAGGAGATGATGGTTGAGATGCTTAAGAGGCGCCATCTTGCATGCACCTATGGTATGAGGACGCCGATTCTTGCCGCAAAAGAGGATGAGCTTGTAATAGATCCTATCCCCGAAATCCTGCATACCGGGCATGTGCATATCTGCGGTGCTGTAAACTATCGCGGGGTATTATGCATAAATTCCGGCACATGGCAGTCTCAGACATCTTTTCAGAAGCAGATGAATATTCAGCCGACCCCTGCAAGGGCGGTTGTTGTTGATCTGGAGACGCTTGAACCTAAGATATATGATTTCACAGGCAATGTCCCTGTTATGGAATAAATATAGGGGCTGTTGCCCTATTTGGGAGTTTTAGCGCATTTTACCGGGTAATGTCCCTGTATTGTGGCTTTTTTGTCCTCTCACTGTGGATGTATGGCCCTCTTATTAAGTCCGGATAAATACAGCCATAAACCGTATGCAGGTTTATGGTTCTGGCAGTTATTTACTCAGAATAACTGTTATTCGTGATGAAACTGCCTGACCCTGAATATTACCTGGTTTTACCCTTGTCCTGCTTAAATATCTGTATTTTGCAGATATAATTTAAATACCGGCAAAACACTATTCAGGTTATAATGAATGAGAAAAACCTGAAGATAATTCTTGCCGCATTTCCGGTTGTGATAATTATTATCGCAGTAATTATTCCGCTCTACACAACCGGGTGGGACGTTGAACAGGCACTTTACGGCACGGACCCGGCAGCCGTAATAGAATCGTTTGAGATGAAGGGGAAGGATATGAGCAGCGGATATTTCACCCCTCAGGATTATGTTCTCTCTGATGACAAAAGCACCCTGACTCTCACAGGAATTATGAAAAATCCTTATTCTGAAGACCTGATCGTAACAGAACTCGGATACAGCATCATAATCGGTGGTGAAACTGCGGAACTGAAACTTACCCGCAGTGCGGCAATCCCGGCATCCGGCACAAGCGAGGTTGTACTCTCCGCCCCGGTGAGTGATAGCCAGTTGAGTGCCCTTTCCTCCGGCGAAAAGGTTGCATATGGCGACAGTCCGCTCTCGGATATGGCAATTGATATGTCCGGAATAAAAGTAGTATCAGGGGGTAAGTGAAATGACGGATGAATACGTAAATCCGGTAACACAGGGGACTGAGTCTTCACAGAGTGCTGATAAAAATTCCGGCTTTAACTATCCGGGAATCATTGCCGGAATTCTGATGATAATACTGCCTTTTACAGGGGCGTGGTGGCAGCTGACCTTTGGTGAGGATGCCCTGTATATCGCTGCCTCTCCGTTCACACTAACTGTGTACTCATTTGGAGACGCGATTATATCTCCTCTGATCACCTCTCTGACGATGGCGCTTACGGGGATCACGATATTATTCGGAATAATTCTTATTTTAGGGTCAGTATTTGCCAATATGCCGGAGAAGAAGAATATATCCGAAATACTTGTTAATTCAGGTTCTCTGAAGGCTGTATTTGTTGTTCTGGTCTTTTTTGTTGCAGTAATAACAGCAGGAATAATCTTCTCGCAGTACTTTTCATTATACGGCTTTTCCGGAAGTTTTCCCGTTCTGTCAGGATATTCTGATATGATAATGAATTCCGGCGGATTTTCGGTGATAATTCCTGTAAAATCAGAATTGTCACCGGCACTGATTTTTGCTGTTATAGCGGCGGCTGCCGGTCTTGCATCCCGTTTTTACGGGAAGAAATAATCTTTTTTATTTCGGCGGCTTCTCTTTTTTCTGACAGGGCTTTGGCAGCAGGGTATATTTTATATATTTTTGTGTCTTTTATTTGTGGTAATGTGTGGTGAATGTTTTTTCGCCGGTGAATGTTTTTATCGTTAACAGCCACCGCTCTATACTCCGCACAGAAGTTGCTTTATCTTTTGTGAAATCGCAACCATCAGCAGCGTTAGCTATTATATCTGCATTTTTCTTTGCTTTTACTTTTTATTATTTTTTTAGCTGGTGCTGCGGCTTTTTGTATGTCTTCTGAATAAACGACATCCGAAAAGCCGCCTTACAGCTTATGGCGTACAGTTACTCAGATGGCTTTTCGGGTGTCCCTTAATTTATATGTAAGTTCATGGAATGATTAAACATGAGGGGAAAAGAGATCCGACTCGAAAGGATAATGAAGAGGGAAACCGGCACAACCGTTATTGTACCGATGGACCATGGTGTATCGTCAGGCCCTATTCCGGGCCTTATAGATCTTGAAAGAAGCGTTGATCTCATCGCACTCGGTGGTGCAAACGCCGTAATCGGGCACATGGGCCTTGCACTTCACGGACACAGAAAGGGAGGGCCGGATATCGGGCTTATACTGCATCTCTCAGCAAGCACAGATTTAGGCCCTGATCCCAATGACAAGGTGATGGTCAATACTGTTCAGAACGCCCTTAAAATGGGTGCTGACGGTGTTTCTATGCATGTAAATGTAGGTGCTGAATCCGAGGCGAGGATGCTTTCAGACCTTGGGAGAACGGCAATTGAGTGCATCGAATGGGGCATGCCGCTTCTTGCAATGATGTACCCGAGGGGCAAAAAGATTAATGACGAAAATATGATAAATTCGGTTAAGATTGCTGCAAGGGTGGCCTCTGAACTTGGCGCAGATATCGTAAAAACGGTGTACACCGGAGATCCGGACTCCTTCAGGGAGGTTACGGACGGCTGCCACGTTCCGGTGGTTATCGCCGGAGGATCAAAGACGAACGACATTGAGACCTTAAAGCTTATTGAGGGTGCAATGGAAGGCGGCGCTGCCGGTGTGTCTATCGGCAGGAATGCTTTCCAGCATGCACACCCTGACAGGTTCGTCCGTGCCGCTGCAATGATAGTGCATGAGAACAGAAGCGCTGAAGAGGCGATTGAAGTAATTAAAATGGGGATCTGAGATTATGATTGGTAAGGAAATCCGTCTTGAAAGGATAATGAACAGAAATACCGGAAGGACAGTTATTATTCCGATGGACCACGGCTTTACGCTCGGACAGATAGAGGGTCTTGGCGATATGCCAAAGATCATATCCGATGTATCCGACGGCGGTGCAAATGCCATCGTCCTTCATAAGGGAATGGTCAAGGCAGGACACAGGAAACACGGGCGTGATATCGGACTTATAGTGCATCTGTCAGCGAGCACATCCCTAAACCCCGATCCCAATGACAAAGTTATGGTATGCACGGTTGAGGAAGCCATCGGCATTGGTGCAGATGCGGTATCCATCCACATCAACCTCGGTGCCCCTCATGAGTCAAAGATGATTGAGGAGGCCGGAAAGGTGTCAAGGGAATGCACACGCTGGGGAATTCCGCTTCTTGTTATGATATACCCCAGGGGGGAAGGGGTTGATCCGGTTTCACTCCAGTCTGTAGGCCACTGTGTCAGGGTTGCGGAGGAACTTGGTGCAGATCTCATAAAGACCAATTACACAGGAGATCCTGAGACATTCAGGAAAATTACATCGTCATGCTCGGTGCCTGTCCTGGTAGCCGGCGGTGAGAAGGCCGGGGACCTTGAAACCCTTAGAACTGTCAGGGAATCTGTCCTGGCCGGAGGTGCAGGTGTCTGCCTCGGCAGAAATTCATTCCAGAGGAAGAATCCGGCAGAATTCATAAATGCACTCTGCAAAGTTGTCCACGATGAAGAAATGCCGGAAGAGGCGGTAAAAAATCTCTGAGGCTGGGTTATATGAAGGAATTCTGGGTTGATCTCAGCCGCTGGGACAAGGAACTTGCAACCGCTGCAATTGAGGGCGGTGCAACTGCAATATTATGCGAAAAGGCAGAGGATGTCAGGAAACTCGGCCGTATTAAAACGATCTCAGCAGATGGCGATCTAGTTTTGGGCAGGGATGTATTTGAAACTCATATTAAGGACACTGAGACAGCCGGAGAGGCTGCTGAGCTTTCAAAAAAGGGCTACACGATTGTCCACACCACAGACTGGACTGTAATTCCGCTTGAAAACCTGGTGGCAGGTTCTGACCGGATAATTGCTGCGGCTGAAGACGCAGCAGAGGTAAAGACGGCTCTTGGCGTTCTTGAAAAAGGTGTTGCCGGGATTATCCTGAAAAATCCGACCCCTGAAAAGATCAGGGAGGTTTCAGCAATAATCAGTGAAGGTACGGGTTTGATAGGTCTTGATACCTTCACAGTGACTTCTGTTTCAGATGCCGGAATGGGCGACCGTGTCTGTGTTGATACATGCACCCTGATGGAAGAGGGTGAGGGAATGCTCATTGGAAATACGTCATCGGCATTCCTCCTTGTTCATGCAGAAACGCTTGAAAACCCGTATGTTGCGCCGAGGCCGTTCAGGGTCAATGCCGGAGCAGTGCATGCCTATGCAATGATGGAGAATATGAAAACTTCATATCTTTCTGAGATTAAATCGGGAGACCGTGTGCTCATCGCAGACAGAGACGGAAAAACGTCAGGTGCGACCGTCGGCCGCGTCAAGATTGAGAAGAGGCCGATGCTTCTCATTAAGGCTGAATCCGGCGGAAAAGAGCATACCATGATACTCCAGAATGCAGAGACCATCAGGCTTGTAAAAGAGGGCGGAAGTCCCGTCTCTGTCATCTCCATAAAACCGGGCGACAAAATCCTCGGCCATATTGAGAAAGGCGGGCGGCATTTCGGAATGGCAGTGGATGAGAGCATTCTGGAGAAGTAAACCGGAATTTTCAGATGAAGGTAGGAATTATTGGCGGCACGGGCGGTATGGGCCGCCTCTTTGCCCCCGTATTTGAGAGGTCAGGTTTTGATGTCGCTGTCTCCGGCAGGAGCACGCCTCTCTCAAACCGTGATATTGCAGAAGAGTCTGATATTGTCATAGTTTCGGTTCCTATTCATGATACTGTACCTGTAATAGAAGAGATAGCGCCGTTTCTCAGAGAAGACCAGGTCCTCTGTGATTTTACTTCTGTAAAGAGCGGACCGGTCACTGCCATGTTAAAGACTGACGCAGAGGTCATAGGTCTTCACCCGATGTTTGGCCCTTCGGTCTCATCACTCTCAGGGCAGACAGTAATTTCAGTTCCTGCAAGGTGCAGGAGGGAGAGTGCTGCTCTCCTTTACAGGGTATTCAGAGGAGAGGATGCGACAGTCATTGAGATGGATGCCGGAGAGCATGACAGGGTGATGGGTGTTGTACAGGGCCTTGTCCATTTTGCGACCCTCTGTGTTGCTGATGCCGTCCGGAATTCAGGGCTTTCCCCTGATGTTATAATTCCCGTCATGAGTCCGGTGTACAGGATTGAGATGGGTCTTATCGGAAGGATACTCGGCCAGAGTCCGGAGCTGTACGGTGATATTCTTATGATGAATTCAGAATCCGGCGTGATGGCCGGGAAATTTTCAGAGTCGTCGGAAAATATGCTTAAATGTATCTCAGAGAAGGACTTTGAATCTTTTAAGGAGATTTTTGAGAAGAACAGTGAGTTCTTCTCCGGATACATCCCCCAGGCCACGAGGGATACCGACCTTGTAATTGATGCACTTGCCAAGTCAGGGAGGCCGCTTAAATGAGAATTGCAGCACTTGGCCCGGAAGGGACGTTCAGCCATGAACTTGCCGTGAAGATCTCAGGTGGTTCCGGGGTTCTTCTGCTCCCTACAATTAAGAGAGTATTTGATGAAGCTGAGTCCGGAAGGTCACTTGGCCTTGTTCCGGTTGAGAACAGTGATGCAGGAGGCGTTGGTGAGACCCTTGACGGGCTGATGGATACAGGGTGCAGGATTATTGCTGAGTACTATATGCAGATCCGGCATAATCTGGCATCTGATGGTGTAACGGCGGGCGGATGCAGAGTTATCTATGCCCACCCACAGTCCCATGCACAGTGCAGCAGGTTTATTGAAGATCTCGGCATTCCTGTCATTCATACGGCAAGCAATGCAGACAGTGCACAGCTTGCGCTTAAAAACTCCGGTTCATGTGCAGTTACATCCCTCTCAGCCGCAAAAATTTCCGGTCTTGAAATAATCAGTCCCGATATTCAGAATTCAGAGAACAATATCACAAGGTTTGTACTTATATCGTCTGACAGAGGGGAACCCTCCGGTGAAAATTACGGTGTGCCGGAAATGGCTTTTACTTCCGGCAGGAAAAAGTGCAGTATAATTGTCGACCCGGAGATTGACAGGCCCGGACTTTTATACAGTATCCTTGGTGTTTTTGCAGGTGAGAATATTAACCTTACAAAAATTGAGTCCAGGCCGTCCAGGAGGGGTATCGGGAGTTATGTCTTCTTCATTGACTTTGAAGCGGAATGCGTGGAGAAACTAATATCTTCGCTGAAGAGAATTGCAAAGGTGAAGGAACTTGGATGTTATGGAAGGGAGGAGGTGTAAATACGGGCTTAAAAATTAAAAAGGCGGGAACTGTTGATGTGGAATTCAGAGCACCGCCGTCGAAGAGTTACACGCACAGGGCACTCATATGTGCCGCACTTGCTGAAGGAGAGTCTTTTATAGGGAATCCGCTTGATTCCGAGGATATTGATGTGACTGTGAATGCCCTTATCCGGCTTGGGATCTCATGCAGGAAAATAAAAGACGGCATTGCCGTTGAAGGATGCGGAGGTGTATTTCCGGATGTCGGAGAGGTGATAATTGACTGCAGAAATTCCGGCACAACGCTCAGGCTGCTCTCAACCCTCGCCCTTCTCTCACCCGGAAGAGTGACCCTTACCGGCACGAAGAGGATGAAGGAGAGGCCGATAGGGGATCTTGCGGATGCGATAAAGCAGGCCGGTGGCGATGTTATCTTCATTGAGAAGGATGGATTTCCCCCTCTGAGAATTTCAGGCAGCCTCTCCGGGGGTAGGGTCATTGTTGACGCCTCTAAGTCAAGTCAGTATGTGTCCTCCCTCATGCTTACAGGGCCGTACTCTGATCATCCTATGAATATTATGCCCAAAGGGAGTATTGCCTCAAAACCTTATCTCAGGATTACCGCTGACGTTATGAGATCCTTTGGCATTGTTCCCGCAGATGTGAGCAACGGCAGCATTACGATCCCACAGGATGTATATTCTCCGTCGGACTATGCTGTCGAGGGGGACTACTCCTCTGCATCATATCTGTTTGCAGTTGCTGCTGTATGCGGCGGGCGTGTGAGGGTGAATAACCTCAATCCGCATTCCCTGCAGGGTGACAGGGCATTCCTGGGGATGTTAAAAGATATGGGCTGCGATATTGACCTGAACTCAGGAGAGGATTATGTTGTTGCAGAGTGCCGGAAGGGACTGAAGGGCATTGAAGTGGATATGTCAGGATCTCCTGATGTTATCCAGACGCTTGCCGCTGTGGCGCTCTTTGCAGACAGTCCCACAACAATACATGGTGTCGGGAATCTGAAGTACAAGGAGAGTGACAGGATTCAGGCTGTTATTGATATGGCTGAGGCATGCGGCGGGCGTGCTGAGGCAGGAGACGGGAGTGTTACAATATACCCCGCGGAGTTCAGGGAATGTCTGATCGATCCCGCTGATGATCACAGGACTGCGATGTCTGCGGCTGTTATCGGCCTTGGTGCAGGCGGGGTTGAGATCAAAAATCCGGAATGCGTCTCAAAGTCATACCCGGAATTTTTCACTGAATTAAGGAGGGCTGGCTTATTACACGAATAGTTCTTACCGGATTTCGCGGCAGCGGGAAGACAACTGTCGGAAAACTGCTCTCACTTAAACTGAATCTGCCCTTCATTGATACCGACACCCTTATTGAGGAAGAGCGGGGAATGTCAGTCTCAGATATATTTGAGGAGTTTGGTGAGGAGGATTTCCGGCTTACGGAATCTTCTGTGATCTCAGAACTTCCTCCGGGGGACTGTATTCTCTCTACCGGAGGAGGTGTTATTCTTGACCATGAGAATGTCAGGGTCCTGAGAGAGAATTCACTCGTTTTTTTCCTGAATATCACACCGGAGGAGTCTGTACGGAGAATTACCGGGAGTGAAAGACCGCCTCTGACCTCCCTTCCGCTTGATCATGAGGTTGCTGTGATAATGAAAGACCGGATGCCGGCTTACCTCAGGTCTTCGGATTTCTGCATTGACGGAGAACGCGGTCCTGAGAAGGTTTCTGATGAAATAGCCGGGATTGTGGAGTCCGGAGATCTGACCACTCAGGGGAGGGAGTTACTTCAGAAATTCTTTAAAAATTCCATGATGCCCTCAGAGGCTGAGAGGATACTTGCCCTTGATGCTGTCGGTGAAAGAAAGGCCTTTAATCTCTGCGCAATCTCCGGCAACCCCTGCATGCACTCAAAAAGTCCGGCGATATACAGAAAAATCTTTGAAAATTATGGAATTTCCGGGTTCTATACATATATGGAAGCGGCTGATTTCGGGGAAATTATCAGAACTGCCGAAATTTCAGGTATGAGGGGACTTAGCATCACCATCCCGTTCAAGGAGGACGCTGTGGATTTCATGAGTGAAATTTCACCCGATGCTGCGGCGATAGGTGCGGTAAATACTGCCGTTAATTTCTGCGGCAGATTTTACGGCTTTAATACCGACTGGATTGGAATTGCAGAACCCTTAAAGAGTTCGTTTAAGAATGCAGGCGAGAGCATAAAGGGTAAGAGTGCGGTTGTGGTCGGTGCAGGAGGCGCTGCCCGTGCGGCTGTTTATGCTCTGATTGTCCTTGGATTTGATGTGACTGTATTAAACCGGAATGAGAAGAAGGCTGCTGAACTTGCGGAGTCGTTTGAATGCCGTTCAGGCGGGTTAAATGAGATACACAGCTGTGTTTTTGATGTAATTATCAATGCGACTCCGGTGGGGATGAACAGGTCCGGGGGCTCCGTTGTCCCTGAATCTGTCCTTAGAGAGGGCATGAGGGTCTTTGATCTCGTGTACACGCCGGCTGATACAAAACTCCTGAAGATGGCTGAGAAGAAGGGGTGCATACCTATCTCCGGTACTGAGATGTTTGTGCACCAGGCAGTGGAGCAGTTCTTCCTGATGTTTGGTTTCAGGCCGGAAGAAGAGTTTATCCGTGAGGCGATGCTTTGAACACCTTCGGCAGATTTTTCAGGTTTACGACATTCGGCGAGAGCCATGGCAGGGCACTTGGAGTTGTTGTTGACGGCTGCCCTCCCGGGATTGAATTTTCAGAGGCTGATATGATACCGCTCCTTGAGAGAAGAAGGCCGGGTTTGTCCCCGCTTTCAACTCCGAGGTCTGAGTCCGATAACCCTGAGATACTCTCAGGTATATTTGAGGGTAAGACTACCGGAATGCCGGTTGCCATGATTGTCAGAAACAGGGATGCAAGAAGCGGTGATTATGAATCCGGAAAAGAGCTGTTCAGGCCCGGACATGCGGATTACACCTACCGTGAGAAGTACGGAATCCGTGATTACCGCGGCGGCGGCCGGAGTTCGGGCCGGGAAACGGTTTCGAGGGTTATGGCGGGTGCCCTTGCGATGAAGATGCTCTCTATAACCGGCATATCATTTAAAAGCAGGATTTTATCAGTGCACGGTATATCCGATCCGGGTTTGTTTGAAGATGAGATTCTCTCGGCAAAATC
The DNA here is from genome assembly GCF_000243255.1 of Methanoplanus limicola DSM 2279. Classification (NCBI taxonomy): domain Archaea; kingdom Methanobacteriati; phylum Methanobacteriota; class Methanomicrobia; order Methanomicrobiales; family Methanomicrobiaceae; genus Methanoplanus; species Methanoplanus limicola. Next base: position 1,397,834 of record NZ_CM001436.1, read on the forward strand.
GGCCGGTGATTCTGTAGGCGGTGTTGCTGAGGTTACTGTAAAGGGATGCCCTGCCGGAGTCGGCGATCCGGTATTCGGCCGGCTTGATGCTGCTCTTTCGGCTGCGATGATGTCAGTCGGTGCTGTGAAAGGTGTTGAGATTGGGGACGGTTTCTCTTCAGCGGAAGTTTTTGGGAGTGAGAATAATGACTCTATGGCTTCCGATGAGTACGGCAATGTGAAATTTCTTTCAAACCATTCGGGCGGTATTCTCGGCGGCATCTCAACCGGAGAGGATATTGTCATCAGAATTGCTGTAAAACCGACACCATCCATATCGTCTGAGCAGCAGACTGTTGATATTCACGGGAATAACCGGTTAATCTCAACCGGAGGAAGGCATGATCCCTGCATAGTGCCGAGGATTACTGTTGTTGCGGAGGCAATGGCGGCGGTTGTGATTGCCGATTCGTACCTCTCAATGAGGGCATATGCCCCTTTTGAATAATTTTATGGGTTTTTTTGGCAGAATATCTGCAAAATTCTTTTTTTGTGATGCAGGTTTTATTATATTTCAATAGAATTTCTGCATATTGTTATATCCTTCTCTGTATCCACCAGAATAAATGTCCATGTTCCTCCGTCAAGGCCTGTAACATTGCCTGATTCAGGATTTTGTGCAGAAAGTACAAATTTTTCTTTAATTTTATGATAGAATAGATAGCCTGTATCCCCTGTTCTGAAATCTGTAAGACAGTTCCCTTTTGTTACTGTATGCATCTGTCCGTTGGGGTCTATTATTTTGATCTCCGCTTCATCGCCGGACTGTACGAGAATGTCATCCCCGGCAGCGTTGAATACCTTGAAGTAGTAGCCTCCTTCCGTTGCTATGACCGGTTCAATCTCGAAGTAAGCCTGTTTCGGACTTTCCTTCCAGACCGGAAGTCCGAATACGTACACCCCTGCAACCGCTATGAAGACAAGTGCAAGCCCCACCATCAGAAGGGTACCGATTATCGGTGCTTCTGCCCTTTCATGTTCAGTTATCTTCAGCATCTGATTCCTGTTATGGTTTTTCCCCGGAATTACATCTTTTTGAGAGAATTTTATAATCTGAAATCGCTATCCGGATATTAATTTATAAAAGATCACGATGGGATTTATAATTTTGGCGTAATATGCATCAGTCTGAAGGATGTTATGTTTTTGAGATTTTTTGCTGCTTTTTTCTTCTTAAAGTGTCAGAATCACTCATATGCCTGTTATTCATACTTATTTTAGATGTAGGGGTTTACGGTAATTTTGAAGGTAAGATTTTTCAGCTCGTCTTCGGTGATGCTGTTAACAAGCAGGCGGCTGATTACCTCGTCGCCATGGGCTTTCCGGATTGCACTTATCGCCTCCGCAGCCGTATCCAACTGCGGCGCAATCCCGGCTAAAAGCACCATTGCGGGCTTGAGCATTGCCGGATTTTTGACTACAAAAGTTCCAACCGTCGCCGCTGCCTTTGCCGCATCACCATACGCCGGGATCAGTGCTGCAAGGTTCAGGCCCGTTCCTATCCAATCTCCGCCGGAGATTGTTGCCCCGATGTCGCGAAGGTCATCTTTTCCTGAAGATGATATGCTCAAGAATCAGAACACTGACCACTCCGGCAACAAAACCGTTGGCGACAACCGGGCGTATAAGTAAAGGCAGTGAATCTGCGGCATCTGGTGGCAGAAATGAGATCAGGTTACCAAGAATGATGGGAAAACCGATGATAATTCCGTTATCGAAGTCAAACGGCTTACCTCTCAGGTCCCTGAAGAATACATAGAGAGCGGCAGAAAACTGAGATGACATGACAAAGAGAAGCAGACACCCTATGATAAGTGTTGGAATGGCGGCCATAAGGGGCACTGCTCCGGGAATAACGGCAAGTAATACCAGAATAACACCTGCCGGAATCAGGGTATATCGTGATGCATTCTTAGTGTCAAGTATCATTCCGGCACTTGTTGAGTAATTGACACCACCGACAGCACCGAAAAATCCGGAGAATGCGTTAATAATTCCGGTAAAGAACACTCCCCGCTTGTACCTCTCTCTCATACCTTCGGCTTCTGTTATATCACCAATTCCCTGAATAGAGCCGATATCGTTTACAATAAGAGCAAGATAGCAGATTAAAAATGAGATTATCACCCCTGGTTCAAATTCAGGATGAATTATTATAGAGTTTATTTCAGGCACATAAACCGCAGCAGAAAGTCCGTTCTCCAGAAATGATGTCAATTCCTGGGGGAAAACGATGAAATATGCCGCCGTTCCGATGATTATAATCCAGAGCAGAATTGTTGCCTTCCACAATCCCTTAAGAACCCGGTTGGCATAGATTATCAGCATCATTGCAGAAAAAGCAAAAATCAGTTTTAAAAAGACTCCCTCATCACAGCAGTCTCCGATAATCAGGTCAAGTATTGTCGGTATGAGTGTGAATGCTATCAGCATAAGAACAACTGTAATAACCCGTGTGGTAAACATCCGCCCGACAAACTGCAAAAGCCCTGCAGCAGCAATAAGGGAGCCTATAACCGCACTAATTACAATGGCAGTATAAACTGAATCCGGAGAATAACCGGCAGATGAAATAGTCCCTACAAGAAGCACTGCTGCAGGGCCAAACACCACCGGAAGCCTGTGTCCTGCGATAACCTGTATGACAAGAGCGACACCGGTTATGAACAGAAGCTTTTGCAGGTAAAAATTCGCTTCACCCGGATTATCGGTGTGCATCCCGGAGATTATCATTCCGATAATCAGCACGAATGAAAGCGAAATAGCCGCCCACATAATCCCGGTGGCGACATTCTCCACAAGTGGTGGCTTTTCATCTACCTCATACCTGAATTTCATCTGCAAATTCAGTTTATACCCGGAAATTAATACCTCTTGTCATCATCCTGCGGTCAGCAGACAGGACGCTGCTGAAACTGCCTGAAACATTTGCGTTAAAAAAAGAAATATTATGGGATAAAATCCCTTTCCGGTAATATTACTGCTGTTCTTCACTCATTGAAGATGAGATCTCCTCCGGTGTCTTTCCCCTGAACATAAGGCCGGTAATTACCATTACAATACCCCAGGCAACCGCAAAAATACCGAGAATCCAGACCATTGTTTCAGTGCCTATTCCGGGGAACATCATTATGTAAAAGCCTACAAAGAGTGAGAGTAAACCTGCAATTACAAGGAGTATCTTATAGCCAATTCCGGCGTTTCCTGTAAAGGCCATCCAGAAATCAGTAAATCCGGTCATCAGTGCCCAGAATGCTATCAGGTATGTAACCAGAAGCCATGCGGAAAGAATATTCGATATTGCGAAAAATCCAAGGATTACTGCAATAACGCCGAGAATTATGAGAGCGGCAGATGCACCTGCGCCCTCATGCGACTTTGCGCCCTGAATGATCGTAATAATTCCATAGACGATTACAAGGGCGCCGATGAAGTAACCAAAGAAGAGAATTACAAAAGGAGTCCATACCAGCGCTGCTGTCCCCATAATCAGTGCAAAGAGGCCCATCAGGACAAAAGTCCACCATCCGGGTGTGAAATTCATTGCACACCCTAAACTGTTATTTTCAGTCATTTTAATCAACCTTATGCTCTATTCTAAAGCATTAAGTAATATAATTGTTCGTATCCGGAAATCCATTCTTGTGAGCCGGAAAGTATTCCTGAGATATTTCTAATCGGGTAAAAATAAGATATGATTAATACATCCGGGGAGCAAGAAGAGAGTATGGCATTCTGGATTCCGGCATTTGCCGGGTTTCTCGTTATGATTCTGCTTGCACTGCTCTTTGGACATGCTCATCCTATGGCATCTTTTGCCGCACCTGTAATCGGTGGTTTCATCGCCGGAATACTGGTCAGTGAGGGGACGATGGAGGGAGCTAAGGCAGGATTCACCTCCGGAATATTCGGCGCAATTATCGCTTCCGTACTGATTCTGGTCGGGGGACTTGCATTTTTCGGCATAAGCGGACTTGCGGTTGGCATTGTTGTTGACATAGTAATTATTCTGATTTTCTCACTCTCCTTAGGCATTCTTGGAATGATCGGCGGTGCAGTCGGCGGGCTTTTCTCCCGCTGATCCTGCTGAAGAGAAGAATAAATTACGGATTCATATTTTTCACACTCCTTTTTCATGGCATACACGCAGAGATATATCTCTTTTAAGCTGCCATATTCATGTGATGGAAACCGGGATTTACAGGGATTCTGATTTTTCAGGCATCCTCAGTCTTGACAGCCAGTCAGGCACTGATAGTTATGCCTCTGCGGTATATTTCCGCCATGCAGCATCGATACATGCAGACACTTTTCTTGTTGCACGGGATGAGGAGAGGAATATTGCCGGGTACTGTATCGGAGGAATTATCCCGGGGAATCCGGAAGACGGATGGATTTTAAAAATTTATGTCGATTGCCAAAGGAGGCACGAGGGAATAGGCAGGAGACTTCTTGAAGAAACTATCGGGGTGCTTGAAGATTCGGGAGTTAAGAAGATCTGTCTGACGGTATCTCCGGCTAACGAACCGGCTCTTTTATTATACCAAAGATACGGTTTTACTCCTGAAGAGAGAATTAAGGATTATTTCGGAGAAGGTGAGGACCGGTTCTTAATGGTCAGGAATAAAAGTCATCCTGAGGTTTAATTGGTAATAATATGCCTGATTTAAGCATTTTCCGGCAATCTCACATAGCCTCAATTTTTCTGAATCTGAATATTATTCTCCAGTCCTGCTGTTCACGAAGTGTCAGCTCATTTATCTCCTGCAAAAAGTTACATAGTTCCGGAATTGTACTGGCATGGTTGATCTCATTTTTAATTGATGAGAGGTGCCTTACAGTATGTGAATATCTCTCTGCATTTCTGAGATATTCTCTCTGAGTTCTGACAGCGCCTATTGCGGAACCTATGGCCGGCAGTGAGATCGTCAGAAATGCAAGTGACATTGGTATTCTGTCATCATAATACGGTTCCCAGTGTCCTACTTCAAATGCATGCATGACTGCAAGAATCAATGTCAGAATGAAGAGAAATTCACCGACTATTGCCAAAATTCTATATTTTTTTGCTGCATCTGCACTAAATTTTTTGTAATAACCAAGTCTGTTATTCACCCAGGCTGAGAGGAAGAATTTACGCAGCGGTTCAAATGGAATATCTATTCTGCAGTAATTCAGCGGAACGGTCTTAATCATCTCCTCAAAGGCCATAACCATCCAGTCATTCGGACGGTTTGCAATGCTCATATGTGGCGGAGTATCCGGTTTTTCGCATGTTGTACAGATGACACAGAGAAAGAATGCTGCACGCATCCTCTCTGCAAGAAAGTTGTAGTCTATCCACTTCCTGTGATAATCTCCGTACCTTGACCCCATCATTAACACGATAATAAGGGCGATCTCAGCGACCTCAATCCATACAAGATAAGGTTTTTCCGGGAAGAAAATGGTCTGCATGGCGATTGTAGCGACAGCAAGAGCGGCAAGCAGAGATACTAAAATCCCGGTGATTCTGTAATATCTCTTGTACATCTTCATAAGAACTCTTGTTCTTGTGAAATGTGGCAGAAGTGTAGTATAGAGAGGTTCAAGACTCTTCCCATCAAGTCCTGCTTTTTCAGCCTCTTCATGGATCCCTTTCATGTATCTGCTCTGGTTCTTCTGAAAACTCCGTGCACTGAATTTTTCAGTATTGAAAATGTTTAGGTCCCTGTATGACTCAAATATTCTGTCTTCATGCGGAATTTCATATGTATGCCCGCTCTGAGGGTCCAGTGATACAATAGTTCTGCCATATCTTCTTGAAAGAGAGAATACGCTTCCTTTTTTGTATTCCGCTGATTTTGGTTCCCATTCGCCAATTAGAAAGATGATGTTTGAGTTGTCTATCACTGCGTCATATACAGGATCATATCCCGGCGTGGAATCCGTAAGTGAGAAGGATATTGTAATGTAAGGGAGCTTCTCGTTAAACGGGCATTTTTCATCGTTTTCATAGGGATGCTTAATGAGGGCGATTTCAGTTTCTGTACATCTTTTCCGGACCTGATCGGCAAAAAGCGATTCCAGTATCTTATGCTCTGAACCGGGGCGGTACGGAATTATAAAGCGATATCTGTGAGGTGTGTCTGAAAGAATTCCGTCTATTTTATTGAGATTTTTTTTGACTGCCTTTATTATACAGGTCAGGTTGAAATTTTCATCTGTAACTATGAGGCCTATTCTTACAGTTGTTCTGAGCGGCCCCGGGGTGACGAGGGGAGTTTCGTTATCCTGTCCCTGCATATCCGTGCTCATTGAATCTTCAAGAGGGCTTTTTTTAAAGGTCATATTTGCCGTTATTTTAATCTATCAGCTGATCCACCTTTTAGGGTTTATATCTCCTTCTCTCTGCTTTTACATAGTCCTGATTTTTTTCTTATCCTGTAGATCTACATATGTGCAGTTAAACATTCCTGTCATTTCCACATATATCCTCGATTTTAATTCTCAGGATATTTTCTGTAATCTCCTATGAAACAATACACTGTTTCATTCATTATCTGTGAACCAACTGGTTCATGAGTGACTTTTTATGCTCTGATGCTCACTCTTTTTTCCCGCCGGATAGAATAATTAATTAATAATATGGAATTTTTAAGAGAGAGAAAGGTTCATTTTGAGACCTATGGCTGTACCTTCAATTACGCTGATACGGGAAAATTAATGGATATAGCCCTCTCTCAGGGCTGTAAAGTTGTCCCTGCGGACGAGGCCGACACTGTCGTTATCAATACCTGCACGGTTGTCGCCCAGACCGAAAGGGCAATGATTAGGGCAGTTCAGGACTACAGCGACCGTGATGTTGTTGTAACGGGTTGCATGCCGGTTGTTCAGGCAGAACTGCTGAGAAGCGTAAGGCCTGACATCCGGATAATTCTCCCGGAGGAGATTTACAGGCATTCTGAGAGAATCGGTCATTCTGTTGAGGGTGGTGTCGGCGTTGTCCAGATGGGAACCGGATGCCTTGGCAGCTGTTCCTACTGCATCACCAGGTTTGCCCGTGGAGAGCTTCACAGCAATCCGGTTGCAGATATTGTATCCGAGACTGAAAGACTGATTTCTGAGGGTGTTCATGAAATTCAGCTTACAGGACAGGATGTAAGTGCCTACGGTTATGATAACGGTGAAAATCTCGGCACTCTTTTAAAAGCAATGGCAGAGGTTGAGGGTGAATTTGAGATCCGGGCCGGTATGATGAATCCAAAGACAGTTCTGCCGTATCTGGACGAGATTATCGATGGATTTCTCTCAGATAAAATCTTTAAGTTTATTCATATCCCCGTCCAGTCAGGTTCTGACAGAGTTCTTTCTGATATGGGTAGGGGTTATACATCAGCAGATTTTGAGAGAATTGTGACAGAGTTCCGGAAGAAAGTCCCGGACATCAGGGTATCAACAGACCTGATTGTCGGATTTCCGACTGAATCAGAAGAGGACTTTAAGGAGACCCTTGAGATGGTTAAGAGGGTCTGCCCGACAAAGGTCAATATCACACGGTTTTCAGTGCGTGAAAACACTCCTGCGGCGGAATATAAGGATATGCCGGACTGGATAAAGAAGGAGAGGTCAAGAGCGCTTACTATTGCTGTGCATGATATTTACAACCGGAATAATGAGTCTTTGATTGGGAGAATAATTCCGGTGTCGGTTACGGAGAAAAAGAAGGCGGGAACGGTCATCGCCCGTGACAGGTCATACAATAATATTGTTGTTATGGGGGATCACAGCATCGGTGAGTCCTTCGATGCAGAGATCACCGGGCACAGAACCCATTATCTGATCGGTGAGAAGATCTGATCCACGGGTTGCTACCGGAAAATATATCCTTTTTTTATAGGGGCTTTTAATTCTCTTTCTGTCAGTCCCCGAACATATTGAACATCGGTTTTGTAGGGTCATATTCCTCATCCATCCCGAATATGAGCTTATGGGTCCCTGTATATTCCTTTCCGTCCTCATTTTTGTAGCTGAGGTATATATTTGCACTTCCTTCAAGGTTTTCTGCGCTGTAGTCAAAGACTCCGTCAGGCTCAATCTTTCCGGCTGAGAAACTTATGTCCTTCTTCTTTATCTCCCCTTTTACATCCAGTGCAGGATGGTTTCCGATATTTGCAAGGACAATCTTTCTTTTGTCGTCTGATACATAAGGGATTACGAGAGGTCTTTCACCTACTTTTTTGCCGGAGTCATTGATTATGAAGGCCATTATTATTGTCCCGGTTATTATGACTCCAAAACCTATGAAGAGCAGGTTTATCATACCGAGGAATAGCGTTGCCGCAATACATACTCCGATTACGACAGTCCTGAACGTATTCATTAAAAGGTAATTGGATGGAAGATATATTTCAGTTTCCATATGTTCACCGGACGGGGTAACTATCCCGTGTGATATACGGATCAAAGAAAGAGTGTTTTTTAGTATCCGGAACAATTCTTTGATCAATGGATATAATTGAGGAAGGTTTTGACTGTATTGTCAGTAAATTAAAGGAAGCAAAGAAGGATGAGAGTGAGTTATCCGGAAAAATAAAGGAGAATGAGGTTCTTCTCCTTGCGCGTATGGGCGAGAAGGCAGCGTCTCTTGTGGAGAATTACGGGCTTAATATGCTTCTTCGTGCGAAAAATGACGGGAAGGGGGAACTTTACGACACTATATATTATGATAATAAAATGTTCATACTTGCAAAGAGTGATCCCCTGCCTTTCAGGCCGGACAATTCTTCAATGCCCGTGTCCGACCAGTTCTGCGTCCTTGATTCGGAAGGGAAGTTTTTTGAGATCTATTATTCAGCCCATGAATACATGACAGATTCATACGCTGAAGAGATGACTCCTGAAAGGGCTTTTGAAATTTACGGATATGAGATTATATTTATGCTCTATAAGGCATTTCAGCAGTATCTGAAGGAAGAGCAGGATCTTGTGCACTCACTCGAGAAGACGGTTGCATTTGTATTTAAGAAAGATTCTGAAGATAATAAGGCTTGAAAATCCTCCTATGAAACAATACACTGTTTCATTCATCATCTGTGAACCAGCTGGTTCATGAGTGACTTTTTTTACTCAGGTTCTTAAGTGTACCTGGTTCTGAATCAGAGCCGGGACCTGTTACATCTCAGACAATATTATTATATTCTGCCCGAATATATCCTCTAATTAAGAATGGAGATTATCTGATATGGAGATGAGCAGCGTATGCCAGAGTTGCGGGATGCCGCTTTCCGGAGATGAAGTCAGGGGTACAGAAAAGAATGGTGGAAAATCCGGAATATACTGCATTTACTGTTATATGAATGGAGAATTCACCGTTCCGGAACTTACTGAGGCTGAGGTTATTGGAAAGGGTGGTCAGATTCTTGCAGAGATTTACGGCATGCCCCCCGAAAAGGCGAAGGAGCTTGCATCTGAGCAGGTGCCTCTTCTGAAGAGATGGAGCGGCAGGATAGTCCCGTCGTGCCAGAGCTGCGGAATGCCTATGAAAGATGAGAGTGATTTCGGAACTGAAGAGGATGGCTCTTTAAACCGTTTGTACTGCCATTTCTGCTACAGTGACGGAGAATTTACTGAACCGGGACTGACGAGGGAAGGGATGATTCAGAAATGTGCGCCGATGATGGCAGATCGTTTTTCCGTGCCGGAAGAGAAGGCCAAAATTATGGTTGAAAATTTCATATCCGGGCTTAAACGCTGGAATGAATGACAATATCAGGTCATTTTTTTAAAGAAACTTTTCAGTCTGAAGCAGTTAATAAGTAATAATTTACAAAAAGTGTAGTGGGCCCGGTGCGACTCGAACGCACGACCTCCCGGTTATCAGCCGGGTGCACCACCGACTATGCTACGGGCCCTGATTGCTGTTGCCTAGATACATTGGATCTGGTTGTTGTTATATCTTTTGATTTTAATCCTGCTTTCACGCAGGTTATCGGGGAATTATTTCTCTTTTTTTTGTACCGGATTCCCGGGTGAAATAACAGCACTCTTTTATTATTAAAATGTCTAATTTAAACTGTATAATTATCCGGAATTTTAGATGAGAGGAATATAAGGCCTGTTTGTTCCCTCATGAACAGTGGGAAAACTCCGGTTTTCCATTCTGTTATGCTGCCTTTAATGTATTATTCAGTATGACTGTTCAGGAGACTGCTCCTGAAAGTAACCGGGCAATAATGTAAGAGCGCCGTAATTTCCGGAAAAAAAACAAGGAACTGATTGATAATGAGAATACTTCACACCTCGGACTGGCATATAGGGCATAACCTCTATGGCAAAAGCAGATATGAGGAATTTGAGGCCTTTTTTGACTGGCTTATCGACTGTATAAATAAAGAGCGCATTGAAGCCCTCATAGTTTCGGGTGATATATTTGATACAACAAATCCGTCCAACCGTTCGCTTGAGATATATTACAGGTTTTTATGGAGACTGTCGGAGACCGGCTGCCGTTACGCAATAATCACCGGCGGCAATCACGACTCTCCCTCCCTTCTGAACGCGCCAAGGGAGATTCTCAGGTGCATGAACCTTCATATCTTCGGGGCGGTGACAGATGAGATACGTGATCATATTGTAGTTCTTAACAATGCTGAAGGTATTCCCTGTGCGGTTGTCTGTGCAGTGCCGTATCTGAGGGACAGGGATATAAGAAGATACAGGCCCGGACTGGATGCCGAAGAGAAGGGCCTTGAAATGATAGCTGCAATAGGTGAATTTTACAGAAAGGTCGCAGATGAGGCAGAAAAAACCGTTAAAGAGTCCGGCTGTGAGATCCCTGTCATCGCAACCGGGCATCTCTTCGCTGCCGGAGGAATGACCACCGAAGGAGACGGCGTGCGTGACCTTTATGTCGGGAAACTTTCGGCTTTCAGCCCGTCAGGTTTTCCGGATGCCTTTGATTATGTGGCGCTTGGCCATCTGCATATGCCGCAGAAATCAGGAAAAGATCATATCAGGTACAGCGGCGCACCTCTCCCGATAGGGTTCTGTGAGGCAGGGAGGAAGAAGTCTGTGGTGGTTGCCGATTTTTCATCCGGAAAAACACCTCTTCTTGAAGAGATTACTGTACCGTGCTTTCTGCCGCTTTATTCCCTTAAGGGTGACAGTGCAGAGGTTGCCGGCAGACTCAGGGAGCTTATAGCATCCGGTGAAAAATGCTCTGTGGAGATTATCTATGAAGGCGGGGCATCGGCAGTTGAGGTGAACAGGCGCTTTTCTGAGATGGTTAAGGATACGCCTGTCGAGGTACTCCGGATTAAGAATATCCGTATTGCCAGGGAGTCTGAGGAATCGTACGACTCCTGCACAACACTTGAGGACCTCGATGAAAATGAGGTCTTCAGGCGGTGCCTTGCTGAAAACGGGGTGCCGGAAGAGGATTACGGGGAACTCCTCTGCGCTTATGGTGAGATTCTTGCCGGGATCCATGAAGGAGACCATAATGCAGAGTAGGTGGCTTAAATGAAGATTCTGAAATTACGCTTTAAAAACCTCAACTCGCTCTACGGCAGGTGGGAGATTGATTTTACAGTGCCTGAGTATGAGTCCGGCGGTATCTTTGCGATAACAGGGCCGACAGGTTCAGGCAAGACAACAATACTTGATGCTCTGTCCATTGCCCTCTATGGTGAGACGCCAAGGCTTGGAAAGATCTCACAGTCTGCAAATGAGACGATGTCAAGGCTCTCATCCGACTGCTTTGCCGAAGTTGAGTTTGAATCTGCGAAAGGGTCCTTCTGCTGTAGTTTCAGCCAGAAGAAGTCCGGAAATATTCCCGGCGGAAAACTCCAGGGGCCTAAACATGAGATTTCTGACCTTAAAACCGGAAAGATAATCGAGGAGAAAAAATCGAAGGTGCCTCTTGTTGTCGAGGAGGTGACGGGCATGAATTATGATCGCTTCAAGCGCTCAATTATGCTGGCACAGGGTGACTTTGCGGTCTTCCTGAATTCCCGTCCGGCAGATCGTGCGCCCGTTCTTGAGCAGATCACCGGCACTGAGATCTACACTGAAATCTCTGTAAAGGTGCATGAAAGAAGGAAATATGAGCAGAATATTCTTGACGGAATGGAGGAGTCGCTCAGGGCCATAAACATTCTCTCTGATGAGGAGGAGTCGGAACTGAAGGAGAGGCTTTGTTCACTTGAAAAGGAAAGTTCCCTTGTAAAAGCAAAGCTTGAAGAGACTGAAAGGTTTATCCGCTGGATTGAAAACATCTCCCGCATTGAAGCGGATATTGGCCGTTTAAATGATGAAAGAGAGAGAATTTCTCTTTTAAGGGACAATTCATCAGAGGACCTTGAGAGGCTTGAAGTTTTCAGAAGAGCCTCGCATTTTAAGAATATATATGATAATCTCCTGCAGAGCAGGGCACGGCTGTATGATGAGAGTAAAGCCTTTGATGAACTAAGTGCGGTTCTTCCTGAATTGCAAAAGCGATATCAGCTCTCTGTAGCTGAGTATGAGTCTGCACTCAGGCAGAGGGATGGTGCTTCCCGGAATTTTAACGACAGCCTTGAAGTTATTAAAAAAACCAGAGAGTATGATATACGGATCAACGGTTGCCTGAAGAGTATATCCTCTGCTTTAAAGAGCCTTGAGGAGATGAAGGATAAGAAGGAGAGCTATAAGGAAAATATCTCCCGTATATCAGGCAACATTCTCTGTCTGGAGTCTGAAGCAGAAAAACTCAGGCAGTATCTCTCCGGGAATGAGAGGCTCAAAAAACTCAGGGATAATATTGCCCTCATTGAAGAGAAGGCAAAGAGATATTCTGCCTTCCTTAGGGATGGAGAGGCACTGGCGTTAAAACTTGAAAAATCCCAAAATGACATCTCTGAGAGAGAGGAGGATATTTCCGGCAGACAAAAAACCCTTGCAGAGATTAAAGGCAGCATTTCTGAAAGCAGGGTTAAGACTGAAGAACTCTCGGAAAAAACAGAGAGCCTTCTTGGCGGCCGGAAAATTGGTGACTTTTATGGACTTGACAGGGAATATTCCGGACTGTCCATATATCTTAAGGATGCTCTCCGGTATTCCGATGAGATAAAAGCTGCTGATGATAAACTCTCCTCGCTCGGTGCAGAGGTTGAAAAGGACAGTTCTGAGCTGATAAAACTTAAAGATAAGTATTCAGATCTCTCCGGCAGAAAGGTTGAGAAGGCTGAATTTATCAGGGTGCTGGAGGAGAATTACGCACTTGCATCGAAGATTAAAAGCCTTGACGAGGAGAGGAAGAGGCTTGTTCCAGGAAAACCATGTCCGCTCTGCGGTTCGGCAGAACATCCGTACGCAGAAGAGGCTCCTGTATCTGACAAAATGAAGCCTGAAATTGAGGCTGAGAAATTGCTTCTTGATGAGATCACCTCTCAGATCTCAGGGATATTTTCCGCGATTGCGGTTCTTGAATCAAAGATTAAAGCGGATAAGAAGAGATCTGAAGAGCTGATGTCCGGAACAAAAGAGCTTAATGCGAAGCTTTCAGTGTGCCTGGATAATGCCGGAATGAACCCTGAAGAGTCAGGCAGGGATGAGATCCTGGAGAAGATCGCCTGTTATGACGGTGAACTCGCAAAGGTCCGGGCCGTTCTCAGGGATTATGAACCCCTGTACAATGAACTCCGTGAGTCAGAAGAGATGCTCTCCGGACTTTCTGAGAGGTCAGCGGCTGCTGAGAGCGATCTCCGGGATGCCGAATTTCTCCTGAAGGAGGCCATATCTGCGGAAGAGAGAATTTCAGGTGATCTCGTAAAGATTAGGGATGAGGCAGGGGTTCTTATGGCTCTGCTTGAGAATGAGTTCCTTTCGTACTCTCCGGGAGATGAACTGCCGGAAGAGAGAGGAGAAATACCTGTTATCCTGAGGGATATTCTCTCTGTGTACAGTACAAAGGAGAGAGAGTATGCAGGCTGCGAAGAAAAACTTGCTATCTGCCGTTCAGATCTCGATAAATATTCTGCACTGCTCTCAGAGGCTGAAGAGCGGATTCAGCACAGCTCCGGGGAGGCCGGAAAGCTTGAATCTGAGCTTGATATCCTGAAATCCCAAAGATTTAAATTATTCGGGGATAAAAATCCTGATGATGAGGAGGGGCGGCTTAAAAATCTTGCAGACCTGGCTGAAGCTTTACTTGTTGAGGTGCGTGAAAAGAAGGAAAATCTCTATTCTGAAGTTATAAGGCTTGAGAGCAGAGCTGAAGGCCTTGAGAAGACGATCTCTTCCCTGAAATATGATACTGCGGTTTTAAGCGAAAGCTTCCTCTCTAAAATACGGAATTCCGGTTTTGAATCAGAAGCCACTTTCGAGGAGGCGCTCATGCCGGAGTCTGACGCTGAACGTATTGCGGCAGTGGAAGAGGAGATCAAAACCGGAGAGACGAGGGTTACAAACCTTCTCTCGGAGCAGTCCGGAATTCTTGCTGCTGAGAGGGAGAAGAGACTGACTGAGATGCCGGAGGGTGAACTCCGTGATGTTTATACAGCGTTTACTGAGAGGCAGAGGGAGACTGACCGTTCAACCGGTGAAGTCTCCGTGAGGCTGAAGACAAATGATGAGCAGAAGGGTCTCGCATCCGGAAAATTAAAGGAGATTGAGGAGCAGAAGAAGGTTCTTCTCCGGTGGGGTAAGCTCAATGAGCTTATCGGCTCACATAACGGGAGCAAATTCCAGAGGTTTGCGCAGGGGCTTACCTTTGAGATTCTGGTATCTCATGCTAACAGTCAGCTCAGGAAGATGAGTGATCGGTACATACTTGTCAGAAGCGATTCAGATCCTCTTGAGCTTGGCATAGTTGACAACTATCAGGCCGGAGAGGTCAGGTCAACCAAAAATCTCTCAGGAGGTGAGAGTTTCATTGTCAGCCTCGCCCTTGCACTTGGACTATCCGATATGTCGGGCAGCCGGGTCAGGGTGGATTCGCTCTTCCTTGATGAGGGATTTGGAACACTTGATGAGAATGCCCTTGATATTGCACTTGACACGCTCTCAGGGCTTCAGCATGAAGGCAAGACAATAGGAGTAATATCCCACGTTCCTGCCCTTAAAGAGAGAATATCAACCCGTATCCGGGTGCAGAGGAAGAGCAGCGGGAGAAGTGTAATCAACGGGCCGGGATGCAGGGAGATGGCATAATTATCAGATATTTTTTTTTTATATTTTCCCTGTTCACTTTACCCGTCATGCTCCCACAGAGGTATTCCGGCATATGAAATCTTTCTTATGCGGTGATATGGTATTATCTTAATCCCTTTTTCTGTCTCCACTTCAAACCAGTCCCTTTCAGGTTTTCTGATAAATTCCCCCTCTGCAACTGAGATATCGCCGGGTGCACCGCGATCGGTGTAATATACGGCTGCTTTTTTCATGTCAAACTCCGGGTCATGCCATATCCGGAGAAGAAGATTATGGCTTGTTCTCATGATGCAGATAGTGGTGCTGATTTTATTTCAGGTTTGCCGGGCGGTAAATCTGCCGCAGGTAAAAAATACCAGATGGGATATAATAGAGGATATGGCTGGGCATCTTTTATCCGAACCGGAAGGTTATGATCTCCTGAAACGCTATGATATCCCCGTTCCGGAGTATCATCTGTCGAAATCCGCCGATGAGGCTCTCTCTTTTGCCGAAGAGATCGGCTATCCTGTTGTACTGAAGATAACCTCGCCTGATATTTCGCATAAAAGTGATGTGGGGGGGGTGGTTACCGGGATTTCATCTCCGGAAGAGCTTGAATATGAGTATGAGCACCTTTTACTCCGTGTAAAGGATAAGATGCCGGATGCCGGGATTTCAGGTGTGCTGGTATCCAGGCATGTGCAAAAGGGGCTTGAAGTGATCGTTGGCGGGAAATGGGACCCTGTTTTTGGAAGGGTGATAACCTTTGGCACTGGCGGAACTCTTGTTGAGCTTTTAAAGGATATTTCTGTCAGGCTCCTCCCTGTTGACGGAGCTAAAATATCCGGGATGATCGATGAGACCAGGATCTCTGCAATTATCGGCGGGTACAGGGGTGGTGAGGAGTATGACCGGTGTACACTTGAGAAGATTATCCATGATGCCGCCCGGATGTTTCTTGAAAATGAGTATATTATCTCGTTTGACATAAATCCTCTTATCCTCTATCCTGAAGGTGCTGTCGCCGTGGATGCAAGGATCATTGCCGGAGATGAGAAGATCCCGGGAGATGTTCCTGCCTCTGAGCTGAAAACCGCAGCAATTCCTGAGGGTTTTTCTTCACCGGAGAGCATTGCCGTAGTCGGTGCATCCTCATCTCCGGGTAAACTCGGATATTATCTCATGCATAACCTCCTGCCCTTCTCGGGCAGTATCTATCCTGTCAATCCCAAAGGCGGGTCAATACTTGGCAAAGAGGTATTCAGGAGTATCTCTGATATCCCTGCTGTTCCTGACTGGGTGGTTATTGTTGTTCCTGCAAAGTCTGTCCCGCAGGTTATGAAGGAGGCGGGGGAGAAGGGAATAAAGTATGCAGTGATTATTTCTGCCGGATTTAAGGAGCTTGGAGACGGAGGCTCCCGGCTTGAGGACGAGGTTTTGGCTATTGCAGAAAAATACGGCATCAGGTTTGCCGGACCAAACTGTCTTGGTGTAATGCTTCCCTATGAAGGGCTGAATGCGACATTCGGGCAGAAAATGCCAAAACCAGGGCCTGTTGCATTCATATCCCAGAGCGGCGCGATAATCACGGCGGCGGCTGATAAGGGTATTGTCGGTAATACGGGCCTCTCAATTGTGGTTTCGGTTGGAAACCAGGCAGACCTTAATTTTGCCGATTATCTTGGAATGCTCCTGAAAGACAGTAAGTCAAAGGCCGCTGTATTCTATATTGAAGGCCTTAAGTCAGGTCGTGAATTTACCGAGGCGGCAAGAAAGCATGCAAAAGAGCTGCCTGTAATTGTCCTTAAGGCCGGAAAGAGCGAGACCGGAAAGAAGGCGGCAATGTCACATACAGGTTCGCTTGCAGGGAGTTATGAGATATACAGGGAGGCCTTCAGGGAGGCCGGTATAATAAACGCTTTCTCTCTCAGCAGCGCCTTCTCTGTTGCGGGTCTTTTGGCATCTGAAGGCTGGCCAAAAGGCAGCCGTGCTGTTATCGTTACAAGCGGCGGAGGTTTTGCGGTTCTCTCAGCTGATTTTGCGGGTGAAAACGGTATAGAACTGATCACGCTTCCGGATGAGATGAGAGAGGAGCTTGACGGGTTCATGCCGGCCGGATGGAGCGGGCGCAATCCGGTGGACATAATCGGGGATGCCGGGGCTGAGAGGTATGCAAGGGCGCTTGACATTCTCATCAGATATCAGGACTTCTGGGATATCGCCTTTGTCGTCGCCTCTCCTGTGACATCAATTGATCCGATTAAGCTTGCAAAGGAGATTGTCCGGTTTTCAAGACAGACTGACAAGATGGTTGTCGGATGCATGATCAGCGGTGAGAGTATGCAGCCCGGAATTAATATCCTGAATGATAATCATATCCCCAACTTCGTTGAGCTGTATGACGCCTTTAAGTCGGTCGGTCTTGCACTTGAGGCCGGCAAAGGCGCCGGTATCTTTGATAAATAGATAATTCCTTTATTTTTTATCCTGCTTTATTTCACCGTTGTCCTGAAACCCGGCACTGTAATTTCCGGTCATGAAATGCCGGGATATTTTCCGTCATCTTAAATGCCAACCGGAGACAGACATAATCAACAGGTTTGAAATATGTCTGAAAGATATTTGCTTGGAAATGAGGCCATTGCACGTGCATGCCTTGAGGCAAACCTCGATTTCGCAAGCGGTTATCCGGGAACGCCTTCTTCTGAGATTGTGGATTTTTTACGATATCAAAAGGAGAGGGACTTTTACGTGGAATGGTCGGTCAATGAGAAGGTGGCGTTTGAAAATGCCCTCGGGGCGGCATGGACAGGTGTCAGATCGCTTGTCACAATGAAGCATGTCGGCTTAAATGTTGCTGCTGACCCGCTAATGACAAGCGGATATACCGGAATTAAAGGCGGCATGGTCATAGTTTCGGCAGACGATCCGTATGCACACAGCTCCCAGAATGAGCAGGACTCAAGGAATTATGCAGCGTTTGCAAAAATTCCATGCCTTGATCCGGCAGATATTCAGGAGGCTTATTCAATGATGGTCTCAGCCTATGACCTCTCTGAAGAGTTTGGCCTGCCTGTAATCTTCAGGCCGACAACACGCATCTGCCACTCCAAGAGTGATGTTGTCGTGGGTGAGGCCGGTCAGGAGCACAGAACTGCGGCTTTTGAGAAAGATCCAAAGCAGTTTGTTGTAATTCCGGTGCACACCAGGGTTCTTCATAAAAAACTGAATGAGAAGCAGGGTAAAATTGCAGAAAGACTCGTAGAACTTGGCTTTAACAGGGCTGAAATCAGGGGTAAGACTGCTGTTGTCGCAGCCGGAATTGCATCCTCATATGTGGCTGAGATAATCCCGGATGATGTATCTTTTGCAAAGATTGGTGCATATCCGATAGATGAGGGATGGTTAAGGGAGTTTGCATCAAAGCATGAGAAGATCCTTGTGGTTGAAGAGTTGTCGCCGGTGGCTGAAGACCTTCTGCGGCAGGTATCCTGCGGTGCTGAAGTTTTTGGCAAAAAGAACGGCTGTGTTCCTTATGAGGGCGAACTTGATCCCGCATCTGTGGCACTTGCCTTTGATAAGGCAGGTTTTGAGCATAAATACGAGTACATAATTCCTGAGCCTGTAAAGGATCTGCCGCCAAGGCCGCCGATTCTCTGCGCAGGATGCGGACACAGGGCAGCATTTTATGCGATGAAGAAGGTATTCGGCAGCAAAGCGATATACCCAAGTGACATTGGCTGTTATACCCTTGGCATCCAGCTTGGAACTGTCGATACAACGATCTGCATGGGTGCGTCCATAACAGTCGGGAGCGGGATTTCATCAGCGGGTGATGATAGTGATGTCGTCTGCACAATCGGTGACTCGACTTTCCTGCATACCGGAATTAACGGTCTGATTAATGCGGCATACAACGGCGCCAATATTACGGTCGTGATCCTTGACAACAGGATTACGGCAATGACCGGCCACCAGCCCAATCCGAACACCGGAATGACGGCAAAAGGGATTGAAAGTCCTTCTCTCTCTCTTGAGATGCTCTGCCGGTCATGCGGTGTCTCCTTTGTGGAGACCATTGATCCGTATGACCTCACCTGCACTCTGAAGACCTTTGAGAAGGCAAAAGCGAAG
This sequence comes from Methanoplanus limicola DSM 2279, assembly GCF_000243255.1. NCBI lineage: Archaea > Methanobacteriati > Methanobacteriota > Methanomicrobia > Methanomicrobiales > Methanomicrobiaceae > Methanoplanus > Methanoplanus limicola. The sequence goes on from NZ_CM001436.1 coordinate 1,417,160, forward strand.
AAGGGTGTTAAAGTCATCATAGCAAGGCAGCCATGCGTGATTGACGCGAAGAGATCAGGAATCAAAAGAAAGCCTGTCATTGTTGATACAGACCTATGCAACGGATGCGGACTCTGTGTAAAATTCGGCTGCCCGGCGGTTGAATTTACGGATAAGAAGGCATCAGTAAATTCACTCTGCATGGGCTGTGGAGTCTGTGCTGACATCTGTCCGGCAGGTGCAATAAGACCGGAGGGAAAGAGATGAGCGAAAGTTTTGACCTGTTAATTGTCGGGGTAGGAGGACAGGGCACTGTTCTGGCCTCAAATATAATCGGGGAGTCATGCCTCCTTGAGAAGAGGTCTGTAAGATCAGCCGAGACTCACGGAATGGCACAGAGGGGCGGTTCGGTTGAGACTCATATAAGGATAGACGGGAAATACGGGTCACTCATCTCACCTGGAACTGCTGACCTGATAATATCATTCGATCTCCTCGAGGCACTCAGGTACAGTCATTTCCTGAAGGAAGGAGGAAAGATAATCACCTCATCCGGAATTATAATTCCGGTCTCTGCCTTCCAGCATAATATTGTTATACCGTCTCCTGAAGAGATCATTGAGAGAATGTCCGGATTTGACCTTACTGTCATTGACGCGGAGAAGATTGCAGAGGAAGCGGGAAGTCTGCTTTCACAGAATGTGGTGATGCTCGGCGCCTCCGCCTCTGCGCTTCCGCTGAAGAAAGAGTCTCTGGTACAGGCTGTAAAGGGTCTTGTACCTCCAAAGACTATTGAGGTAAATACCCGTGCGTTTGAGTGTGGTTTTGATGCCTGTGGAAATAATATTCAATAATATTCTTTTTTTGGAACTTTTGTTCTGTGCGTATATCTGATTTCCGGAGAAATTCCCGCTCCTGCTCTGTCTCCGAATAGTATAAAACAGTTAGTGCCCAATTTTTAGAAGCTATATGAGTGAAATTCAGGTTTATGCCGGGGGAATACTTGCTTCTGTTGGGATAATTCTTTTGGGAGTTATTCTTGGCATGGAGATAATCAGCTTTAAAACAGGAATAATATATACTTTGATGCCGGTTTTTGCTCTTCTTGTTGTCTTAGGCGTTCTGCTGATGCTTCTTGGTTCAAAAGAGCCTGAATGCTCCAGTGAAAACTGATATATGCTGCTGAATCTCTGTTTTTCCCAGTTTAAATCCCTTATGGAAGAACCGGAGAAGAATCTTGTCCGGGCTGAAGGTATGATTCGGGAGGCATCTTCTCATGGTTCGGATATTATTATCTTCCCTGAGCAGGCCTTTACGGGCTGGGATCCGTTATCTCAGAGATATGCAGACGGTGAAGAGAGCCTTATCGTCTCATCTCTAAAAAAATATGCTGAGGAATATTCTGTCGGGATACTCGGCTCGTACAGGAAAAAAACAGACGGATTTCCGGAGAACACCTCTCTTTTAATCGGGGACAATGGTGATATTATTGCCTCATACTCAAAGATTCATCTCTTCACACCCGGAAGAGAGGGTGAGGCATTCAGGTCAGGAGAAAGTCCTGTTGTTGCAGAATATAAGGGTGCCAGGATCGGGATTGCGATATGCTATGACCTCAGGTTTCCGGAATTATTTACATATTACAAAAGATGCGGTGCGGAAATTGTCTTTGTTCCTGCTGCATGGCCGTGCAGGAGGATGAAGCACTGGCGGACGTTTATCATCTCCCGTGCGGCTGAGAATCAGTTTTTTGTTGCAGGGGTTAATACAGCCGGAGAAAATTACGTTGATTCATACTGTGGCGGTTCATTTCTGGCTGACCCTTACGGTGAAGTTGCGGCTGATTCCGGTGAAGGTGAGTGCCTGACATTCGCATCGGCAGATCTCTCGTCTGTTGGGGAAGCAGGCAGGATTTTGCCTGTATTTCCTGACCGCAAAGAAGAGTTATACATAAAATGGATCAGATAGTACTCTGCTGATCTGATGCATGGAGAAGAGCACGTATTTCTGAGCCTTTTATCAGCCGGGATTATCCTCACGCCGCTTTTTGGCAGTGTTGATCCGATAATCCCTCTGGTCTGCCTCATCGGGGTATTCATAGGTTCACTTGCACCTGATGCCGATGCTGCGGATTCTTCCATTATGCATGGTTTTTTAGGCGGACGGGGAAATTTAAGGGCTGTAAGGAGGCATACTGTGATCTTCCTGCCTTTCTTTGGCTACATCCTGAGGTACCTTGTCTTCTATCCTGCCTCGGCACTTGTCTGGGTTTTTACTCTTGGGCGGGAAAAACCGCGCCATCGTGGTGTCATGCATTCACTGCTGGGCGCTTTTATTGCCGGACTGGCAATCGGGCTGATTTTATATGGAATATTTGTAATTTCTGCCGGGTTTGATGCTGAAAGATGGATATATATCTTCATGGCCGGATTTTTGTTCGGTTACCTGATGCACCTCATTGAGGATTCATGCTCCAAAACCGGAGTCTGCTGGATTTATCCGTTCAGCAAAAGAAAGCTCTCCGGAAATCTGGCTGCAAAGAGTTTCAGGATGAGGCTGTCGGCTGTAATTATTGCAGGTGCCTTTCTTTTTATGCTCGTATCGTCACCTGTGCTGCATATCCCGGTTCCGGATGGCGGGAGAATTATATATGCCCTCATTGTTTTTTCGATTGCGTGGGCGGGTGTGCTGGCCGTTTCCGGTGTGCATTCCTGATGCCGGGACGGTGCATATCCATCAGCTATAATTCCGTCAAGAGCAATAGGATAAGGTATGTTTCGTCTCGTCTGTGTGAACTGCGGTGCCGAATATGATCAAAGTGAGATAATATACCGCTGTTCAAAATGTGACCACCTTCTGGCGGTTAAATATGACCTTGAGTCACCCGGCTTTTCAAGGGCTGACTGGAATTCACGCCCGCTCAGTCTGTGGAGGTATAAGGAGATCCTTCCGGTTAAAGGAGAACCTGTTACCCTTCAGGAGGGCGGCACCCCTCTGTACCATATGAAGAAGATTGGTGAGGAACTCGGCCTTAAAAACCTCTATGCAAAGCACGAAGGTCTGAACCCGTCAGGTTCCTTTAAGGATCGGGGTATGACTGTCGGAGTTTCAATGGCCCTTCAGCTTGGGATGAAGACGGTCGCCTGTGCGAGCACAGGAAATACATCCGCCAGCCTTGCCCAGTATGCGGCAAAAGCCGGAATTCCGGCAGTGGTTCTTCTTCCGGCAGGAAAGGTTGCACTTGGAAAGGTTGCCCAGGCTCTGATGCACGGGGCAAAGGTCATTGCAATCAGGGGTAATTTTGACCGTGCCCTTGAGATGGTGCATGAACTCTGCCTGACCGAAGGTCTGTATCTTCTCAATTCGGTGAACCCGTACAGGCTTGAAGGGCAGAAGACGATAGGGCTTGAGACTGTCGATCAGCTTGGAGAGGTTCCTGACAGGATGGTTCTGCCGGTAGGAAACGCAGGCAATATATCTGCGGTTTACAAAGGAATGCTTGAGCTTGAGGAGCTTGGATTTACAGACAAAATTCCGGTTATGACCGGAGTTCAGGCAGCAGGCTCTATGCCGGTTGTGAAGGCGATTGCAGAGGGTCTTGATGTGCTTGTCCCTCAGAAGGACCCTGAGACGATCGCAACCGCAATAAGGATTGGTGCTCCTGTAAACGCAGAAAAAGCGCTTCTGGCTATCAGAAAGACCGGCGGAACTGCTCTCTCTGTTACCGATGATGAGATCCTTGCTATGCAGCGTGATCTTGCCAGAAAGGAAGGTATTGGTGTTGAACCTGCATCTGCGGCATCTGTTGCAGGTATTAAGAAGATGGCAGAGGAAGGTCTGCTTGATAAGGATGAAAAGATTGTATGTGTTGTAACAGGACATCTCCTAAAGGATCCGGAGACGGTGATAAGACAATGCGATGCTCCGGTGGAGATAGACGCGGACTTAATGTCCTTGCGTGCTGTTCTGCGCTGATTCTGCTGCTTGTCTTTGTGGTGTTTCCGGCATCCGCCCTTAATGCCACATTTTTTGTGGCTGAGAATGGCTCTTCGTACCATGCCTCTTTAGAGATTGAAGAGGCCTCGGAATACCGTTTTGAAAAGCCCGGTGTGCTTGGCGAGAAGGTTCCGGCGGAATACGGGAATGTATCCCTGTATTATACCAACGGAACTGAGGCATCTTTTGAGGATAAGGGGAGAAGCATAGAGTTTGAGAAGGGCAATTATACCGTAGGTTATGATTCCGCCATTGATAACCATAATCTGCAGCTTATATTTGATGACCGGTACAATATTTCGGTATATCTGCCACCGGTCTTTGATGTCAGAAATCCTCTTTTAGGGATGGTATCCACCGGTGGTGAGGTTATTTCCGGTGCTGAGGTTTCAGAGAACGGGGCCGGCAGTGTGGATGGTGCCGGGGACGAAACTTTAAGCAGCACAGGATCCGGTTATGACGGACTCCGGATTGACTGGGTGAAGAGAACTTATGCAGAAATAAGGTTTTATGACTCTTTCCAGGAGAAGATCCTGATGATATTTGGGTCATTGTGGCTTGTTGTTGCTGTGGTCTTTTTAGTGCCATATATGATGACAAGGAGAAGAAAGGGATAAAATCATCATACTTTTTCAGGCGTTTTTTCTGCCACGACTGTTCTTGTCAGGTTCAGCGTAATTCAGCGGATCTGTTATATTTGTAAGGGAATTCACGGTTGAGAGAACATAAAGTAATAATAAATATCCCGGAACAAAACCAGTTTACAGTATGATTTCTACAAAGCCGAGATAATACTGTTATTTGTGGTTTATCCGGAAATATTCCATTCAGAGGTTTCTTTTGCCAGATATGCCCCTGCCGGGTGTACCCGTACATGGACATCAATAACATCCTCAACTGATGAACATATCCGTTCTTCAATCATGCAGGCTATTGAGTACGCTTCTCTGACAGTGATCTCAGGATCAGTTTCGATTGTAATATCTACTGATATAGCACCACCAAAACTCCGAATACGCTGTTCTGATATAAAAAAAACCCCAGGCATTTCTTCAGTGATCTCTTCTGTGAGGTTCATCACATTAACTGAAGGATTTGCATCGATAAGCTCTTTTGCAGCCCCTATAAATTCTCCGGAACTATAAACAAAGAGAGCAAGGGCAACAAAGAGTGTCAGTGCTGTATGAATTATATCAAATGAAGGTGCAATCACCTGAAACATTCCGCTTATAAGAATTATTGCCACACAGGCCATGTCTGCCTTAATAATAACTGAATTAAGCAGAAGCAGCCGGCTGTTAATTCTTCTTCCTACATCTCTCAGATAGCGGTAAAGGAAAAAGAGCATTGTAATTATCATAAGTGAAAGGAAGATTGTAGCCATTCCATATCCAGGATTAAGTTCATTTGACTGAGACATAAGAGTCTCAAAGAAGAAGTTAAGGATATAAGCAGCAATACCAAGTGAGAAGATAAGCAAAGCCAGTGTTTCTATGCGTTGATAACCGTAATGCATCTTTAAATCCGCTTTTCTGGCCCCCAAGCGAACCGTTGCGAGCAGTATTGTATCAGGAACCAGCCAGGCAAGATTGCCAAACCCTTCAATAAAAAAGAGGTCATTTTTAGAGAAAAACCAGAATATTATCTCTACAAATCCGATAATGGCACTGACTATCAGGGAAATAATCAGAGCCTTAGTTGCAGCACGTGAATATGGATCATCTCTGCCGTATATATCGGGGTAATTTTTATTATTCTGCCGTTTATATCTTTTAAACACAGTTTCAGTCCACCTGAACTACCGGATTTGTATCTGTCGTTTTTTTCCTTTTCCCTGCAACTGAACCGACAAACTGGTACATTCCCTCATCAGCTAAAACAGCAACAAAGAATATCCAGGGCATATCTGCAAACAGGGCAAGAAATATCAGCCCTGCAAAGGCAGTGCACCGGAATGTAAACCACCGTATGTAAAGATCAGTTAAAACGCCTTTAACTCCTGCCGGTTTGTTTATATTTATGGATGTCTTAAGGGCATCAGCGCTGTCGTTTCCTATTTCATCGATAAATGATGTCAGTACGATTACAGCAAGTGTTAAGATATTTACGTAGAGCAGACCTTCAGCACCAAGAAGAATAACTCCTGCAAGAACCATTGCTGTAATAAGAGAAAATGCAAAATTATCAATTTTACCGGCAAGAATGACAGAAATCACAATTCCAAGATATATTCCGGCAGTGTATCCATTCAGTGCGATAACCAGACAGAATACAAACCCGGTCAATACTGAAAGAATCAGAGCAAGTTTCCGGTTAAATACACCATCATCAAAAGCTGAATCAATATATTTCAGACTGCCTCCTATATATGCAAAAAGCAGTATGAAAGCTATGTCCGACTCAATCATAATATTTAGGTCTGTATATCATTAATGATATACATGACTGTTTTTTAGAAATATTCGCCGTATAAAATGATAGGGAGCGTATGATTCAATTACTCTCTGTCTGGTATTGACAGGATAAATCCGCACGGTAATGTGTGTAATATAATATTGTCAAAATATATTTGTGTTGGTTCCAATTCTGTTGGGCTGTTTTTTTGTCAGTGGTGGTGTGACTCTTTACCAGATTTTTCTTCCCATTGAGGCAGTCCCTGCTTTTTGCGGTAGTCGTTTATTGCCCTGTGTATCGCATCCTCGGCAAGAACGGAGCAGTGGACCTTTGCCGGAGGAAGGCCCTCAAGTGCCTCAACGACAGCCTTATTGGAGAGGTCCCATGCCTCCTCAAGGGTTTTTCCCTTCACAAGTTCGGTTGCCATGCTGCTTGATGCAATGGCGGCTCCGCAACCGAAGGTCTGGAATTTTATATCCTCAATAATGTTGTCCTTAACTTTGATGAAAACCTTCATTATATCGCCGCACTGCGGGTTTCCTTCCTCTCCTATGCCGTCTGCATCTTTTATTACGCCCGTATTTCTTGGATTTTCAAAGTGGTCCATTACCTTTTCATTGTACATTTTTTTCTCCTCGGCTGACTGTATTTTTTGCAAATCTTTATACTGCTGGTTACTCCGCAGTTCTGAGTTCATCAGGTGTAAGCGGTGACATATTCCTCAGTTTCTGAACAATGCCGGGCACTGTATTAAGCACATATTCAACGTCCTCAACACTGTTCACCTCACCAAGGGTCAGGCGAAGGGAACCATGTGCTATTTCAATGGGAACATTGCAGGCTGTCAGAACATGAGAGGCGTCAAGTGAATCCGAAGTGCATGCACTTCCTGTGGATGCACATATGCCCTTTCTGTTCAACATGAGAAGGATTGACTCACCCTCGATGTATTCAAAGACCACGTTTACATTATTGGGGAGCCTCTTCTCCGGATGACCGTTTAGATGTGTCTTTGGAATATTTAAAAGCCCTTCTGTAAGCCTGTCCCTTAGTGCAGCAATTCTTGCAGATTCTTCTTCCATGTTTTTTACCGCTATTTCGATTGCCAGACCAAGTCCGGCAATTCCCGGTACATTCTCTGTTCCTGCCCGCCTTCTTCTCTCCTGTGCTCCGCCGTGCATCAGGGGATCAATCTTTACACCCGTCCGGATGTAAAGTGCACCTGTTCCTTTCGGGCCGCTGAACTTGTGACCGGAGAGTGAGAGCATGTCGATGTTCATAGCCTCAACGTCAATCGGTATGTGCCCTATCGCCTGCACTGCATCGGTATGAAAGATAACTCCTTTATCCCTGGCAATTCGCCCTAGTTCAGCAATCGGCTCTATCGTTCCTATCTCATTGTTGGCAGACATAACTGATGCAAGAATTGTTCTGTCTGTTATGGCGGCCTCAAAGTCCTCTGGATCAACAAGCCCGTATTTGTCAACGGGAAGATATGTTATCTCAAAACCCTGTTTTTCAAGCCATTCAACCGTATGCAGAACTGCGTGGTGCTCAATGGGTGTTGTTATTATGTGGTTGCCGGATTTTTGGTTCGCAAAGGCGGCACCCTTTATTGCCCAGTTGTCAGATTCGGTTCCGCCGGATGTGAAATATATCTCCTTTGGCTCTGCGTTTATTGCAGATGCGACCTGTTCACGTGCCTTTTCAACCGCTTCTCTGGAATCTCTGGCAATACTGTACAGTGAAGAGGGATTGCCGAACTTCTCTGTCATATATTCTGTCATAATGCTGACAATCTCCGGCCTTGTCGGTGTTGTTGCGGCGTTGTCCATGTAAATAAGGGGTTTTATCTCTTTCATAGGTGTTTGTATCTCCGTTATCCGGGTAATATCTGTCAGGATTTTTTCTGCCGGGATATTATGCAGAAGGATTTTTCTCTATTGTTATACTGTAATAGTATTGTTGATTTGCTTTTTTTAATTTGTGTGACAAATATTATTGCAGGGTTTATGACTGAGAAACTTTTTGTGTACGGAACACTGATGGATTCTGACATTCAGAAGGATGTATTTGGCAGGGAAATTTCCGGAGTTTCGGATTCACTGTATGGCTACAGACTTGGAACGGTTACTTTTGGGAATGAGACATTTCCCGCGGTACGGAAAATTTCAGATTCACTTTCCGGAGATAAAAATGGCCGGAATTCTTCAGGTCCTTTGGACGGACTTAATTCAGAGGGTAGTCCTGCGGATGAGATGGCTGATAATGAAGTGAAAGGTATTGTTCTGACGCTTTCTGGTGAAGATTTCATGAATGCTGATATTTATGAGGGAGAGTATTACAGCAGAAGAGAGGTTACCTTAAAGAGCGGAACAGTGGCTTATCTCTATGAAATTGAGGATGTGGATTATGTCTGAAAAAAGGCAGGCTATTTTGAGAGTTTTTACACACTTCACATCGTAATTTGGATTTACAGATTATTGAAGTAAATTGTGATGAGATCTCCTTAAAAAAGTTATTTTATTCATCAAGAACCATTCTTTCGAGTTCAAGCGGCATGATGTACTCTCCGTTCCGGAAAGCACGCATATTTCCTCCTGAGATCTCATCTATTAAAATGATCTCGTCTCCAATCCTGCCGAATTCAAATTTGATGTCGTAGAGTTCGATATTTTTCTTCGCAAGTTCTTCCTTTATGATGGTTGCGATCTGCTGGGTTAATGATTTGACCTTTTCGTATTCATCCGGGGTGAGAATTCCAAGATTTTCGAGTGCGTCCTTTGTAATCGGAGGATCTTCGCGGTCATCGTCTTTTAATGTTGTCTCTACAAACGCCGGCAGTGGTGCAGCCTCTTCTATATAATCTCCGTAGCGCCTGTAAAAACTTCCTACCGCACGGAAACGGCAGATAACTTCCAGTCCCTTACCAAATGTTTTTGCAGGCCTGACAATCATTGTGACGTTGTCGATGTCAGAATCTATATAGTGGGTTGGAATTCCCTTCTGGTTCAGGATTTCAAAGAAGAATTTTGTCATCCTGAGGCCTGCACGGCCCGCACCCTCCATAGTAAGGCCGATGGTATTCATGCCCGGGTCAAATACACCATCAGCTCCGGTGCAGTCATCTTTGAATTTAAGCAGATAATTTCCGTTATCAAGTGCATAGACGTTTTTTGTCTTGCCTGTATAGACAAGTTTCATGGACTCCGTTGAACTCATAGTTTCCCTCATTTAATAAATTTTATATGATATTTTTGGTTCAGAATGTTTAAAAGGGTGCTGTCATGGCAGAACGGGTACTGCTCCGGTTGACTGCGATGGGATAACCGGGAAAACTCCGTAAAACTCTTTTAAGAGACCGGAATATGTTCTTCCCTGATGGTTTATGGGGAAGATCTTTTTTGCACCAATTTCAGAATATATTCCATCCTTTTATTATCCCCCAAAATCAACAGGGTAATATTATGCTGTGCAGGAATGAGGTCAGGGGCGCTCTGCTATATCTTCTCATCGTTATTGCAACCTATTTCTTCTTCCAGACTGTCATCGTAATCACGCACGAGCACATTCACAGCACCACTGCATTCCTACTTGGAAACATGCAGAACCCTCTTGCAATTGAATGGGGAAATCCCATTACTCTGTCCGGATGGGATGAAGGGGTCAGTTATTCATCGCTCTTTGCATCGGGACTTGGGGTTCATGCTGCTGTAATTGCCGTGATGCCCTTGATCTTTCATGCCGTTGTTGTAACCTGCGGAATATTTATTCTGAAGTCAGGTGCCTTTGTCCGGAGGAAGTGGGCTTTTCATCTCATATTCTGGTTTATCATCGTAAATCTGGCTGAGCTTATCGCCTATATGCCTATGCGGTCATTTTCTTCTCATGGTGATATAGGTAACATCAATCACGGGCTTGGGCTATCTCCGTGGCCGGCAGCAGTTTTTGGGACTGCTCTTGTTCTGATCTGGCTCTGGTACCTGCTCAGGTATGTACTTCCGGGGATGAATGCCGTCGTTACTCCCGGTTCAAAAGTAAATAAGTACATAACCCTCATAGTTATGGCCTTCTTCCTGTTTCTGTTTTCAGGCGGAATCCGTCTGGCAGAAGCAAATGACTGGATTATGGGCACAATTGCCTTTATCGCTTTCTTTTTGGTCATATGGTTCTGCAGGCCGGAGATGTCATGGGTAATAGCCGCTGAAGAGGCAGCCCTTATGTGATAGTTTTGGAAAAGGTCTTTTCCGGATAAACGAAAAAGAGTGTTATGGATGAACTCATAGAAGTCTGGAAGAACAAAAGAGGGCTGGTTCTGATTGCAGCGACTGCGGTCATGTATGCACTTATTCTGACTGTCTTTAATGAGATCCAGTGGGATATTGCAGGCATCGCGGTACGCCCTGCGGCAGCACTTCCTGTTCTCTTCGGGATCCTGCTGGGGCCTGCCGCAGCCTGGGGATTTGGGATTGGCAACATTGCCGGAGATCTGACCGGTTCGTGGTCGCTGATGAGTGTCTCTGGTTTTCTTATCAACTTTCTCTACCCGTATCTTTCTTATCTCCTTTGACACAGGCTTATGAAAGGGCGTGAATTAAAGATGGACAGGTATGGTACGGGTTATTATCTGCTTACTGCATTTATTGCCACTTTCGTGTGTATGGCACTTCTTGCGGCTCTTGGGGCGGTTTTCTTCGGCCGGCCCTTTGAGAGCAAGTTCATCGATTACTTTAGCAACAATATCATATGGACAATGATTGCAGGTTCTCTTCTCTCATGGCTGACATTTAATGTTGCAGTCCGGAAAGGGCTGGTCTGTGGAAAGAAATGGAAGGTTTAATTCGTGGATTTCAAATTAATGGCTTTTATGATCTGATTCGGGACGCTGCCGGCAGCCTGCATATCTCTTCGATATGATCTGTCAGCGTGCAGGTGTATTCGTCGGTGAGTGTAGGTGCAAAGACCCTGTGGCCATGCTTCCGGAGATATTCAGCGGTTCCGTCCCATCTTTCCGTCATCTGTGTGAACCGGATCGCCTGTAGTAAGTCTGTTCCATGTGACTGTATCCATATTTCCGCCGTGAATCAGAACAAAATCTGCCATGATTATTCCTGAACAGGCATCGACCTAAGGTGATAAAAAATAATATAAACAGGATTACAAATAACGAAATAGTTGTGGTTAAGGGGTTTTACCCGTTGTAGTGACGGGAATCACAGGTGTTCCTTAAAAACTTCTGCTTCCTGTGTGCACTTCCTTCCATTGGGGGTTTCAGATTCGCATTTCAGGCTGTTGTCTCTCATTTCCAGTATTGGTCTCCCTTCTTTTTCTGTTGATTTCAGAATATATTTATCAGGATTTATCAAACAGGTAATACCGGTTTTAATCTAAACCGGAAAAAGAGGTCTTTGTGTGAACAATCTGAAAATCTATTCTCTGTTTATTGCCCTTATCGTATGTCTTCTCGCCGCAGCGGGATGCACAGCCGATACAGGTGGGTCCGCACCGGGACCGGGTGATTCCGGTGCTGCACATGTATATACGCCAGTTTCGTTTGCCGACACTCCGGTGGAGTATATATCCGTCAACGGTGTTACGCTCGGATACCGTGAATTTGGATCAGGAGAACCTCTGCTTATGGTACAGGGATTTGGTGCGACTATCGACGACTGGGATGAGACTTTTATTGGAATTCTGGCATCCGGGTATCATGTCTATATTTACGATCACCGGGGCATGGGTTACAGCAGTGAATCGGATGTTAATACGACCATACCAATGTACGCCGACGATGCTGCAGTCTTCATACAGGAGCTGGGCTATGAGAGCATGAATGTCTACGGCGTTTCGATGGGTTCATCGGTATCTCAGCAGCTTGCAATTGCACATCCTGATTCTGTAAGGAAGATGATTCTCGATTCGAATACCTACAGCGTCAAAATCCCGGAGACTAAAAAACTGTTCGGGGAGATCGAGTCGGCCGCATCCAATCCGGAGACATCTGAAGGAATCCGTATGGAGGCTGAGGCAAATCTGGCGTGGCAAGGTTCGTGGGATGGTCTTTCAGGAATTGAGAAGGACGTAATGCTTGTCGTCGGAACATCAGACGACCTTACGCCCGATTCCGTCTCCGTACAGATGGCCGGACAGATCAACGGTTCCTGGCTCGTGCGGTTTAAGGATCTCCCGCATGCCGGTGCCGGTTATGCCCCTGTTGAATACGGTGAAAATGCATTATACTTCCTTGATACGGACGAGTCTCCGCTGGGTATCCTGGACTTAGCATTTGTGGCTATAGTGCAGGCTTTATCTTAACACCCTGTGCCTGTTCAATAATATTCTCTTTATTTTTCCTGAAATTTTCTATACACCAGGGGCAACGCTGTCACAGTCGCTCCAGATGCCAGCTTGTTCAGCTCCTTTTGGCGGTATATTCCTTTATGATGCAGGAGATTAGGTAGAGAAGGGAGATGAGTGCAAATATTACAAATAACTCCGGTATGGTTTTACTGCCCGGATGAATAATCTGTCTTGTCACTGCTGAATCAAGGAGCATAAAGCTGAAGAATATCAGTGACAGACCTCCTGTTATAATTCTTCTTCCAGTGAACCGGATGACTGAAACCGCCAGGAATAATGCAGTCAGGCTTTCCGCAAGAAGATAAATTCCTGCATATAATCCTGCAATTCTGATGCCGAAAAACCAGCCCTCCCAGTTTAGTATGAATACAAACATGAGCATACCGCCCCAGAATATTAATACTGCAATCAGGCAGTACCTGATAATTTTTTCAGAAATCTCTGCTATTTTTAAGACTCTCTGAAAGATGTCCGGTACACTGTCGCCTTTGAAATTCTCCACCATGAAATATCCCTGTATAATTGTCCATTTAGTCTAAATTAAAACTTATTGCAAGTTTTTTAGGTTATAGTGGACTTGGGTTTCCGGGGCATGCCTGCGGCTTCGACTCGTCAGGGTTATTTTGACAGCCGCGAAATATTCTGGTAATGATTACCGGCGAGATGAAGAACAGGGTCGATTCCCTCTGGACGATGTTCTGGACCGGAGGCCTTACCAACCCCCTTGATGTCATCGAGCAGATTACGTACCTGATCTTCATCAGGGATCTGGATCTCAATGACAGCCGCCGGAAGCATCTCCGAGATATTTGATACAGGCGACATTCTGACAATCAAAAAGATAATTGAAGGGATCAACAGGAACGAGGTTGCATTATCAGTCCTCCAACCTACTCCCCTCATCAAAGCGAAACATGAACTCCCTTCCTCTCTTCTCCTTCATGATATAACCGAGATCTGCAAGCGTCATGAGATCGGTTCTTGCCGTCTCATAGACGACACCCCAGGTCTCCGTTATCTCCCGGATCGTGAACAAATCTTCTTTCTTCTCCATCATCTCCCTTAAGATCTCCGCCTGCCTCGTGTTGAGCCTCGGGATATTCTTTATCATCTTCTTTGCCGAACTCTGTTCGGCCTGCTTCTGCTTGATATATGAGAGAAGATCTGTTCTCGCTTTTTCGATGCACCTGATATTGTACAGGATGAAGTAAGTCAGATCCATTTCGTCATATTCGGTGTGAAGATATGCAAGCGAATAATCTTTCCTTGACCGGAGGATTATCCTCGATATCGGCATGTACTCAAAGAGCCAGTAGCCTCTTGAAAGGACATACCAGTAGAAGATGCTCCTCGCACATCTGCCGTTTCCGTCCACGAATGGGTGGATGTAGCCGATAAGGAAGTGTAGTATCATTCCCTTCACTATCGGGTGGATGAAACTTTCCGATCCCTCATCATCCCCGTTTGCAAACCGGCAGAATTCCTCAACCATGCCGGGAATATTAGTATATACAGGCGGGATATGGTGAATTGTTCCGTTAACAGGATCAGCAACCACGACATCATCGTTATCCCTGAACCTGCCGACCGCATCATCTTCAAGGGTGTTCTCCGTAACAATCCGGTGTACATCAAGAATAAACTCAGGTGTGAGCGGGTCGTCCTTGTTTTCTATGATATACTGCATCGCCCGGTAATTGTTCATTACCATCTGCTCAGACTTGTTTGATGGTCTCTTTCCTTTCCTGAGCATCTCTTTTGCGGCTCTCCGGGTTGTAACTGCACCTTCGATAATCGAGGAAGCAATCGCCTCCTCCATCAGTGAATTCAGGATATAGGAATTCCCGAGCTTTATATTCCTCTCGTTGACTTTGATCTTTCCGGAGAGATACTGATCGAAAATATGAAGACTTTTCGATATCTCCGGTGTTGTTGAATATTGTAGATCAAGACACGGATAAGGGACTGACTCGTAATTCATCATCCGGAGAAGCTTCATGAATCTCCATGTCCCAGTTCTCTTATTGAGATCAGGGATGCGGTACTTCATTTCATCATAGTAGAGATAACGGCTGTTGTATTCATTGACCATCTTAATTAATTCCGGATCGCCTTTATCAATTATATCCAAAAGATTTGGCTTTTCCTGGCTGTCCGGTGGCTTTTCGGGGAGTTTCTTCATGGTGATCACCAAAATACTAATTTGGTATTTTTTAGTATTCCATTAGTATTTAGATCTGCAGGTATAAATATAATACTAATTTGGTAAGTATTAGTAGTTCGTTAGTATTTAGAGAAAATCAGGAGGCTGTTGCACGAATGATATATATGCAAAAAATATTTATTATTGACAAATATATAAAATATGAATTATTTTTGATTTGTAAACTAACAATATATCACATATAATGAGCGTAAGCTGCCTTTAGATCGACACATCCTTTTACCTCCTGATTTAATGGAATGGTTGCCTGAATAATCTCTTGCATGTACCATTATTGATGTAATTTCAGATATGGATATGAGTCCCTTTTACAAAAAGTATCGAAATGATGGTAAAGGAGGGAAATTTTTAGATCCGGCGGTAAAACTTTCGATTCTTATTTAAGCTTATTGTACGGGAGTAAATTCTTCAAGAAAAATTGAAGAATCAATCAAATATGATATTTCATTTCGTGTATTAGCAAGGAACAATTATATTGATCATACAACTATTGCACGGTTCAGACAGGAATTTGGAGAACCTTTCTCCAATGCTTTTGCTTAGGTACTCAAAATTTTAAGAGAGGGAGGTGCTGCAAAAGCCGGAATTATTGCATTAGATGGGATGAAAATAGAAGCAAATGCCTCTATGGAGAAGAATAAATCATATGAGGCTGTTGCATGACTGTTTTTCAACTGACCATGGTATAATTGAATTGTCTGTTTCGGATAATTTTTCCACAAATATTGTGTTTATTATGTCTGTACATTATACAATTGTCCTCCGGATTTTATTTGTGCAACAGCCTCTACAGGTCACTGTTTATATTTACTCAGTTTCTGCAAGTTTTTTTATCTTCCTTATTCCGCTTATTGCGTCATCGGCCCAGTCATCTGCACCTGTGTACTCCCTTGCCTCTTCATTTGTTCTTCCCCCTCCGATGATTATCTTCACGTCGTTCCTGAGACCTGCCCTGCATATTTCGTCGATTGTAATTTTCATCGAATGTATTGCCTCTGTAAGCAGCCCGCTGAGACTTACGACTATTGGCCTGTGCTCCTTTATGGCATCGATAAATACCTCCGGGGGCTGATTGACACCGAGATCAATTACTTCGAAGCCTTCCGCTTCAAGGAGAACCACAACAATGTTCTTTCCGATATCGTGGATATCCCCTTCAACGGTTCCGATAACTATTTTCCCTCTGCTCTCAGGTTTGTTCTCACCGAATGCCGGTTTTAGAACTTCCATCACCTGGTTGAGGTTCTCCCCTGCCATCATGAGGTCGGCGACGGAATATTCTCCGCTTTCAAATTTCTGCCCGGCATTTGCCGTGGCTTCCCTGATGTCATCAAGGATTGCGGACGGCTTTTCACCTGTTTTGATTCTTTTACTGACAGACTCAATACATGTATCTTCGTCGTGTTCCAGAAATGCGGTTATAAATCCTTCACTCCGCCCCGTCATGACAATTCTTCACCCCTGAGTTTGGTAAACTGAGGGGGTATATGTGCCGGGCTAAAATAATACTTTCCCGGCAGAGAGTATTTTGGTATAATGCTGTATTTGGCTGGGGAATGCAATTATTGATATATGTCTCAAATATGGGCCGTGACATCTGATTCCGGGAACTGGGTGTATTATCTATATTTATATATAAATGTGCTCCCGGTGATCCGCTGCTGATGATTTTTACAGTTATGTGGGGTGCTGTTATTTAAGCTCTTTTTCTGCTTCTCTGGTTTAATTTGTGTTTACAGCTAATCTGGATTCACAGTACAAACCTGATGTCGGATGCTACTTAAACTTGCATTAATGCCGGATGAAAACCAATAATATTACAGGAATGAGAGAGCATGAATAAAACCATTATTACTGTCGTCGGGAAAGATACGGTTGGGATTATCGCGAAGGTCTGTACCTACCTTGCAGATAACCAGGTCAATGTCGAGGATATATCACAGACCATTGTTCAGGGATATTTCAATATGATGATGATCGTTGATACCGGCGGATCTTCAAAACCGTTTGGTGAGATGGTGACTGAACTTGAAACTCTCGGCGATGAGATCGGTGTAAAGATCAGATGCCAGCGTGAGGATATTTTTACAAAAATGCACCGCATCTGAGAGGTATTTTTAATGATAAACAGACTTGAGGTGAATGAGACAAATAAGATGATCGAGCAGGAGATGCTTGATGTCCGTACAATAACAATGGGCATCAGCCTTCTGGACTGCTGTGATTCTGATCTTGATACTCTGAACCGGAATATATACAATAAGATCACCTCTGCGGCGAAGGACCTCGTCTCCACCGGACGTGATATCGAACTTGAATATGGTATCCCTATAGTAAACAAACGCATCTCTGTCACTCCTGTTGCACTTGTCGGAGGGCGGGCATGCAAATCCCCCGAGGATTTTGTGACAATTGCAAAAACCCTTGATAAGGCTGCCAAAGATATGGGGGTGAATTTTTTAGGGGGTTATTCAGCCCTTGTCTCCAAAGGCATGACTCCTGTCGATGAAAATCTCATCCGGTCAATCCCGCAGGCTCTCTCTTCCACTGAGAGGGTATGCAGTTCGGTAAATATCGGATCTACAAAAACCGGAATCAATATGGATGCCGTTAAGCTGATGGGTGAGATTGTTAAGGAAACCGCGGAGGCTACAAAGGATGACAGTTCCCTTGGCTGTGCGAAACTGGTAGTATTCTGCAATGCTCCGGATGACAACCCGTTCATGGCCGGAGCTTTTCATGGTGTGACTGAGGGTGATGTTGTAATTAATGTGGGTGTGAGCGGGCCGGGTGTTGTTAAGCGTGCACTTGAGAAGGTGCGTGGTGAGAACTTTGAGGTTCTCTGTGAGACCATTAAAAAAACGGCGTTCAAGGTGACCCGTGCCGGACAGCTTGTTGCTCAGGAGGCTTCGGGGAGGCTGGGTGTTCCTTTCGGAATTGTTGATCTCTCCCTGGCACCGACACCTTCAGTCGGTGACAGTGTTGCGGAGATACTGGAGGAGATGGGCCTTGAGTCTGTCGGTGCTCCGGGAACAACGGCAGCTCTTGCCCTGTTAAATGATCAGGTGAAGAAGGGCGGTGTGATGGCCAGCTCCTTTGTCGGCGGACTTTCCGGTGCTTTTATTCCTGTAAGTGAGGACCAGGGTATGATCGATGCCGTAAACCGTGGTGCACTTACACTTGAAAAACTTGAGGCTATGACCTGTGTATGCTCGGTCGGCCTTGACATGATTGCAATTCCGGGCAATACTCCGGCATCAACCATATCAGGAATTATCGCTGATGAAGCTGCAATCGGGATGATCAACCAGAAGACAACAGCAGTACGCCTGATTCCTGTAATCGGAAAGGATGTAGGGGATACCGTTGAGTTTGGAGGCCTTCTGGGCCATGCACCCGTTCAGCCGGTGAACAGGTTCAGCTGCACCGAATTCATCAACCGAGGAGGCAGAATTCCGGCACCGATTCACAGTTTTAAAAACTAAATGGGACAATTAATTAATCTATTTTCTCCCCTCCTTATGATCCCCTGAAGTAAGAGTAAATTTTTATTGCATCGCCTGCAAACTTTTAGAATGTCAGCAGAGGAGTTTACAAAAAATCCAAAACCTGGTACATATACAGTGACCATCACCGATGAAGACGAATGTAAAACAGCAATATTTCAGGGCATGGGTGTACAGGAAAACTCTCAGGAGAGATGAATCAGAGAAAAAAATTTAGTTATATTTGATTTTTAGGGTCTTCATTCTGTTTATTATATTATCTTCACTTTTTTTTGCCTCCGGACACGGGGATGATTAGGGTATGTCCTGCGTGGTGCGGAGTTTTTGTGTTTTTATTGATTTTAGGTGTATTAAATCTCCATTTTGGTGCCGTATCAATTGAAACAGTTTAATACCTTGCACCTCCAATATGTGATCGTCAATATTTTGGTGCACATTTGTTTGATATGTTCTGGCGTTGTGCACCGCATCTGAGGAGTTTATGGAACCTATTGAAGAGAAAAGCAGGAACAATCTTTTCCTGATGGATAATACAGCAAATCCGGCACCGCTGGGTCTGTGTGCATTTGGGATGACTACAATTCTGCTCAGTATACACAATGCCGGAATAACCGGACTTACAAGCCCCATTATTGCAATGGCTCTCTTATACGGCGGACTTGCACAGCTCATAGTCGGGATTATGGAATGGAAGAAGAACAACACCTTTGGAATGGTCACTTTCGGGAGTTTTGGCCTCTTCTGGATCTCGTTTGCGGCAATTCTGATACTGCCTGAACTGGGACTTGCAGCATCACCAACAGCCGTTGATATGGCGTCCTTCCTTATTGTCTGGGGTCTTCTAATCCTGGGTCTTTTCATCTGCACCTTAAAGATGCACCGCATCCTTATGGTAACATTCGCAGCGGTTCTGCTCCTTGTGATATTCCTTGTTGCCGCAAATTTAACCGGCATTCACATGGTTCATACACTTGCCGGAGTTACCGGAATTATTGCCGGTCTGCTTGCACTTTATATGGGTGTCGGTGCGGTAATAAACGAGATTTACGGAAGCCGGATTCTTCCGGTATAATCCTTAATTTCAGTATTAACAGAGATAATCTCTCCTTTTTTTCTGCCTTTCCTGTCAAAAGCCGGATGAGGGAGAATTATTTCAATAAAGAACGGATATGAGTAATTATTTTATAGGAAGATAAGATCTGATTCTCTCTTTCTAAATGATCTATTCATATGCCTTGTCACGGTGAGATCTTTAATGAATATTTTCCTGTTTACCCGTTGTAATGATGGAAATCGAAGGTCTTTTTTAAGTATTCTTCTTTTCTGTGAGTGCTTCCCTTTACAGGCGGCTTAAGGTACCCGACCTCAGGTGTCTGAAGTGCCGGACAGAAGGGACATAATGCTGAATCAACGTCATTTGCTTTCTCTCTTACCGGACAGTAATAAATGCCTTCAATAAACTGTACTGAATCTCCGCCCGGAAACGGCATCCCTACAGGGTGCGGGGGGATTTTTTTAACGAATATACAGAATCCTGCAAGAAGAAATTTCAGGAACCGTATGCGGGTGCTTCCGTCTTTATCTGAGCATTTAAGGGCAACCATTTCCCAGAATTCTCTGTTATTTTCAGGCAGAAGGTCTTTCATCTGAGAAAAAGATCCCTGCTGGTTCATAAGCCTTATATTCTCCCATGTTTCGTGCAGGTGCCCTGTAATCATCTTCTCAAGCTTCTTTTTGTATGAAGGCTCAATTCCTTTTACACTGCCTGAAAAGTTCCACTGCATCCGGCGGAGGTCGAGGGTTGAGTATCCGTTAACTATTGCCGCGATTGCCCTGCCAAGTTCACCACGGGTCTGAAGCCTTCCAAGCTTTTCACATTCATTCTCTGGTTTTTCTTCTGCCATAATTATCACATATATCTGTTTTTTGGGATAATATCGCTTCATCTCTGTGCAGTCTCTGCATTACCCCGGTCTTTTCTTCCCTGCCTGGCTTCTCGTTCTCTTTTTTATAATCAGCACCGGGGCATAAGGGCAGGCCTGCGCCCGGATTCATATGCCTTTTTGCAGTATTTTTGTTTTCTGCCGGGACTTTCATCCGATATAACTTAGATCCATGTAACTTTTACCGGATCTCTCCGTGGAATGCTGTGAATACTGTGCTTCGGGTAGCCGAACATCATCGCGTAAGAGCATTTCCGCCCGGCCGGAATTCCTATCTCCTTTTTAAGCGGTTCATATTCAGCGGCAGCCATCGCGACGAACCCTGCCCAGCAGGTACCGATCCCTGCTGCAGGGGCTGCGACATCGAAGTATGTCATGGCGATAATCCCGTCAACCTGTGCGACCGGTCTGTCCTCCGGGATATGGTTAAAGAGCATGTGGGGCGCTCCACGGCAGATAACATCATGGCCGCCTTCGTATATCCCCGCCAGCGCCGCAAAGAATCCGCTTGCGGGATGATCGCTTCCTATGAACGTCTTCATCCATTCGACTGTAAGGTCTCCTATTCTCCTGACCTTCTCCGGATCGTGTACGACGATCCACTCCACCGGCTGGCCGTTCTCTGCCGAGGGTGCATAACTTGCAACTTCGAGGAGTTCTTCGATCTTTTCCCTTGGTACGGATTTCGTCTTATACGTCCTTGCCGAGCGGCGTTTTTTTAGATAGAACCCGATCTCCTTCTCCGGGATCTCTCCTGCACCTTCAGGCAGGATCTCTTTCTCCTCCGGGCGGAAGTTCAGGATAAGGGCTCCCTTTGGGCAGAACGCTTCGCAGTGTCCGCAGCGGATGCATTTTCCCGAATTTTCCTCCCTGACCTCCGGGAATTTTTCATCTCCGGCGGGATCGATAATGCTAATGGGGCAGGCTTCTGAGCAGATCCCGCATTTCGTGCAGAGTTCTTCGTCAACGATTATTGTATCCATCTCTTATATTCTCCTTAACTATCAGATTTGTTTTGGCCGGTCTCCTTTAACTTTCTTCCCTTCCCCGGTCCTATGCGACATATGCAAAAGTAACTGCGAATATGCTGATTATGAATATGAATGCCTCAGGGGGTGTGATCCGGTCTGCTGAGAAGACCGTATTTCCAACTCTCATTTTTGTCCGCAGTCAGAATAACAACATTATTATTTTCATCTCTCCTAAATCCGGTTTAGAACAATAAATGTCGAAAATTCTCCTTTTATTCATTATGTGCCTTCTTGCAGTTTTTATTGCATTTTCCGGGTGTATCCAGTCTGAAACTGATGTGCAGTCTCCTGTGACGGTTTCAGGAGCTGCTTTTGAAAATGTTTCTGACAGGCTGGTCCTGAAGGATGCCTGCACTCCGTTTGAATGCGGCAATGAGTCTGATTATAACGATCTCCTGGCAGGGGCACCAGGAGGTGCGGCTGCGAATAAGACCGGAATTGCGGATTACTCAAACCAGTCGTGGAGTTCTGCATTTCTCTCCCTTAACACTCTGCTGGATGAGCGGTATGCATTTAAGGAGTGGAGATCGGTTGACTTTGACAGACTCTACAGCACTTATGCCCCGGCATTTGCTGATGCAGAAGAAAAGCAGGACAAAGCTGCATACTACAGGGCTTTAAGGGAGTACCTGTTCTCAATCCCCGACGGCCATGTAAATGTCCTTCCACTGTCCGGGGAGTTCGGTGCAAGGTCCGCAGATATTGGTGGTGGTTACGGTATCGGTATAATACAGCTCGATTCGGGGAAAGTAATAGTGAGTTATGTTGCAGAGGGAAGTGAAGCAGAGGATGCAGGGATCGCTTTTGGAGATGAAGTTCTGACCTGGAACGAAGAGGAGATCAATGATGCGGTTAATGAGACCTCATATATCTGGGCCACCAAGAAACCCTCCACGAATGAAGGAATTCTGCTTCACCGGGAGAGGCTGATTACACGTGCTCCTGTCGGGACGACTGCCTCCGTATCCGTTGCCGGTGAGTCGGGCGACGTCCGGGCCGTGAACCTGACAGCCTATGACGACGGGTACGAGGGCCTGAAGAAGACTTCGTTCTTCCTCGGAAAAGAGGTGAACGATTACGGTGTCGATAAGGCGTGGGAGGATATCCTTCCACAGTTCACCAGCGATAAGGTGACATACCGGGTGCTTCCCGGCGGTTACACCTATATCGCCATCTACGAGGAGTCTTTCGATGTATATGAACCGTTCAGGGCGGCGATGATCTCGGCGATTGAGAGTGGTTCGCCGGGTATCGTCCTTGACCTCAGGTTCAACAACGGCGGTGACGACAACCTTGCGGCCTGTTTTGCCGGATGGTTCGTTGAAGAACCTGTATTCTATGAATATACCACAACCTATGATCCCGGAACAGGAGAATTTCCGGTAGCCTCAGAAACATGGTCATCACCGCAGCCTGAAGGTTATACAGGTCCGGTGGCGGTGCTCGTAAGCCCTGATACAGTAAGTTCGGGTGAGGGTGTTGCAATGGTCTTTAAGAATACGGGCAGAGGAAAAATAATCTCGTGGTACGGAACAGACGGGGCATTTGGTATGAACAATGTTCAGGCGATAATGCCGCTAGACATGTACGTCATGTTCCCTGACGGAGCTTCGCTTGATAAAAACGGTAATATTCAGGTTGACAGCAATGCTGAACTCACCGGTGGAGTTTCCCCTGACATCCGTGTGCCGCTGAATGAGGAGACGGTTGCAAGGGCTATGGATGGCGAGGATGTTCAGCTGACTTATGCACTGGAGTGGCTGGCCGGGCAATAAAATTGAAAAAAAGTTATTCCTGTGAATGGCTGACGGCCTTCAGGTTTCTCTCCTTTTTTATGATGTCTTCAAAAGACGAGGTGAGGTAATATCTTCTGAGTTTTCCTTCAGGAATATAATTGATGACACCCGTTTTTTGAAATCTACTGATGTGCCAGTGGATGGAGCTCTTATTCATGTTGTGCTTCCTTGAAAGTTCACTGTTTGTTATCCCGGGGTTTTCCAGTATGCTCATCAGAAGCGTTCTCCCTGTCTTATTTTTCAGGAGATATATAATTGTTCTCTGGTGTTCGTCGAAAGTCGCTGAATATTTGAATAATCGAAGTGATTTTTCATATTTATCCATATTAATTACTTTATGGTATTTGAGTTTCAGGACGTGATACTTTGTTGAATTCCTGTTAAGATCCAGATTGTCTGAAACATCTGTAATTGTGCATCCTGGATTTTCTGATATGTAGTCAAATATCTCCTGCCGCATTCCATTTTCCAGTGGATCTATGATCCTGCCCAGGATGGCGGGGATTAATTTTATAATTCCCAAACCTGCCGCAAGCATTCCGGCAATAAACGAAATTTTGATCCATAACGGGAGATCCCAAAATGTGATATTTTTATCGGCACCGGCTGAGTCAATGAGTCCTTTTTCAATAAGCTCCGGTTTGTTTTCATGCGATTGTACGATATATTCCACTGATGCAATCCCCGGGACTGTAAAAACCAGAAAAACGGAAAAAAGGATGAAGATTCTTATTATTCCTCCCATTGATGATCAATTATGAGCCATTATATATAATAATCTTCGGTTCCGGAGACATCGTAACCATACACTTCATAATACCATGTGCCTTTTGCTATTCCGCCGGAATTATAGATGTCAATATTGATCCTGCCGTCAATTGATCCGTCGGCACTGTCATAATAACTGCCTAAGCACTCCCAGTCGGGTGTATAAATTTTCAGTCTCAGTGAATCTGTGTTATCGGCCCAGTTGAGATCGACGTTTAAGACTGTGATATCCGAGCCGACATATTTTGAATGCCAGTTTGTCTCGCCCTGTGTGATGGTATCGGATACATACTTTATGCCGGGTTCTCCACCGGAATCATTTGCCGGCAGTATGGTGTAACCCCCAAATTTATTTTTAATGTCTGTACCTGCTTTTTCTTCAACGGACGCGCCGGATACAAAAGAAACGCAGCAAAAAAGGACTATTAATGTAATTGCAATCTTTTTAACCATAATTTCATTTTCCTGTTCTCTATGATTGATCAGTTGGAAAAGAAATTATTTAAGTTCTATAGCCTGATCGTCAAACTGAAAACTTATTGTTTGACGATCGGGTTATTGAATTTATATTGCACGGAACGAAAAATAATCCATGTAGCATCTAAAAGATGTTGCAGGGGGTTCTGCCCGACGATCAGTAACGTCCAGAGCCCTGTGCGTGCTCGGGGGCAAAATATGATTGGTCTCAAATACTACTTGAAACCTCTAGATTTTCTGTCTCCGGGGGCATGAGATAAGAAATGGAGACGAAAACATGAACGCAAAGAAAGGAATGCGGGCGTTGAGCCTGCTTTTAGTAGTTGCACTTGTTGGGGTGATGTTTGTTCCGGCAGTTAGTGCTGTTGATGCTAAGAATGTCGGAAAATATTATGTTAATCCAGAAAATTCATATTTGATTGCAAAACAGACTCTTGATGATTTCATTTCTTCCGGAGCGTTAGACAATGAAATATTTGCTGATTCGCAATTGTCAAAGGATCCTATGATAATTTACGATTCGAACGGTTTGAAACTGTTTCATCAATATGAGATCAAACAAGATGGTAAAAATGTTGGACTTATACGAATGGCAGCAAGCAAAGTACTCGGTTCGCCTTTAATTATGCTTCAGGAAACTCCTGATTATATAAATTATCATAATGTCGTTACTAAATCTGAAGAGCTTTTAAAATCGACATTTAAGGATGCAGAGTGTTCAGAACCTCTATGGGTCTGCTATAGTTATCCCAAGATTGGAATAATGTATGAAGTAACTAAAAAAGGCAGTGAGGCTGAGAAAGTAATTATCGACGCGAACAATCTGTATATTGTACCGGATAAATATCCACAGAATCCCGGTGATGCAGGTATCTGGTCGTTATACGATGGAGTTGAAGATGATCAAATAACTGAAAGGCTTGATAAATGGAACATGGAAATCAATGTTTTTAATATCTCATCTAACAGTCACAAATCCAAATCTTTCCATTATAAGACTCTCTGGGCAGCTGGAAGTCTTGAAACACAGCCAAATAATTATTGGTGTCAGGTTACAACTGCAAAAATGATTGCGTACTGGTATGGTACTTCACATTCCTTAATTCATATTGCAAATGTTATGGATGCATGGAATTATTCAACGATGCCCAAATCTCCTGGAGGAGCTACAGATTCAGAAGAAGAATATTACTATGACGGATCAAGTGAGGGTTTACAGATGAATGCAGTTCGGATTGATCATCAATACTTCCAGTGGTTGGACTTTAAAGCTCAAATAAACAATGATGATGTGATAGTATCTTCAATACCCAGTCATGCAAGAGCGTGCGACGGATATGGATTCTATGATTCCGGCGGTCAGTATATGCATATCTACGATCCTGCAGGAAGCAGTTACTGGGAAAGCGTGTGGGGAGTTACGAAGTATGGAGTTTCAAAGGATAGTTCCATCTTCATCTCCTAACCATTTTATTAATGAATGAATTATTTACTCATTATTGCGGTGATATTCAATGAATTTAACAAAAAAAACCATCATATCAGGAATGATAATTTATATATTCATATTATCAGCCGGATGTTTGGAAGAAAATAATGGTACAGGACCTTTAAATGAAAGTTCATATTACGAAAAGGTTGAATATGATTGTCCTGAATATTATGAGCCGGCACTGTACAGTGACGGATGCCAGTCTATTTTGAAAAATGCTTCATGGAAACCCGCTCTGATTTTTGATTCGGAAACTTCCGATGATGAAATTCAGGAGATTATGATCAGGTATTTCGGCAATTATGATGATGAATGGACAATCCTTGACGGCTCATCAGAATTCCCTTATTATCTGGATTCTCCCAGGGCACAGTATAACTACTATACTTCACTCATCAAAGAAAACTGGGGTTTGCATCTGAACTGTCATTATGGCTGTTATGACGAGGGAATAATTGAATTTGAAAAAGAAAGAGATAACAATGTAATTCTTGGCCTTGATAATTGTCCTATCAGTCATAAAAACTGTTTTGAAGAGATGAAAAAAGCTGGAATTCCGGTGAAAAGAACAAAAACCGCTTATACAAAAAAGTACACTCCTGATAATTCAAATGAAGAAATGATCAGACTATTGGAAGAAATAAACGAGGATGAAGATGTTCTCTTTGTTCATAAGGCATACCTTGCCGGCAGTATGGTGTAAACCTCCAAATTTCTTTGAACTTACTGTTGAAAGACAGGGGGATTGAATTTCTATTTAATTTTCTATGTTTCCTCACAAGGCAGACGACAAATTGACTGGTCTCCTTTTAACTTTCTTCCAGTCATCTCTGTTGCTTATGCTCTTCAATAAATTCACATTCCCGGAATTTCGGCGGGTAAAAAATCAGTCCCGAAACCCTCAGGGGATCATATGCCCTGACTTTTCCATCTTTCCGTTCAAATATAATGAGGTACGAATAATACCTCAGCCTCTTCATCTCCGGGTCGTCTGCAAGGCCTTTGATATCCTCCTCTCCGACACCGTCCGTTTTTTTGTATGTTGATTCCTCATACACGCCTTTGGTTATGGAGTACCGGCTGACAGTGTACTCCTTCCCATTATCCGATATGAGTATCCAGTGCAGGGGATTGAATGTGGGAATTGCCTCATGACCCCTGAACCTGCCGGCGACAAAGCTCTTTTTTATGAGAGCAAAGGCGATGACTGTGAAGAAGATTATCCCCCATGTATAAATCCCGCCGGTATCTGCAAATTCTGTAATAAGTCCCGTAATGAGCAGAACCAGAAATACAACGCTTATAATCGTTAGGAAGATGCTTGGGCCGGGGAATATGCCGAGGGTGTATTTCTTATCCGAAAACGGGTAGAGCAGCGGTATCCCGGGACAGGCAAGGTAATCGAGCGTCACATGCAGGAGTGCTCCGCCGAGAATCATCCCAAAGCCGAATATCCGGAATCCGGGTTCTGCCGGAAGCGATAATATCCCGGCGAGCTGCAGGAGGCAGATTGTAATAAATCCGGTGACCGACAGAATTATCGACCCTGCAATGCTGTGGGTGATCCCGCCGTGGGAGAAGATGTACAGGCGGGAGTCGGTATAGGAGAAGCGCTGCATAAGGATATCCATATCAGGAAGAACCGTCCCGATAACGCCAAAACACACCAGATAAATGTCCATATGCCCTCCGAGGAGGATCATGGAGAAGGCATGAGTGAGGAAATCCATGGATGCATTTTGGCGGGTGGGGTGATTAAAGGTGTGTCTTTTTATTTAATCGATTAAATCTTCGTCATCCAGAATTGATTCTTCCATCCATCCCACTGCCATCTTGGCTAATTCATTATAAAACTGGTTTGTAACCGATCCTTCAGAGAAATTATTTACACAGTCTTCAGCTCCATTTTTTAATTCAATATCAATAGGATAAGGTTCGCCTACAGATCCAAATCTGGGACTAAATTTTGCAATTGCAAAGAGTTTTCTTTTAACATTATCTAATAGAGCCTCATTAATTTTTAATGATGATTCAAGAATTATATGAATAATATCTGGATATTCTATAAGGAATTTTGGAGAAGCTTCTTTTAGTAAATCACAGCAGAATAGAATTTCATCTTGATTTTTATAATCTGGCCAATTTTTTAGGACTTGAAGAGCGTCTTCAGAATAATTGTTCGATAAGATTTCAAATAATTGCACATAATTATATTTGTTACCTTTTGCATTGTATGCCTCATATAGGAATTTTTTTAATAAATTTTTATACTCCGAATGTTTGTAGAAATTCTCTATGCAATGAAAATTTTCAGGAAATGGAATTGGTTCGTATCTATTCCATGAATTATCATTAATTTCCTGAGCATGCATTATTCTCTCTAAAAAGAAAGAAAGCATTGCTTCTGGATTTTTTTCACTTGCATAATTTAAAAAATTACAAATGTAATATCCCCTTGAATTATAATTTCTTGTCAATAATGGTAATATTACTAATTTCTTTAAAATTTTCGTTATTTCGGGTTTAGTAAAAGTAATACTTTTTTTTGATTTTGGTGGAGTAAAAAGTTCTAAGAAAGCATCTGCATAAGAGATGTTATCTTCAATCTCTAAATTTAATGCAATTGTTTTTATCATCCTATTCTTCGATTCAGGGAATTTAGAAAGTGATGAGATTGCATATTCTTTAATTAAACCATCAGATGAATTTAGCATTTTTTCAATAATGGATAGTTCTCCCTTTTTAATCCCTCCTTGTAACCATCCATTTGAATATCCAAAGGCAATTGATCTGCAAATTAATAATCGATTGGATTGAATTCCTTTTTTTATGAATTGACCTGCAAGTTTAGTGTCAGATTGGATTATCCCGGATAAGATTGTTCCATAATATTTATCAAGGGCTGATGAGTTATCTGATATTATTTTTTGACACATCATCCCTGACTTTTTTGGATATAATTTCCCTAAAAGATAAAAAAAACGTCCCGGTTGATGATAAATTTGTTCATTTTCTAAGTTGTAAATTAATCTATTTAGAGTGGAATAGATCTTATCATAGGATTGATTCTTTGAGATAAAATCATGAATTGTTTTTTCGATTTTAGTATCGGTGTCTTTAATTCTTTTTTCATAATCAAATCTGTAATCATCATCAAATGAAAAAAGAAGAGCTTTCATCAAGCGAATATCAAAATTGTCTCTTATTTTTTTAATTATTTTTCTGGCATGTCTTTGATTGTCCTCATCTTTGCAATCTCTTGCATAAGTTTTTAATTCCTGTCGAATTTTAATTTTAACAATAGGATCTTTTGTTCCATTAACTATTTTTTCAAATAAGTCTAAAATTTCCTTTTCTTCTGGAATCCATTGAGATAATTCTTCTTGTGAAATTTTTCTTCCGTGGATTGGTCTGGGAGGGCGCAACATTTCTGCAAGGCTCTGTATTGCTCTTAAACTTATTTTTGTGGATTTTTGTGTAGAAGCTAAAGATATTATATCTAAAGCCCTTTTTCTGATTAATTTGGTTTTTTGATAGCTTATCATAAATGATGTAATTTCAATTGTATTTCCCTTCAGCCAGTGGTCATCTCCATCTTTTTTCAGGATTGGATCAATTACGTCAAGTGGAGAATGAAGAGTGTAATATTTCGAGGGGTCTTTAATCCATTTTTCCACGGAATCTAAAATTATTTCCTGAACTTCTTTGGGTTTAGAATACCCATATTCTGCAATGTCCTGAAGAATCCTTATCGGATGATTGAGATCGGAGTGTAAAATTCCCTCTTTATTTTTCCCAAGTTCCCATAGGAGATCACAACATTTGGGGAGATATTTTAGATTATACGAAATGTTTTGAAGAATTTTTGGGATTTTATCTTTTACATCTTCATGAGTATATTCTTTCAATCCGGAATAATTTACATTGTCTGTTGAAGGATTATTTAACGTAAATTCTACAAGTTCAAGCGATTTCCTAGGTTGAATGTTAGCAATTTTTTCAATAGATATTAAAATATGATGACGAAATAAATTTGGTCCAAGCTCAAAATCTTGGAATATTTTTGTCCAAATATTATTCATTAAATCAATAGAATTGCCACAAGCCTGTATACGCCAGTCTAATTCAGCAAAATTGGTAATTATCTCTTTAAAAGAAAGATTATAGAAAGTATCTATCACTTTGTCCGAATATCCAGTGATGTATCCGTTTTTAGTTACACAAGCCTCTTTTAATAGATAATCCGAGAAAGTATCTGGAGTTATTCTTAATCCACCATATCTTCTTTTTAATAATACTCCAGCCGATTCTAATTCTGAGATTATTGAGATTACTTGCTCCAGTTCAATTTTTGTGAACTCTGATATTTTTTCAGATAGTTCGCTTTGTCTTACATCTAATTTAATTAGATCAATGGGCTGGATAGCAGATAACAAACTGAGAATTTTCTTTATATCTGTTTTATCAAATATTCTACTGATATCACCGATCTGAATGTCTTGAAATCTACTAAAAACGATGTTTTTAAAGTTTTCATTATTTGATAATAGTGCAGGATCTATTGAATTTTCATTTATTAGCTTAGCTTCTATTACAAGAACCAGTGGTGAGTCTTTTGCTACAGATACAAGAGGGTTGGTAAAATATTTGTGGTTATTATCCAGTATTGAATCTGCAAGAGCTATTAGATCTTTACGCTTTAAATTAGTAATTTCAGGTAAAATTTCAATATCACTTGGATCAAATCCGCTTTGGAAAATTAGATTTTTTATATATTCTAATCCATAATTTCTAGTTGAAAAAATCAATTGTATAGATTCTGGTTTTTCAATTGCAATTTTTAAAAGTTCAAATAAACTATTTTGGCGATGTACATCGTCAATAATAATTAGATTTTTCTTCTTCAAAGGAAGTTGCTTAAACGAATCTTTTGAAAATTGTGCATTATCACGTAAAAACCATATTTTACATCCTTCTTCTTCTGATAATTGTTTATAAAATTCATAAAGCAGTTTAGTTTTTCCAATTCCTCCTCTTCCGAATAATATTAATACATTTTTTTCAGATTCTACGAAACTAAAAAGTTCTTCGATTATTTTTATTCTTCCAAAAAAAGTTTGACAGTAATTGAATAAATGGTTCTTTTCTAAAAAGGGTTTAAAAAAAGACTCTCCTGTTAAAAACTGAGGATTTTTTATCCCTATCTCTCCATTTTCGGATTCAAAATTATATAATGCTGTAGTTATTTCATAACATAATTCATCAGGAGTTTTAAATTTGACTCTTGTTCTTTCAAAATCGAGTTTTTTCTTAAATTTTTCAAGTTTATTTTTTTTATTCACATCTTCTTTATCAGCTATCCATGTGCCATTATCGTCGGTTTTTATGAAAACTAATACCGGAATTTCAAGTTTTTTTGCTTCATTGTACTCTAGTTCTGTAATTGAGATATTTTCTTTTGGATCTTCTGAACCATATTTAGAACCAAGAATTAGAATTACCAAATCACTCTTCTGTAAATAAGATAAACAGACTTCTGGAGATGGGTTAGGATTTGAAGGTATTTTCTCATTTATTGCAATTGCTTCTGTGGAATCAAGTCTATCAATAGTCTCAATTACCTTCTTTCTTTCATTTATTAAGTCTTCATATGTTGAACTGATAAATATGGATTTCATAAACTGCCTTTATTAGTTCAATTATTTCCAATGGGATAAGTATTATCCGTTTAAATCAAACAAAAACAACTTCATCCGAGACTTCACTGTTCTTAAAAATTGCCTTCCTTTGAATAGTCCCTCCTCTGCTTGATCTTCGTCACGAGGCGAAAACCCTCTATTTTAGAACTAAACATCACCCTAAATAACACCATTTTGGGCTTATTTTTGTGATCTGGCGATCGGATCTGTGGGTCATAAATTCCAGCTCCTTTTCATGCTTTTTACAGGTATCAGGGCCTAAAATATAGAGATATTACGGCCCGCTATTGGCACTTTTTTTCAGTCGGTGTTTGTATCCAATCGACCTGAGATCATGGAATGACGGGCTTCTGTTATGGTTGGATCTTTCTGGTTATTTCGGTTATTTTTTGATTTTAATCGAAATTTGGCCTTGATTTCGTCAAAATTTGGGGGTTTTTGGGATTATATTGGCTTATGCTGGCTAATTTTAGTTCATTTGGTCTTTTTTGGGGTTATTTGAACTATTTTGAGCTCTTATTCTTATTTGTGCTCAAGGAGGAATGAAACAACC
Organism: Methanoplanus limicola DSM 2279; assembly: GCF_000243255.1. NCBI lineage: Archaea > Methanobacteriati > Methanobacteriota > Methanomicrobia > Methanomicrobiales > Methanomicrobiaceae > Methanoplanus > Methanoplanus limicola. Next base: position 1,449,378 of record NZ_CM001436.1, read on the forward strand.
TTCTCCCTGAGTTCGTCTGCATGAGGTGAGATCCACCCGCAGATCAGGTGCGATCCCTCTCTCACCCAGTAAGACTCAGCATTTGGTATGTTTTCATACGCATAAACACCGTTATAGAAGAGTACGTCACTGTCATGAGTGCCATGTACGATTAAAGAGGGGCAGGTGATCTTCTCCACCGGAAGGTCGCCGATCCGGGCCATCTTATCCAGGTCGTTTTCAAGGCCGGGTTTTCTGTGCTTATAGTCCGTCATCGAGCGTACCATCCGGAAGAACATTTTTACCTGATTGGGGTCCTTTATGGCTACCTTTACCTGCTCTTTAATCTGCTCCGGACGGCAGAGTGAGGAGTGCTTAAGGACATCCTGAAGGCTTTTTTCAGGGAAATGCAGGCTCATCTGCTCCATTAACTCAACTCCGGTTCTCGACATAATAAGTTTCTCCATGACCTTACCGATATTGACGGAGAGCAGATACTGCGAAGAGACCGCATCCATGGCAACAAGGCATTTGACCCTGTCAGGATGCCGGATCGCAAATTCGTAACCGGAGGCTCCCCCGGCAGAGCCGAACATCAGGTGGACTTTCTCTATTTTTAAGGCGTCCAGCAGGGCAGCGAGTGCATCAGCCTGCTCAGCCGGAGTTTTTCCGGTGTCAAGGGGAGTTCCCAGGTAACCCGGACGGCTGACAGAAAGCAGTGAGAATCCTTTTGTTGTTATCCAGTCGAAGAGGAGCAGGGACTGATCATATCCGCCCGGTGTACCATGAATTGCAAGTATTACAGGTCCTTTTCCGATGAGAGAGTATTCCATCGTCCCGCAGGATGTTTCAGTTGTCTGTTTTGTACTGAGGAGTTCGTTCTGCCGTGCTATCTCCTCCTTCAGCCACCTGTGATAGTCCGATGAGAAGAGTGAGTCCGATGAATTTTCTGCCATGGATAGTTGTTAAGAAAAGAGGTTAAAATAATTTATGATGTATCTGCTCCGCAGAAATCCTGACCTGAATGATGCTGTATAGACGGGTGTGGTTTTGGATGTTCTCCTGTTGTCAATGACGGTTTTACATTCCCCTGCTGTCGTATGTTCCCCGTTATAATAAAGAGAAGAGATACTGGTCAGGCCAGTCTAACTCTTCCTGATCTCTGTATATTCATCTTCGTTACCTAATTTGTTCTCTTCTTTGTTGTCTATCATGACTGTCAGTTCATTTTTGCACGTTTTGCAGATTGTTTTATGCATAGAATAAATCCGGACTGTTGAAATGGATTTTCTGAATTATTTATGCATTTGGAACTTCATGCACTTTTTATTGTTTTAATTCTTCTCAAAATTTCTGAAAGAGAGTGCTATTCTCTCTTATTTGCAGATACAAGGTACACGATGTCGATTATTAATGCTGAAATGATAACCGGAAAATCTATCGGACTTTCGTGTTGAGATCTTATATTCTGGGCTTTTTCTAAAGCCTCCTGGTTATCCTGTATAGATTTTTGGTCAGTTACATCCGGAATATTACCTGATATTGCAGTCATCCAGTGACTCGCCGGATGGAATCTGTACCACAACAGCATTTCACCGTCAAAATCGGAAATTCCTGCAACATCTGATCCAGCATTGGTGAATGCCTCCTTTTTGAGATCATATATCCTGATTAGACCTGTATCGGTATTTTCAAAATCCAGCTCAGGCTTTTTTAAATATGCAATCTGATCTCCGGATATATATGGAGTACTTATCGTGTTGATTTCTTCCACAACGGTGGTATCTCCGGAATTAAGATCGGTTAACAGGATTTCACAACCAGCTGTCAGGAGACTGGGGTGTCCGCAAGATGTGTCGGGTTCTTCTGCTGTTCTGCTCCAGACGACATAATCTTCTGAAATGTCTCCATAACCCCAGGTTTTAATGGATCTGCTCTCCGGAATGATGTAATCTCTGCCGGAAGAGATATTATATACATGGATCTCTCTTCCAGGTTCCCCGTCTGTTCGTTCACATCCCCACATTATTCTGTCACCATCAATAGACAGGCCGTGGATCATCTTATTAGATGTAAATATTGTCCGGTTGGTTCCGGTTGAAAGTTTGTGGAGTATAATGGCAGAACCACCAAATTCTTCATAAATTATAACATAGTCTTCGTGTGCGGCAATTTTAACAATTCTTGGTTCAACATTGTTATAGAAGCCTGCTGAATATATTACACTTTTTTTATTGGTTGTCATATTGTACTCATAGACAGTTTTAGTCCGGGAAGTCCATATTACAGATCTGTCATATTCAGTGTAATAAAGCCGGTCATCTGAGATCTGAAGGTATTCCAGGTCTGAAGTTTCATTTGATAGCTGAATGGTCTTATAATGTGTTCCATCCGGATAGAATACTTTGATCTCCGGAGGGCAGGATTTGCCTATATATGTAGCAACCAGATTATCGTCAGTGCAGACAAAAACTTTGGACGTGATAGAAGCCTGTATTGGTATTTCAATATCTGTGGGTGTTGCGTAACAGGGCACAACAGAGAACAAACAGAAAATAACTGATAGAGCAGATAGCAAACAAAAATGGTTGTTATGTATTTTTGGTTTCATACTTTATTTCCTAAAAAGATGAGTTTTTTTCATGAATAATAGTATGAAGGTGACCATGTACTTCCACTGCCAGTTGGATCTGCTGACTGTGCAACTGTTTGTGATTGATACAGTGTACCGCTTACAGGGCTTCTGGAGCCGGATGCAGAAACAGTGTAATAAGGACTGTTGTCATAACCGTATGCAGCATTGTATGATGTTGATAACCAGTTTCCATCTCCATGTAGTTTTGATTCAACCATTAAAGATCCAACTGGATCTGCCCCGTATACATACCCGCTACCACTGTGCCTGATGCGGCCTCCTGAGTATGATACCGGATCTGCGTCAACTATGATACCTGAACGAAGTGTTCTGATATTTCCACTAATAATATCTGCAAGGATTGATCCGTCCGGGTCCTCGACGAGCTTGCTATTTTCATTAAATATCTTTGGGCCGGGTACAACCTCTTCTTTGGGTGGGTAGTGCTCTCCCCAGAAGTATGTCTGACTCCAGACTTCTTCAAGCAGTTTAGGGTCTACATTTTCTTTGATCTTTTCGTAATTTTCTTCAGTGTATGCGATTTTCGCCAGTTCACCAAGTGTAATCTTTTCTCCCCAGTGTTCATTGAGCCACTTCTGTCCTTCTTCTGTATAAGTACCTGATATTTCAAAGGCGCTTACTGAAGGCGCTGTAAATGCCAGCAGGATTACAAATGCTGCAAGCATTGAGAATTTCAGAGATTTTTTCATATTTTCACTTCCATTTAGCCGGTCATTTTATGCCCGACCTGCCGTTTTGCTGTCGTAACCCCCTGATGAGCAGGTTATTGTTAAAATCCTCTCTTCCGGCGGCTGACAGTAACAGATAAGATGTGGTATTAAAAACGTTTTATTCCGGAATACTCTACATATGTATTATATGTGATAATTTTACAAAAATGTCGTGAATAATTAACTTGTGATGGGTTTACTTTGAAATTACGGCTATCAAAAACTCCTATAGTCTAACCTTCAATGATCCGGTTTTCCGTGTTAAAACCCCTTTATAGGACTGTGCCATAAATGTGTAGAGCGATCCGGAATAAGCTATTTATATTTATGCTGGTCATATTAGATTTATCCGGGGTATTTCCCAGAGGTTTGGTGAGGGTCTGACTGCCGTGAATAATAGTTGTCTGTTTATTGGTGTATTAATAACAATTCTCTCTTTGCATGCCGGAGTTTTGGCCTTTGAAATTTCCGGAGAGTATACCGTGGAAGGCCAGAAGTGGCTCAATGAACACTGGGGAGAAAATATAACGCTGGGAGATGTAGCCCGTATTGCTTACTTTGAGGAGGATTATCAGAATATTATTGAAAATGTTGATCTAAAACTCCTTAATGAGGTATGGGGTCAGCCATACTACTGGGGCAGCAGGCATCCACGGGTTTGTGAAGAATACCCGGAGTGTCCGTTCGGTGCAAGTATCTGGGATGAAACCGGGCCATTAAACATTCACGAACTAAACCTTTCACAGATAACTGAGATGGGTCTTGAAGATGTTGTCACTGATTATAGTGGGTATCGCATAATCGGGTACATGGATAAATCCATCTCAGATGGCGAAAAAAAGTATTTTCACCGGGATATGCCGGAAGATCTTGACAGGTTTACTTATGATCTGGTATGGGGGGATGCAGAAGACTCTTTAAAGCTCACCATTTTTGCACCGGACGGAGTTATGGGACCATATTATGATGACAGTGATGGTGTGGTAAACGGTAGAATATTTCTTCAGATCTCACGTCCGGATGGTATTGATCCGGGTGACTGGTATGCAGTTGTTGAAGGAGAACGGGTTTTTGGGACACGGAAATTTATGCTGCTTGTACTTTGAGGTGAATTATGTTTAATCTAAAGGTGGTGTGTCCAATTTTTCTTTTGCTCCTGTCATCGGTTGTGACATTTCCTGTTTTGGCCTTTGAGACAGGAGGTTATGTGGTTCAGCCTGCATATGATCTATATCCTGAATATAGTGATCTATACTTTACTCCCAGATCAGAAGAGACTGTACTTCTCAATGATCCTGTACCGGAAACGATAAATCTCTCTGATTTACCTCTCTGGATACTTGTTGCTCTGGGAGTTACTGCGGTATCCTCCGTGATTATCTGTTTGTGCAAGTGTTTTTCATCGTCCGGTTTATTTCTTATAGGGGGATTTAAAAGGGTTTCCCGGAAAAATATCCTTAAAAATCCCTCAAGGAGTGAGATCTATAATTATGTAAAGGAAAATCCGGGAGTACAGATGGCCGATATTGGAAAGTGTACCGGAAATACGTATAAAAATCTGGTTTATCATCTTGATCTCCTTATAGGTTTTGGGATGATAACAATGATGAAATGCAAGAATACTGTACGGTATTTTGAGAATTCAGGCAGTTTTTCAGATGCAGAACGAAAGATGATAATGCACCTTAAACATGGGAGTGATAAAAAGATTATAGAGGCTGTTTTGAACCATAGGGGTATATCACGGCATGAGATTAGTAGTTATGCCGGGATATCAGGGCCTTCTGTAAGCTGGCATATGCACTTTCTGGTAGATGATCAGATAATTGTACAGGAAAAAGAAGGGACAATTACCCGTCATTATCTCACTGGACATATGATCGAAGTTTACGAGGATGTTATCCGGTGGGTTCACTAATGATGCCTGAAATGGATGTATATTGCTCTGTCAACAACATCTCTGTTCTTTGTTATTGCCTTTTGTGCACCGCTTCAAAACCAAAACTACAATGATAAATTTTTCCGTTCTTGAAGATACCTCTCCTGTGAACAGCCTATATTCCAACTGATCTTCATCAGGATGCGAAAAACACTCTATTTTGGAACTAAATATTATCCAAAATAACGCCATTTTGAGCTTATTTTTGTGATCTAGCGATTAGATCTGAGAGTCATACCCTCTCGCCATATATCATGCTTTTTACAGGAATCAGAGCATAAAATTCAGAGATATAACGGCCTGCTATTGGCACTTTTTTTCAGCCGGTGTTTATATCGGATTGACCTGAGATCATGGAATGACGGGCTTCTGTTATGGTTGTTTATTATTGATTATTGCTGGTTATTTCGGTTATTTTTTGATTTTAGTCGGAATTTGTCCTTTATTTTGTCAAAATTTAGGTTTATTTTGGTTTATATTGGCCTATGCTGGCTTGTTTTTGATTTTGATCAAAATTTGTGTGTATTTGAGCTAATCTGAACTCTTATTCTTATTTGTGCTCAAGGAGGAATGAAACAACCCTCTCCCTGAGTTCATCTGCACGAGGTGAGATCCACCCGCAGAGCAGGTGCGATCCCTCTCTCACCCAGTAACACTCAGCACCCGGTATGTTCTCATATGCATATACACCGTGATAGAAGAGTACGTCACTGTCATGAGTGCCATGTACGATTAAAGAGGGGCAGGTGATCTTCTCCACCGGAAGGTCGCCGATCCGGGCCATCTTATCCAGGTCGTTTTCAAGGCCGGGTTTTCTGTGCTTATAGTCCGTCATCGAGCGTACCATCCGGAAGAACATTCTGATCTGACCGGGGTCCTTTATGGCTGTCTTTACCTGCTCTTTAATCTGCTCCGGACGGCAGAGTGAGGAGTGCTTAAGGACATCCTGAAGGCTCTTTTCAGGGAAATGCAGGCTCATCTGCTCCATTAACTCAACTCCCGGCCCTGACATCACGAGCTTTTCCATGACCTTACCGATATTGACGGAGAGCAGATACTGCGAAGAGACTGCATCCATGGCAACAAGGCATTTGACCCTGTCAGGATGCCGGATCGCAAATTCGTAACCGGAAGCTCCGCCGGCAGAGCCGAACATCAGGTGGACTTTCTCTATTTTTAAGGCGTCCAGCAGGGCAGCGAGTGCATCAGCCTGCTCAGCCGGAGTTTTTCCGGTGTCAAGGGGAGTTCCCAGGTAACCCGGACGGCTGACAGAAAGCAGTGAGAATCCTTTTGTGTTATCCAGTCGAAGAGGAGCAGGGACTGATCATATCCGCCCGGTGTACCATGAATTGCAAGTATTACAGGTCCTTTTCCGATGAGAGAGTATTCCATCGTCCCGCAGGATGTTTCAGTTGTCTGTTTTGTACTGAGGAGTTCGTTCTGCCGTGCTATCTCCTCCTTCAGCCACCTGTGATAGTCCGATGAGAAGAGTGAGTCCGATGAATTTTCTGCCATGGATAGTTGTTAAGAAAAGAGGTTAAAATAATTTATGATGCGTCCGGTCTGTGTAATATCTCTTCGTGACAGGCCGGATTGTTATATCTTCCCTGTTATAATGAAGAGAAGAGATACTGGTCAAGCCAGTCCAACTCTTCCTGTATCTTACGTGCCTGCGTCTCCGGCGTTGTCATGTGGTGCGGCTGATCTTTGAAGAGAACGAACCTCACTGGTGCCTGGCTTCCCTCCTTATATGCCCGGTAGGTGACCCAGGCACTGGACGGGTCCACCTGCGGATCTTTCGTTCCGATCATCATCAGAAGCGGGGTTCTGACATTTTCTGCCTGGTAGACGGGTAAAATACTCCGGAATGCCGCAGGGTCCTGGTAAGGGCTCTTCTCATAATACATCTTGTCCATCACGATGCCGTTTGTGTTCGCTATCTGTGAGTTCTCGTCGGCTGTCCCTGCACCTGAAACCGCAGCTTTCAGCGTTGGATCTTTGGTTATAAGGGCAAGAGTCAGGATTCCGCCGTTCGACCATCCGGTCACCCCGACCTGCGACCGGTTAATGATGCCCCTTTCTGCAAGGTGATCGACTCCTGTCATAATGTCCTCTGTTGGCAGGCTATAATAATTTCCTCCTTCAATTGAACGGGCAAAATCCAGCCCGAAATTTGTGCTGCCGTGGTAATTGACCGAGAGGGTTACCGCACCTTTGTCTGTTATCAGGTGGTACGGAAACTCCCAGGTGTCACGCCAGCTGTCAAAATCGGCATAGTTCGGCCCGCCGTGGATGACAAGCACCAGTGGGTACAGCTTTCCCTTCTCATATCCGGGCGGGTACCGGATGACACCATATACCGTATCGCCCTGAGCACCTTTCCATTTCGTGACTTCGGAAGTCCCGAGGTCCTTCTGTATCAGATCCTGGTTCAGGCCGGTCAGCATTACAGGGTCTGTTATCTCACTTCCCGAAACCGCTGCCCTGAATAACTGGGGCGGTGAGCTTGCTGAATTGTAATTGTATACTATGGTGGAGCCTGTACTGTCGGATTCGGCAGCAAAGATGTTTCCTGCATCCCTGCCGTTAAGTGTTGTCATCTTCCATCCGCCATTGCTCCGCGTTGCCCGGACAAGTTTCGGGTTTGTGCCGTCAGCGAGGAAGAGATAGGCTCCGCCGTTGAACGGGTTGACCTCAATATCACTGTTGAATATATCAATATGCAGCCCGCGTTCCCAGTTGAGGGGCACTTCCTCAAGTTTCTGGGTGGCCGGTGAATATACAAGAAGTTCTGCTGCATTTTCTACCGGGTACCTAAGTCCTCCGTTGATGATCTTCTCGATATAGACGTCACTGCTGTCCGGTGACCAGGCAAACTGATTTTCGTCTTGGTATCCCTCAACAAGAATGAAGAGTTCCTTCTCCTCTCCTGTAAGCGTGTTTAGGAGAACATACCGGAAGGTTGCCCCCGTCTCCCAGGACTTTGGGTCTGTGGATGCTTTGTATAATACATATTTTCCGTCCGGCGAGGGCGACCAGATCGTAATGACATCATTGTTTGCAGAGAGGGGAGCAATAACCCCGTCTTTCAGCGAATAGGTCCTGAGGATGACAGGTTCCGGCAGTTCGTCCACGACAATCGCAACTTCGGTATCCGCAGGTGCAGCACCGGCCGGTGCTCCCGTGAAGATCAGGCGGTCGTTTCCAAGGAAGGCAAAACTTCCGGCAGGTTCGTCTGTTATGCCGGAAAGAGGGGTTCTCTTTTTATCTGAAAGATCCACAAGATACATGGATACAGGCCCGCCTTCACGGGGCATTGCCGCATATGCCACCGTTTTGCCGTCAGGAGATAGTGCACAGGCGGTGACCGACTGATCAGGGCCGGTAAGTGCAAGTTCAGTGGCGGAGTTCACATCAATATACATCAGGGTGCCGTTGTTTGCAGGAGGAGTAAGATCGGTTCCTGCTGACCGGATATACACAAGGTTTCCCCCGTCTGCCGAGAGGGTGAAATGGCCGGGAGTCTCCATATAGAGAATATCATCCGGTGTCAGGGTGGAAGCAGATGCCCCCGGTATAAATGCCAGTACCAGAGCAGAAAGCAGAATATATGTTAAAATCACAGGAATGCGCCGCAATATCATATTTTTACAGAGGTTGTTCTGATATATAACATTTGGCAGTTTATTTCCGGGCGAAACGATGTACGATTTCTAAAAATAGATGTGATTGGGTTATTATTCCTGTAAGATTAGTATGTCCCGTATTTCTTTACCGCTTCTACAACTGCCTGGACGTTTTCAGGTTTTGCTTCACCTGATATGCCGCCGTCTACTCCCGGATATACCATCATTCCGCCTTCTTTGCAGTCGTTAAGCATATCTTTCATGAAGCTGTCTACCTTCTGAGGGGTTCCTCCGATAAGAAGTGAGTTTGGCGGACCGCTTGATAGTATTACATGGTCACCGAGCACTTCTCTCACCTTTCTTGGATCAGTCTTGTCAAATACACCGATTACCTTTCCTTTCGGGAGTTCGAGAAGAGTTTCAAGGTGGGCGTCATGCCTTCCTTCAAAGAGAATATACGGCGTCTGGCCCATTGCGATCACCTCTTCCAGTACCTTTCTGAGTGCCGGCCAGTAGAACTCATTGTAGAGCTTTGGATTCAGGTATTCATTCAGGTGGAGGGGGAAGAAGCACTCCACAACCTCTGTTCCGAGTGCCTTCTGAACTTCAGGCGGAATATTTCCGGTTACCTTTGCAGATTCTATAAGTAATGGTATTAGTGCCTCTGTCGCCCGTTTTACCTCATCCGGGTGCCTGTAGATGTCAAGAACGATGTTTTTAATGTCACGGAGGAAATCGCTTATGACATCGAGCGGTGCATAACTCCAGGCTGTAGGAAATGTGGGAACTCCGGCTTGCGCGAGTGACTGAATAAGATCGCCCTGTGCCGCACCGAATTTTGCAAGCTCTGCGCCGTACTGTGCAAAAGCTGCATTTGCCTCAGGAGATCCTGGTTCAGCCATTGCTCTGCATACTCTTGGGAATGCCACCCTGTTCAGGAAGTCTGTCGGATCTCTGGTAAATAGCTCATACTCATCAACCTTCATAATCTCCCTGCCAATGAACTGTGGCTGAGTGTCGTCCCCCAGTTCAATGCCCGGCCACTTGGTATAGACATCATCCAGCACCTCATGGAACTGCGCCTGCATAAACCTTGCCACCGGCACAACATCCGGTGCATTGCGCAGGAAGGTAAGGCTCATAAATGTTGCTTCAAGGCCGGTCAGAATGATCATGGAATCGAAGTCGAAATCATTTGCTACCTTCAGAGCTGCTTCTTTGTTTTTCTGGTAGTCGTAGATGACATCATTTGACTTATAGCCTGCATAATGTGCATGAAATATGCTCATCATAGGGGTAATCGGTACCCTGTCGGGTTCTTTTCCTTTAATTACAGCCTCAAGGCGGGCAAGTTTCTCATTATATCTCTGTGCAGGATCCATCTACTCCACCCCTGCGAGCTTTTTAAACTTCCTGACTCCTGCTGTTGCGTCATCTGACCATTCGTCAGCGCCCGTGTATTCCCTGGTCTCCTCGTCTGTCCGTCCTCCTCCGACGATGATTTTGACCTGGTCACGGAGTCCGGCCTCTTTTATGGCATCAACAGTAATTTTCATCGACTCTGTCGCTTCTGTTAATAGTCCGCTTAAGGCGACAATTATGGGCTTGTTTTCCTTAATCGCCTCAATGAATGCATCCGGAGGCTGGTCCACGCCAAGATCGATGACATTGAATCCTTCGGCTTCAAGAAGGGCCGAAGTTATGTTTTTGCCTATATCATGGACATCGCCCCCGACAGTTCCGATGACGATTGTTCCTTTGTTCTCTTTGCTCTCACCAAAGACGGGTTTTAGTATTTCCATTATCTGATTCAGGATTTCCCCTGCCATCATAAGATCAGATACAAAAAAGCGTCCTTCTTCAAATCTCTGGCCTACAATATCGGTTGCTTTTCTCACATCCTCAATAATGATGAAAGGATCTTCCTCAGATTTAACTCTCTGATTAAGAATATCTATGCACTTTACTTCATCGAGATCGACAAGTGCATTGATGAAATTTTCTCTTATATCTGTCATATTTATGGCCTCCTCTCACAGCTATGTGAGATAAGTGTGTGATCTGGAGGAGGTTGTAAAAATAGTTTTCCCATGCTCCGGCGCTGACTGCCTCATTTTAGCAGGAACTTTAGGTCTAACTGACCTTAATTTAGTATTTTCCGGAAAAAAAGGGTTTTAATATGACATTTTATTTTGACAGATGCATAAAGTTTATATCTGCTGTGATGTAACATCTGGATATTATGGAATTAAGTCCGGTCCGGACTTAATCCGGAAATGTTCAGGATTAACCTCCGTGACGGGGTTTCTCTCGCAATCATGGTGTAACTGTTAATTTTTGTCCCGGGATATAGGGATTGACCTGATATATCGCCTGTTAAATGATTTTTCAACAGATAGTTCAATATATTCAACTTTTTCAAGAATTTTTTCAAGCTTTCTCCTTTCATGCACCGACTTTAAAGCTATCTTTGCCCCGCCAACAGCAGTCTCACCTGCAAATACAATATTCTCCCTCTTTATCCCCGGAATGATGTCAAGAATTACTGCATTCTCTATATTGACGTGAGTCCCGAATGACCCTGCAAGGTACACTTTTTTTATCTGTGACGGTTCTATTCCGAATTTTTCGGCAAGGATTGTCCAGCCCGTTTTAAGTGAGCCTTTTGCAAGGAGGAATTCATTTATGTCCTTCTCTGTTATTGTTATATCTCCGTTATTTCCGGTATCAAAGCTTTCTTCGATGACAAATTCAGGGACTCCGTCCACTTTGATTTTCGGATGGGAAAGGTCCCTGAATTTTCCGGTTCCTGTAATTATCTTCTCCCTGTAGAGTTCTGCTACAAGATCGATTACGCCGCTTCCGCAGATCCCTTTTGGTTTAACATCATCTATTGTTCTGTAGATGACATTTCCGTCTTCGATTTTTACACTCTCGATTGCACCGCTGACTGCCTTCATGCCTGAGCTTATATGGGCACCCTCAAAGGAGGGGCCTGACGGAGCAGAGCATGCCAGGATCTTTTCTGAGTTTCCAAGGAGAATTTCAGAGTTTGTTCCGATATCAATTACAAGGGATATCTCGTCCTGCTCATAGATTTTTGTAATAAGAAGGTTTGCAACGGCATCTGATCCTATATATCCGCCGATCAGCGGTATTGCAGTCACAAGCCCCTCGCCGTTCATATTTAGTGAGAGGTCCTTTGCAGGGAAACTGACAAGATCCCCGACAGCCGGAATAAATGGTGCAACACCTATGTATTTCGGGGTTATTCCCAGGAATATATGGTGCATCACTGAATTTCCGACAAATACCATATCATATACACTTTCAGGTGATATCCCGCTCTGCCTGCATACAGAGTCTATCAGGAAATTTATGGTGTCAGCTATAAGTCTCCGCAGTTTGCCTAAATTTTCCGGCTTTCTTGATGCATAGGTTATTCTTGAGACAATGTCCTCGCCGTACATTACCTGCGGGTTTTCTGCATTTGCCCTTGCGATGGTCTCACCTGTAATAAGATTTACAAGGTGGCATATGACCTTTGATGAGCCGATGTCAACTGAAATACCGAATATCTCTTCTGTCGTATCCCCCGGTTCAACGGAGATTATCCGGTTGCCGTACATGCCAACGGTCACATCCCAGCCGGACTTTCTAAGTATCTTCGGGAGTTCTGTCAGGGTTCCAAGGGATATTTCAGTTTCTTTTGGGCATCTGAGTTCACTCCTGAGCCTCTCCAGATCAGGTCTGATGTCACTGAATGAACTTTTTCCAATATGTATGTGTATTTTTTTAACCGCAGGTTCCGGTGTTACATCCTCGTCAAGTCCTACTGCCGATATCTCTCTTTTTGCACTTCTGCTTCCCGGAGGGATATAGACTGTGCAGTTTCCGCTGAGGATTTTTGCCTGGCAGGCAAGGCGGTACCCGTCTTTTATCTCGTCATCACTGAGCTTTTCTTCTTCTGTCCGTGTAAGTTCATTCAGTGACCCGTAATGCCTTATTATCTGAACTCTGCACTTGCCGCATGTTCCGGCCCCTCCGCACTCTCCGCGAAGGCTCACATTTCCGTTCAGGGCAAGTTCAAGAAGGGTGTCTGAAGTTCCGGAGACAACTTTCCCGTCCGGTTCAAACATCACTGAGACACTGCTTTTCTCTTCAGGCATCGGAATCAGATTTCTATTGTCTCTTTCATTCTGTATGCGTACCTGTATGATGTATCCACCGTAAATACGGCCGGGAATATGTATTCACAGCTTCCTATCGGGCCGTAAAGTATGTAGTCCGCACCTGCTACTGCCGGCATAAGGCTTGCAGTCAGGTCTGCTGCCTTTACACCCTCTTTTCCAACCATTCCTTTAAGGCCTTTCCACGTGGATACGGCATTGTGTGCCGCCGTTCCGCATGGGAGGCCTGTATGGCTTTTTATCTCAATGGTTGCTTTTCCGGAAGGTGTAAGACAGGGGACATCCATTACGAAAGTGTCAACAAGAATCTTTGTGACACCTTTTTCCTCCATCTTTGGCCTTAGATCTTCCACCACCTTCTCCCTTGCCCCGCTTCTCATGAGATCTTTTGTATATGTCAGAAGTATTCCCGCCTCGATCCTGTTCTCCTTTAAGGCCACAAACTCATTCTCTTTTGTCTCTATTGAGACTGAGTTGTAGACTACTCTCTTTTCAAGACCTGTCTCTTTTGCATATTTTATAGCTGCAATTTTCACATCCGGGCTTGCGGAATCGATGAAGAAAGGTTTGTCATTAATTCCGGCAATGAAATCGATATATTTTATCATCGCTTCAGGGCTTGAGGCGATGATGTCAACGAGGGGAGGGTTTTTTGTGATCTCTCCGAGCTCTTCCTGTCTTCTGACAAGTGTTTCAGCCGCGTCCTTATCAAAGATTCCTCTCTTCTCATCTGAGACTATTTTATGCCCGCCATAAAACATGCTGCCTATAAGTACAGTCGGGTTCTCTCCGGGCTGTCCGCCAATTCTTACGCCTGCTATATCATACGTCTTCTGGTCTGCTTTAAATCTGAACATATTTCTCCTCCTGTTTATTATGCAGTCCTGTTATAGAACAGGGCGGAAAATAAATTTTCCGGGCTATTTGTGACTATTCTCTGTTAATCTGATAAATATCTTCTGCTGTAGTCAGAGCCGGCATATTCCCCTGTATTAAATGAGTTTCACAGTTGCGTTATAACAAAAATTCGTATATATTCAGTGTTGTGAAGGATGAATCAAATTAAGCAAATCTTCAATTAAATCTGCACCATTGTTCTGACTGGTAAAAAGTACAGATGCAAGTATTTCTAATGTCCGAGAACCTTCTGGTGATCTCGTTCCTCCGGAAATTTTCCTTTTACAGTCATTGGCCTAACAGCTCTTTCAGCTTTATTGTTAGTACTCTCTACTTTCGGATTAATCACAAACTGAAATAATTTTTCCTTAACTCTCTTTAAACTCTCCCCAAATTTCCTGCATTTTAAATTTTTATAAGGTCGGTCTAATTTATCCTGCAATTCTGAGATTAAATTTTCAACATCCTCCGGGCGGCCTTTTCCCTCGAATGATTTTGCTTTAGCATGGATGTACTTCATTGTTTCATGGATATGTTTGCCCTCTTCACCATAAAGTTTTGAAAGATCTTTAGAATCTACAAGAAGATGAAACCAGCAAATCTGTTGTGCTCTGTTTCCGGTTTTTCTTGCCAATGTATTATACGCAGAGAATCGGTCATGAACATCTATTCCTTTTGGGTTTTCTCCAAGAATAGAAAGTGGTTCCTTGTGACTGCGGGTTTTGCAATCATGTATAGTGCTACACCTTCCGCAACAAAACCCACAACCATTTGTTAATTCCACTCTCTCTCCAGGAAGTTTCATCCATGTATCTGACACCGGCTTCTCTGACCATCTCTTTGAGAACCTCATAATATTCAGAGAATTCCTTTGCAATCAATTCACCCATTTTTTTGACTTCACCAGTGCTGATTTTTAAACCGGTAAAGTTCTTAAATATTTTAGGTATTCCAACTGCAGTACCTTTCATTACAACATCCATCCAGACCGCAGTAAGCATAGCCCTTAAACCTATCCTTGCGTTTGGAAGAGCATCTAAAACTTCTCCTTCAACCATTTTTTTACATTTTGAGCAATATCTCCGAGGGATATGATACATTGTAACAATTGGTTTAACTATGGGGATATCCTCAACAATTCTTGTCCTTTCTTCCTGCACTTTGCTCAATTTGGTATTGCCGCAGTAAGGGCATTCAGCCACATCAATTGTCTTATGTATGTCAACCTTCTCCGGTTTTGGCCTAAAATTACCCTTATGTCCAGGTTGTGCCCCTCTCTTCTTTTTCTTCTCTGTTTTATTATTATCTGGATCCTTGGAATCTTTAGTTGTGCTTTTTTTTGACTCTTTTTTTATGGCATATGGTTTGCCACCTTTTTCTCCTGTAGTTGGTGGATGCCTGAATTTGTACTCATTGAATTCTTTTTTCAGCTTTTCATTTTCGTAGAGTAACTCTATGTTGGTGGAATTAGCCTGACTCAATTTTTTATTCAACTTCTCGTTTTCGACCTTCAGTTGAATAATATCATGAGATAATTTGGCTATTTCTTTCTTGTACCTGTATGTTTTGTTGTAATTACGGATACTTTCGCAATTCATCTGATATCAGTCTTCAGGCCCTACAATTACAAGATAGACTTTCTTTCCAAGGTGTTCCTTTGGACAATCAACCTTCGCACTTGTTCCAAAGGGTGTAACTTTTCGAATGTAGAACCCCTCAATGTTTTTGACATTAAGTTCAGTTTCTGCAACAATTGGTACTTTTTTCACAGATATCTATTAGATATCTAAAGTATATATAACTTACGATTTGAATCAAAATAGCGATATTTCCAGAAAAGTGATTCAAAAAAATGGGAAATTAGGATATTGCTTCAGAAGACTGAACATTTACAAAAATTCTCTTAATATTGTGGTTTTAGTATCCGCTGCCGGAACTATATGTCATTCTTATCGACAGTATATATCATCATATTAACTACCGGAAATGCTCTGAGTTCCCCCATATTTTTCAGATCTTCCTCCAGACGTTTGAGGTCAACAGGTTCAAAATCCTCCCTGCTGTGCACCTCTGAAAATCCTTCTTCAGTGTATTCTGCAATTATAAGGCGTTTTGAGGAGACACGCCGGAATTCAGATATGGCCTTATTTCTGATTCCTGTGGGAAAATGGTGCAGGGCACAAAAGCTGATGCAGACATCGAATGCATCGTCGCAGTAGCAGAGATCTGCTGCATCCTCCTCTTCAAAACTGATTCTGTCTGAAACACCCTCTTTTATTGCATACTCCTTCCATAACCGGAGTTCTTTCCGGTCAATATCAATGGATGTGACGGTGCAGCCATAATACTTCGCGGCTATGGCGGAGAGTGGTCCTGCACCTATATCGAGTATTTCGAGGTTGTTTACCCTGGCGAGATCAAGAACCTTCTTCCTGACCTTTACAAAATCTTCTTCATTCCAACACTTATTTTCTTCTGCGGAATCTCTCATTGTCATCTCTCTTAATTAATTTTAGCCTGTTTTTTGGATATTTTTTATGTAATATGTGGGGCCGGATTCAGGGTTTTTCCAGGTGTCCCTGACTGAATCCCGGCCTTAAGGAAAATCCCCGGACTGTTATGCCTGTGTTTTCTCTATTCCAAGGTGTTTATACAGTGCTTCCGGTCCCGGTTCCCTTCCGAGGAAATTTTTGAGAAGTGTCATTCCGTCCTGCATATTGCCCTTTGAGAGAATTTCGTTGCGGAATTTCATTCCGGTTGTCTGGTTGGTCATGCCGTTCTCTTTGAATTCGTCAACAATTTCCATTGCATAGACCTTTGACCAGAGATACCCGTAATATCCGGCATCATACCCACCCATCATATGACCGAATGAGGCCGGCTGATGTATCCCGGCAGGTGGTCTCGTTCCTGTCATCTCCTCATATGTCTGATACCAGATCTCAGTTGCATTTACAGGTCCCGCAGCAGTGTGAAACCGCATATCCTCAAGGGAGTTTATGATCAGGCGGCTGTATTTACTGCCTGACCCGACATTCCGGGCGTCAATAACCCGTTCACACAGTTCCGCCGGAATCTTTTCAGAGGAGTTATTGTAATGGCCGGATATTGATCTTAACACTTCTGGGTCCCATGCCCACTCCTCAAGCGTCTGGGAGGGTGTCTCAATGAAGTCCCATTCTACATGAAACCCGGAGAGACTGCCATATGGAGCATCTGTCAGAAGGAAGTGCATTGCATGCCCGGCCTCGTGAAAGAGTGTCTCTATCTCATTAACTGTCAGAAGTGACGGCCTCTCTTCTTCCGGTCTGTGGAAATTGCCTATGATTGTCACAACCGGAACTGAGTATCCGTCGTCCTTCAGCCTCCCGGTTATAAGCGGAGAGGCACAGAAATGCCCGTATTTGCCCTCACGGGGATAGAGATCAAGATACATATATCCTATAGTCTCATTGCCGGTTGCGTTCTTCACCTCGTAAAGCTGCACGTCAGGAGACCATACGGGCGCATTCTCAACCCCGGAAAATCTGATGTCAAATAGGGTACCATAGGTGTTGAAAAGTCCCTGAAGAACTGTTTCCGCCGGAAAATATTCTCTGACCTTCTCTTCATTATATGCATACTGCTCTTTTTTCTTTATGTTCTGGAGGTATGTAATGTCCCAGGGACTGACCGTTGCTGCTTCAGGGTCAGTACTCCTTTTGACTGTAAGGAGTTCTCTCATCTCACCGGTGTATTTCTCCTTTATGGGTTCTTTCATTGATGCCAGAAATTCCATGACATTGCCGGTGTTCTCTGCCATTCTGCCGTCAGTTTTATAATCTGCCCATGTGGAGTATCCGAGTGCCTTAGCAATTTTCTGCCGGAGAAGTATTGCTTCTTCAAGTAGAGCCGTGTTTGTATCTGCCTGCCGGTTATTGTATGCCCCGTACATCCTCATTCTCGTTCTCTCATCTTCGGCATATGTCATAACCGCAAGATAGTCGGGAGATTTCGTGGTGACAAGGTATGTTCCCTGAGGAGTTTTTGCAAATGTTTTGACTGATGAAAGCGGCACCCCGGCAAGCTCTTCAGCGGTAAACTCAAGTGTGGTGTTGTCACTGTTCAGGTTGGCAGAATACCGGGTTTCAAGCTGTCCGAGTCTGTTTTTCATCTCACGGACCTCTGAAAGCTTTTCTTCCGGAAGTTTAAGCCCGTTCTTTTCAAACTCCCTGATTATTACGCTGTAGAGGCGTGCTTCCTCCGGATTACGTGGCTTATGCTCCTTAAGTGCATCATAAAGATCCCGGCGGGTATAAACCCCAGTTTCGAAAGTATATGCTGATTCTTCACAGGATGTGCCTTCCGCAGCTATTTCTGCATCAGGATATACATATCCCATCAGTGTCAGAGGACCGATGGCATCTGAATAGTCCGTCGTTATCCGGTCAAATGCAAGGACTGTGTTGTCAAAGTTCCGCTCTTCCGGGGGTATTTCAGCAATGGCATTCAGTGAGACATCTGCGGCCTCTTCTGCTTCCTCAGTAAGTTGTGTAATCTCTCCGGGGGAGTAATGGGCCTTTATGGGACTGTTTTCTTCCGGAAGTTCAGTTCCTGCTGTCTCCTCATCTCTTGTATTCTGGAGGCATCCTGCTGCCATGAGAAGTATAACGGTCAGGATAATGATAAATGAAAAACTGTATCTAAGAAATTTATTGCTGTCTTTATGCATAGGAAATCAGTATTCTGATATTTTTCTGAAGGGGGATAAAGAATATTATCTGTGCAGGACAAAAAGAGGAGAGGCCGGCCGGTTTGTGTGTTAATCTCCCTTCAGCGGTTCCTCTGATTTTAAAAAATGTAATTCTTTGTTTGCTGTCTGTTTCCCTGAATTTTCGGGATATTTTCAGTTTTTATACGCATTGTGGCTGTGGTTACTCACCATCTTTTAAATGAACATCCATCTGTGGGAACGGGATCTCTATTCCTTCTTCGGCAAATCTGCTTTCTATCTCGAAGTTTACGTGATCCTTTATGTCCCATGACATATTGAACTTCTTCGCCCAGACGAGCATCATGAAGTCAAGACTTGATGCCCCGAATTCCAGGAAATAAACGGATGGTGCGGGGTCGCTTAAGACATAATCTGTGTTTTTTATGGCATCACCGGCAATTTCATAGAGTATCTCCTTTACTCTTCTGACATTACTTCCGTATGCTACGGATACCGGAATCCTGACTTTAAGCTTCACATCCGGCATCGCGTAATTTGTGATGATGGTATTGGAGATCTTTGAATTTGGTATGGTGAGCATCTGATGGTCAAGTGTCTTAAGACGTGTTGAACGCGGGCCTACAGAAATTACATCCCCAAGTTTGCCCTCGATTTTTATTCTGTCGCCTATTTTGAAAGGTTTGTCAACCACTATTAAGGCTCCTCCGAAGAAGTTTGAGATTAGGTCCTGTGCTGCGAGTGCTATTGCTATTCCGAATATTCCTCCGGCTGCAAGAAGTGGAGTTATATTAATCTCAAGATAGCTTAGAATCAGGAGGAATCCTATGAACCAGATGATGTACCTTGCTGAAACCTCCAGTACATCAATTATTTTATCATCCAGGTCGCTCTCAGTCTGATCAGATACCCATCTTCCGTAAAGGCATATAAAACTCTCAGCAAATGTGGCCGCGATCCAAGTTGCGAAGATGATGATCAGTGTATTGAAGTATCTGCTGCTCAGTATCCATGCATAATCTGCGGGAAAGGGGATATACTGAAGGGTGATAAAGACTGTTGATACTAATATGCCAATAATCACCGGTTTTTTTAGTGACAGAATCAGTATATCGTCAAGTTTTGACTCTGTTTTTTCGGCTTTCCTTTCAAGTACCTTAAAAATCCTGTACGTGGCATATGTCAGAATTATGCCTGTAAAGAAGATTGCCGCTGCGATGTTAAGATCTGCCATTTGGGTTTACAGGTTTGTTTTATAAAATATTTTAAGCTATATTTTGTGATGAATATTCTTTGTGTGGTTGTTGTTTCCGGCCGGAATTATGATAATTCCGGGAAAAATAGTTTTATGCTGATTTCACAGCATCGTTTAGTGCACAGATTTTGTTTTCATCCTTCACGTCTTTTCTGTCGAATATAAACCCGCCTGCAACTTTCACTCCCTTCTCTTCAAGTGCCTCTGCAAGTTTTGGCAGTGTATCTCCGGGCTTTCCTCCGCAGGTGGCAAAGATTACTGCTTTTTTTCCTTCGCACCCTGAAAGAGCCTGTACTGCTGCATTTACAGCAGGTGCTGCCCTGAATGCCCATACAGGAGTGCCGATCACAATTACATCCGATGCGGAGACATCAATTGATGCCGGTTTGATCTCATCACATTCACCTTTTGCTGCCCGAAGGCATCCGAGTGAGTAAGCGGTTATCTTTGAATATGGCTTTTTTGTCTTAACTTCAATTAGATCACCTCCACATGCCTGCTGAATTTTTTCTGCCACTCCGCGGGTGATTCCGGTGTATGAATAGAATATAATTGCCGGTTTCATTTTTATTTCTCCTCCTCTCTGGATACTGCTTAAGTAATCTGTTCTTTTTACTTTCTGCAATTAATACCTATGTGTGAGTAATTATTATGAACATTAGCATCAGTAAAATATACTGTGAATGATCCGGTATACTCCGGTGACCTGCGGGTAAAATAGGTTTTTTAATTCTGTTGGACTGTGAAGGCCGGTAATCCGGTAATCTTTCTGGTCGTCAACCGGCTGTGGAAGCGTTTCAGGGTAATGGTATTATGTGCATTTGTTATGACCACAATTCTTCTGAGTGTTCATGATTCTCCGGCTGACATTTGCCTCTCTTCTGATCGTGTTTATCCTGCCTGTGCTCTCAGACCTGACCGGAAATGTATTTTTCCACCTGTTTGCAGGCTTTCTTGGAGTGATAACAGGTTTTCTTGCATTTTACCTGGGAATCGGTGCTGTGATTAATGAGGTATTCGGGAGAAGGATTCTTCCGGTTTAATCCATATTTTCAGATATATGTCTGTGCGAATGCAGCGTGGTCCTGATTTAATAGATCTACGTGAAATTGCACCGGCACAGCAGAAAATACAATTGTATTCCTGACTGGCACTGATGAGCTATTATATTAGATCAGATAATTGATTCTCAGAAAAAAATTGAGTTTTGTTTATGCGTCTATATGCTTTTGGTATAGATGCCTGAACCGACAAGCCATTCATCGTTAACCGGTGTGACATAGCAGAGTTTTAATCCGGAATCTCCTGTTTCAGGGTTGAAATATTCAGCATAAACAAAGCCTCCGCCACGCTTTGCAGCGGATATCTCCCATCTGATAATTTCTACTCCGTAGGTGTCGGAGAACTCGAGCCGGTTTGTGCCGATAAGTTCCGGCTGGAACGGAAGTGCCAGCGTGGCTCCATCATATTCGTAGGCAAAGATGTAATTTGCACCGTCTGCGAAGGTCCCGTTAAGGTCATTGAAATCGGCAATTGCCTCTTCTTTATCGTTTGCCTGCGCATAATCCCGTGCACTCTTCACTCTTTTAACAAGTTCGTCTATCTCTTTCTCATTGAATACTGCGGGAATTTCCGGGAGGTAAATCCCTGCCCCGACAAACCATTCGTCATCAACCGGCATTACATATGAGAGTTTGAACTCTTCTTTATAGTTATCTTCAGGATTGGGGTATATGTAGTAGAGTGAACCGCCGCCTTTTTCTGCTGTATCAATTGCTGCTCTGATAAATTCAACGCCGTTTGCATCAGTTATTTCGGCACGGTCTGTTCCCAAAAGCTCCTTTTGGTAAGGGAGTGCAATTACCGTTCCGTCTGTCTCATATGCAAATATGTACAGTTCTTTGCTGATGAAAGATCCGTTTACGTTATTGAATTCATTTAATGCAGCTTCTTTTCCGTGTTCCTTTGCGTATGCAGCGGCATCATCCACAAAAGCTTTAAGATTTTCATATCGTGAGTCAGTCGTTTCCGGAATATTCACCGGCTCAGCTGCTGCTTCGCCTTCGTTTTCATTTCCTGAATAAGTGACTACAACCCTCCATTCAGCACCGTTAATTCCGGCTGTCTTCCAGGAGGCTGTCTTTGTGACATTTTTGTTCCAGTTTTTGTCCGAGAATGTATATTCCGCTGTTCCGGACGGCTCCTTAAGAATCCGTTTTAGTACTGTCTGGAGATCCGGATTGCTGTACATCGTATCGGTCATAAGGTTGTTGCCGATCTCCTCTTCTTTGGTATCATAGATCAGGGTTCCGTCTGTCTGTGCAACCCAGATATCATATGGCGTATTTTTAATGACCGGAATTATCTGTCTTGCAAGGAATGTGTCCGGTTTGTAGGTTATATCGGTGTATCCGAGGTATTCGCCTGATTCTGAGAATACCGGAGAACTCTGTGATATTCCGGTGAACCCTTCTGCCATTGTAAATACATCACTTACAATCGGTATCTGCTCTCTGTTTGCGGTCTGAACCTGCGACTGCCAGCTTAAATCCTCACCTGCAACGTCTGCGTAGTTTTTCGGCATCGCTGTCAGGACTACACCCTCTTTTGATATTATCAGTGATGAAACCGCCCACGGATAACTGAGAAGGTTTTCTGAGAGGATTTTTTCAGCCGAATCTCCTGTGAGTCCTGCTTCTGAGAGGGCGGCACTGTTTCCGGAAAGGCCGCTGTTTATCTCTTCCAGTCCTGCATTTATGGACTTTGTGAGTTCTTCTGCAACGGATTCCATAGCGTTTTCTGTTTTTGTGTCATTTGCAGTGTTGATTCCGTTTGTCTGTGTATCGCTCTCCTCTCCGGTGCACCCTGCAAAAGCAGTTATAATTGCCAGAATCAGAAGAACTGAGATGATTGAATATTTTTTCATGAAACCATTTCACCTGTAAATATTTTTACCAGAATATTCTGACAGGTATTCCCGTCCCTGTCTTACTGTTAATATGTATGTTTTACGGATATGAAGTTAGCTGAATATCAGAAGAGTTTTTTTGGATATTATCATTGGTGATCTTTGTGTTAGACGGGACAGTACATCTCCCGTTTCTCCGGTACACAAAGACCCGTTTCCGGCTCAGATTGATTTTTTTGGAATCAAAAACTCTCTTTTATGCAGATTCTATTTTTTGTGCGATGATAATAAGGAATTCTCCGTCTCCAAGACGTGAATCACTTCCGGGTACGGCAAGGGTTCCGTCACTGTTCACTCTCATGAAGGGTTTTGTCCCTTCAGGTGTTCCGCCATCTTTTGGCTGTTCTCTGCTGTCGATGGCCCTGAAACTATATCCGTTCTCAAGCATCTCCAGCAGTTCATCCTCCATACGACCAAAAAGGCCGTACGGAGTTTTCGTCAGTATGTCAATTTTCCCTTCAAAAACCCTTCTGTCCTGCATATCCCGTTCCGTTCCGAATATGATCATATTTTCCGGTCCGACAGAGTCAATAAACGCATCCTCCGCTGATCCGATGCTGTCTTTATTTGAAGAAGCTATCAGGAGCCACGCAATTTTCATCTTAAAAAAATGTGCATCGTTCAGAATTTCTTCATCCCCCAGATCAACCAAAGAACCGGTATAGGATTCAAACGGTATCTTTCCGGAGTCCGCAACACTCTGAAGTCTCTTACTGCCCGGTGCCAGCAGCATAACCGTTGCTCCTGCTGAATGCAGGGCTGATGCCAGATCGAGAGCCCAGCGCTGTTCCCCATAGATTGCAATTCCGGTGGGTTCCGGGTCTGAAATATTCAGGACACGGGAGAGGACAGGAGTTCCCAGTCCGTAGATAACTACTGTGGACAGTATCACAATGAAAACAATGGGAACCATCCCGGGAAAATCAACCCCGACTTCGGTTAAATTAAGGGCGAATAATGAAGCAGTAGCCGCAGCCACAATACCACGCGGGTGCAGAGCCCCGATAAATATCCGCTGTGCACGGCTGTAACCCAGACCATGGGTGGCCAGGAAGGCTACCAGCGGCCGGGCAATGAGTACATATACCGCCACCAGAGCCAGGGCGGGTAACAGATACTCTCCCATGGCAGAGAGATCAACCATTGCAGCCAGCATGATGAACAGAATGCCGATGATAAGCGGTTCAAGTGTTTCAGTCAGGACCCGTATGCTGCCAAATGGTGTCAGGCGCTGGTTTGCTATGACAAAACCCATGGTTAACGCGGCGAAGAGACCTGCCTCTGAAAATATCAGTTCCCCTACGGTGATAACCACTATCCCCAGCATCAAAGCAATGAGGCCGCTGAGTCCTTTGGGTATATTGCGTGTACGATCCGCGTACGTGTAGGAAAGAGCTGCCGCAATACCAAGAATCACGCCCACTGCCATGGTCAGAAATATATCCAGGAACGGGTTTGGATTCTCAGCAGTAATAAAGCTGATCGCGGCCACCGCAAGAGCAGCACCAATCGGGTCAATAATAATGCCTTCCCATTGCAGAACCGTGCCTACCGGCTCCTTTGGGCGGGCAAAGCTGAGGATTGGCCCAACCACGGTGGGACCGGACACCACCAGCAGGGCAGAGAGGAGAAATGCCAGTGGGAAAGGGACATTAAGGAGTAAGAGTGCGGCCGCAGTACCGATGGCCAGTGTCAAAACCGCCCCGGAAGTTACCAGCCGCCAGACAGAACGGCTCACACCGGACTGCAGGTTATTCAGACGAAGTTCCAGTCCCCCCTTTAACAGTAAAATTCCAACACCAATTGTCACCAGTGGAAATAAGGCATCTCCAAAGATTTCCTGTGGTTTAACAAGCCCCAGTACCGGGCCGGCAATCATACCGGCCGGCAGAAGAAGAAGGATTCCCGGAATTCTGAATATCTTTGCCAGCCACTGCATTGAGATGCCAAGACCGATGATAAGACCCAGACCAATATAAATTAATTCACTGCTCATTCAAACCACCCATGTTGGATATTCGCACACCAACAGCCCGGAAAAACAGGAATTATCAGTTCTTTCAACTCCGTTTTGCATTAAAATCAGTCCCATCCATTGTGTACCTGGCCGTTTTCATCTCTGATACAAATGTTGTCTCATCTCCGGTTCCTGTTTCCTTTAAATAATTCATATTTTTCATTTGAGGCCCGATTTATTATTGTTCTATATTAATTCAGTTTTTATGGGATGAGGAAGTAATCCTGCCTCATCCTGAATAGATTTCAGAATATGGGTGGAGAATGCGGAATCTGGAAATTAACTAAGACCTCATGAGGCTGTTGCGTGAATAAAAATTAATAGACAAATGAATAAATGATTAGCACATTTGGGCAAAGTATTGGCAAACAATAAACAATTGTCGTGCGAAATTATCTTATTGTCTACAGAAAAGTAACCGTGCAACAGTCTCTCATGGTGGTTAATATTTCGTTATATCACTTTCTTCCCTTTTATCCTGGATGTCACATAATGTCCTGTGAAAATCCCTATATAGAGAGATAGTTTCATGATTCTTTCTCGTTGCTCTTTTAAAACCAAATTTTTCATAAAATTCAACGGAATCATGCTTTGAATCTACAGTGAGGATTCTTACACCTATATATCCTGACAATACAATTGCAATCTGCATAGTCTTTAAAAGCATTGCACGGCCAATGCCCTGCTTTTGATAGTGGCTGTCAGTTGCAAGTCTTGCAATTTTTAATGCTGGATATCTGCGATAAGGATACTCAAAATTTCCATCATCAGAATGAATTGCTGCAACTTCAATACTGTCACTTACAAGAGTGAAATATCCGACAACATTATTTTGCAAGTGGATTAACCGGGTTACAGCCAGTCTTTCTTCCTGATAATGGATTGCATCTGTATACAAAAAGTCATTCAGATCCGGGTTGTCACATTCAAATCCTGATATATCTGTATTTGGATCTATTATTGAAAAAGAGAACTGATTAAAAGGAATTTTCATACTTCTGAAGAAGTGCGTGAACGTTTTGACAACCGCAATGCTTCTTTAAGAAGTTCTCTGCCTTCTTTGGTATCATCCGGATGTTCCATATACTCATGAAATCTTCGGGCATCAGCACCTTTTAAAGACAAACCCAGTTCAATTTTTTTTGCCATTTCTCCCTCGCTTTGTTATATTTATTCTTTCTACATTGTTATGTGGAAGATGTAAAACGTAACTGTATTGTCTGTTATTATTAATATTAATGTCTGTTTCTCCCGGAAAATTTCAGGAGCCTGTCCTGGCATTGCGCAGGTCCGCGATCGAAAGGCTCAAGCCGGGGTTTTGTCAGAATTAATACCAGACGATTTCATAAGGTTTAACATTACATAGAAATTACTCTTTATATTGATGGGAATTTTGCCTGGTAATAACAATAAGAATCCTTCAGGGGATTTCAGACAGAAAATAATGCTCGCTACGGTCTGCTTCTCGATGCTTATGATATCGCTTAACAGCACAATCGTGTGCGTTGCCCTCCCTACGATTGCCGAATCTTATCATGTTTTTGCAGACGATGCCTCATGGGTGGTCCTCGCATACCTGCTGAGCCTTACAGGGACTCTTATCATATTCGGGCGGCTGGCGGATGTAAGCTCTCCAAAGCGGATATTTATAACCGGACTTGGAATCTTCGGGTTCTTTTCATTTATGTCCGCTTTTATGCCGAATCTGGAGCTGTTAGTCGCAGTCAGGTTCTGTCAGGGAATCGGTGCAGCAATGCTTGTTTCTGTCGGCGGAATTATTGTCAACAGATTTTTACCTCAGGAATCAGCCGGGAAGAATCTTGGACTGATGACATGCGCAATAGCTGTCGGTTATGTAGTCGGTCCGCCACTGGGGGGATTTATCAGCAGTTTTCTCTCATGGAACTGGGTTTTTTTAATCAGCGTTCCTTTGGCCGTAATTATACTGCTCATTGCCTCATTCATAATTCCGGAAATAAAAAAACAAAAAGAAGAAGGACTGCCAATCGATCTTCCTGCTTCGGCCCTTTTTTTTGCCGGCATGATATTATCGGTTGTCCTTCTGTCATATGCCGATCATCTCATCAGAAATCCGCTCCTCATGGTGCTGATACTTGCCATTGCAGCAGCATGCTGGGTAATATTTATCCGGAGGGAGAAAAGATCAAACTGTCCTCTTCTTCCCCTGCACCTTCTTGGCTCATCCGGGTTTGCACTTGCAATCCTGGTGTGCCTCGGAAACGCCCAGATGGATGCAGGTTCGGTATATCTCTATCCGTTTTACCTTGAAACAGGAAAGGATCTTTCTGCATGGACCTCGGGACTTTTAATTTTGATCTTTGCAGCCGGCATGGGCGTATTCGGGTTTTTATACGGGAAAATTTCCAGCAAAAGAAGTTCGGAGCAGATCAGTATCATAGCCTCTGTGATCCTTTTGCTATCATTTGCAGGTGCATTGATAAGTATGTTTTCTCCCGGCCTTTTTATGATTGCAGTCGCTCTGTTTCTCGGTGGTTCGGCAATTGGACTGCTTACAACTGCTAACAACCACATCGTCACTGCAAAAACTCCGCCTGAATCACAGGGAGTTGTATGGAGTATGATAATGACGATAAGCGGTCTTGGCTCTGTCACGGGGATTGCGGTATTCGGCCTTCTGTTCAGCATATTTGTGGGTGATACACAAAAAATATCTGAGCTCACACAGGAGATTAATCCTGGTGGATTCGGTGTACTTTTTGTATACGGAATGATTGTCTCGATCCTGCTGATAATAGCAAACTACATTCTGGCAGGAGAGAAAAAAGATAAAAATGAAGGTAAAAATGAATTTGTGAAAGAAGAGATCAATACCTGAATTCTGGAGATCTCATTATAATAAATCCTTTTCTGGCCGTTACGGTTTAATGCCTGATATGAACATTCTCTCAGAGTCTTCAGAAATATCCCCACCTTTTTCATCGATTATAGATATGTCCCCAAGTCCGCCTGCAATCATCATAATCCTGTACACTGAAGAGTAGGCACCGGCGGACTGCTCACCGGGAAGACTGCTGCCCTCTCCCTGAGATACCGGAGCTTCAACAACCAGTTTTCCTCCCGGTCTCAGGAAGGTTATGTACCTGCGAAGTGTGAGCGGATCGCGTTTTTCATTGAACGGGCCCGGCCCTGTCAATATAATGTCGAAGCGACTTTCGAAGGCCATTTCATTCAGGTCCAGGTTCAGGAACTCTCCGGGAATATTGTCGGCCTTAAACTTCTCCCTGGCTGTTCTGACGCTTTCCGCATTATTGTCTATTCCGGTAATCTTCAGCCCCTTTCCCGCGAGAACCCTGATCATTTCCCAGTCATTGCAGGGGCAATAGAGAATTTCCTCGCCGTCTTTGAGATTTAAATGAGTGAATATCAATTCTGCATCCGATATGCACTCTCCCTGCTCTCTCACGATGCCGGATTTAAGGCTCTCTCTGAATACACTGTCTATGCCGGAATTTTCATCCGCCTTTTCATCGAGTTCATAAAGCCGGTCCTGTGCAAGATCTTCAAGATCAGATATTGTCCTGTAATCCGCAAGCAGAACATCTTCTACCGGGTGCCTGAGGAATATAAGCCCCGGAGCCGTCTGAAGATCAATGGTATCTTCAAGATTCCCCGACTCTATCAGATGGACCAGATTTCCGCTGTGCATACTGGGAAGTTCGCACAGCAGATCAAGAAGCGGTATCTCCTTAAGCTGCCCGCTCCTGCCTGATCTTAAGACTTTCATCATCAGGTGATTTTTAATTGTATATTTATTTTCAATCTCCTCCATGAATTTTTCAGGATTCACGTAAGAATCAATTGCAAGGTCCACCTGGTTCTGTCCGATGCACTCATCCATCAAATCGGGCGGCAGTGAACCTCCCATTACCCTTAAATTTGTTTCTATCAGTCTGGGGCCTGATTCGGTCATCATTATCTCCGTGTGTGCGGGTCCGCGTGTTATTTCAAGGGCTTCGAGAGTGCTGAGAGTATATGATATTATCTCATAAAGGGGATCTCCGGGTTCAGGGTACGGCAGGAGCCTTGCATAGTCATATATCTGCGAGATTCCGGGGAGGTAGATCTTTTTATATACCCAGAAATCGGTCAGGAGATGTCTTCCGTTGTAGCTTACGGTATTGACGATATATTCCGTGCCTTTAAGATACTCCTCCGCAAGTACAGTGTTGTTTTTGTTCCCAAACAGATCGCTGGTTCCTGCCAGATCCTTCCATGCCGTTTTCAATTCCTCTTCATTCCTGCATATATGAACCCCTACTGTTGCTGCACCTTTGTTCGGTTTTATGACGATAGGCCATTTGCCAAGTTTTTCTGCCCATTTCAGGAGGTCGTCTTCAGATTCGGCTTCATGATATGCCATAGTGGGCACACCTGCCTCGGTCAGGGCCTTTTGCATCAGAAATTTATCCTTTCTTGCAGCACGTTTATTCTTGCCGTTTCCGGGCAGATTCAGCAATTCGGCAAGTGCTTCGGCAAATTCTACTCCGGAATCCGCTGCGGGGATAACTGCAATAATATTACAGCCTTTCAGCTTCTCTGCAATCTCTTCCGGGTTGTTATCGCTGACCAGCCACTCTGAAAAGACATCTCCCAGTTTGTTCTTTGTCTCTTCCATCTCCGAGCGGAATACAGGTGACATATCAGGGGTGCTTACCACATGGATGATGTCGTAACCGCGATTGAAAAGTTTCACCGGAAAGAATTTTCCCGTGGAAAAAGCATCAATGATTACGACTGCAGGTTTTTGTTTCTCTGTCATGGTCATATTATCTAATTTTTAGTTTGTGCTATTTTTAATTATAATATTGTGGTCCGGCGATTAAAAACGGATTTTCAATTTGAAATTACAGAGATAACCGGATTTAGTCAGATTGAAGAGATCTGTCGCCTGTCAGTTAAAAAAGGTCTATGAAAAAGTCCGGTTCCACGCTCAGATGGTAAAAAAATTTATTTTATAAAATCTGAAAGTGCTTCATTATCCGAGTCGTAAAAATCAAAAATATTGTTAAATCCGGATACAACGAATACATCCATGACAAAAGGTTTTAATCCGGATAATTTTATGTCTCCTCCTGATAGCTTTACTTTTTTCGATGCCAAAAGCATTACTCTAAGCCCCGAGCTGCTGATATAATCCACTTCATTCATATTGATTATAATCTTCTCAGAACCTGATTCTATAGCCTCTTTCAGATATTCATCGAGAATACTTGAGTTTTGTGCATCTATCCTGCCTTTGACCATAATAATTTCAGCTGGTTCCGATTTTTTCCGGTTAATTTCCATGATATTCATTTTCTAATCGGAACAGATAATATCTTCCTGTTTTTTCAGTTATGCGAAAGGAATCATCATCTATTTATCATGTTTATACAATTGTAATAATAATGGCAGAACGGCAAATCTGGAGTTCACGAACGACATTTATCCTGGCGGTGGTAGGCAGTGCCATCGGATTGGGAAATCTGTGGAGATTTCCTTATGTCGTTTACACGAATGGTGGAGGGGCTTTTCTCATTCCGTACCTGATTGCACTTCTTACCATAGGAATTCCTCTTCTTATTCTTGAGATGGGAATCGGCTACAGGACTCGATCCGGTGCTCCACGTGCCTTCAGCAGGCTACTTGGGAGGAAGTATAACCTGTTTGGATGGATGATGGTTCTGGTCGCATTTTTAATTGTTACATATTACGGAGTGATCGTCGCCTGGTGCGTTGATTATACTGTTTTCTCTATCAATCTTTCATGGGGCTCCGATCCACCGGCTTTCTTTTATGATTCGTTTCTAAACATTTCGGATGCTTTTGATGGAATCGGCAGTATCGACATTGTTGTTATAGGTGGAGCGATCGTTGCATGGCTCTGGATTTACGCATCTGTATTCAAGGGTGTCATATCGTTAGAGAAGATGCTCTGGATCACTGTGGTTCTGCCCTGGATTCTTATCATTGTTTTCGTGGTCCGCGGCATCACGCTTCCGGGAGCGATGGACGGGCTTGCTTTTTACCTTACACCCGATTTCCGGGCACTTCTGAATCCGGATGTCTGGGTTGCGGCATACGGGCAGATCTTTTATTCACTCTCACTTGCAACTGGGGTAATCATCGCATATTCACGTCTTATCGGTGAAAAGCAGGATCTCGTCAAGAACGGGATCATCATCGCCCTGGCTAATAGTTTCACCTCGATCTTTGCCGGGCTTGCGGTATTTTCAACTCTTGGATATCTTGCACATACCAGTGGTGTTGAGGTAACTGAGGTCGTGAAAGGAGGAATTGAACTGGCCTTCATCACTTACCCGTCCGTTATAAATGCCCTTCCTATAATGCCTGAACTATTTGGCGTTCTTTTCTTCCTGATGCTTGTAAATCTTGGTATAAGCTCGTCTTTTTCCATAGTTGAGAGTCTGAATGCCGGAATTCTGGATTACGTAAAAAAGCCGGAATGGGTGGTAACAGGTGTGATCTGTATAGCCGCGTTTATAGTAGGCATCATTTATATGACGAATGGGGGTCTGTATATGATTGACCTTGTAGACCACTATCTGATGGCTTACATCCTGCCGTTTATCGGGCTTTTAGAGGTGGTATTCATAGGATATCTTTATGGTGCCCCAAAAATGAGGACCTTTATCAACAGGTACTCAGATCTTCATCTGGGCAGGTGGTGGGATTACTGCATTTGTTTTGTCGTGCCCGTTTTTTTGATCTTCGCTCTTTGTCTCAACGTTTATGAAGGTATATTCCAGCCGTATGGAGGTTATGAGATGCTTGACAATATAATCGTATACCTGCTTATCGGCGTGATTTTTATTCTTGCAATATTCATGTCCCGGCTTATCCGTAATAGTGATGATGATGTGGACTCCGAAGTGCCGGGAGATATGGATTCAGAGCATTGAGGGATGGTTTTCTCATGGGAGACAAAATGCCGGAGATCATAAGCAATTGCTAAAGAAAATTACTATCCTCCTGTTTTTGACGAATGAATAAATCAAAACAGATGGATTGACTTCTTTACAAAACGCCTCTGTTTTTTAACTCAAAGAAGCAGCGTGCACATGCCCTGACATCGGCAGCTGCGTCATGTGCGCCAACAAACGATTCTCCGAATAATATTTCATGCAGTTCACTAAGTTTCGGTGTTTTATATCCGCCGTTCTTTCTTGGCAGTGCACAATAATCCTTAACCGGTTTTGGTCTCATTGTGCATACTGACTCTTTATCCTCTATCCCGTTTTCGATGCCATATCTGGCTAATTCTGCACATACAACCGGATAATCAAAACTAATGTTATGGGCAACCAGACATCTTGATTTTTGGGCTTCGGCACTGAATACACTAAATACCTCTTTTCCCGGAATTCCAACTTTTAGTGCTTTTTGTCTTGTAATCCCATGAACTTTTACGGTCTGCATGGGTATACTAAAGGTCAGCGGGTGCACAATTGCATCATATGAACTCATCTCTTCCCCTTCTTCTGAATATCTGGCAAAGGCAATCTGAACAACCCTCGGCTGGATTATTTCATTGTTTGACGGATCATGGCTGCGTCTTGGAAATCCGTTGGTTTCGACATCGAAGAAGAGATACATTATGCACAATTTTCGGAGAGCATTGTATTTGTAGGTATTTGATTCGGAAAATTTAAACGGCATAACCAGAGTTTGGGATCTGTGAGAGATCTGAGGAAATTATCAAATAACAGAGGCGTAGTATATGAGTTTACTATGTCTGGGGAAAACGAAGTAATCAAAGCAATAATGAACCGGAGAAGCATCAGGAATTATCAGGACAGGGAGGTTCCTGACGAAGTTATTGAAACGATTATCAATGCCGGCATACATGCACCGTCTGCCCTTGCACTTCAGCCGTGGAGTTTTGTTGTAATTAAGGACAGGACACTTATGAACAAAGTTTCGGACTATGCAAAGCCGATTGTCATCGAAAGCCTGAAAAAGGCAAAGACAGGCGGGATGACGAAAAAGTACCTTGAGATGGTCGGGGAGGAGGGATTTTCTATATTTTACAATGCACCGCATCTTCTACTTATTCTCGGCCGGAATGATCTATTATATTCTGATATCGACTGTTCCTTATGTGCTGAGAATATCATGCTTGCCGGAGCATCGCTTGGGATAGGGACATGCTGGATCGGTTCTGCAAAAACCGCAGAGAACAGTCCGGAACTGATGGCAGAACTTAAAATTCCGGACGGCTGCCACATAGTCGCCCCGATAATATTCGGCTACAGGGCAGAAGAGCCTGAAACCCCTGTGAAAAACCCGCCGGAAATTACCTGGCTGAAGTGAAAACACAGGCCATATTGAAGGTTTGGTTATACTTCCGATGCAGGTTCTGTTTAGATAGTTTATCTGTCAGCGTCTTCAGATTAAGGTAATATTCCGGGTGCAGGGCTTAAAATATTCATCAGCCCGCTCAATGATCCCGGAGATAACACTGCCAATGAAAATGGATATGTTAGTGCCGCAACAAGAAATGAGTGAATGTATAACTTTTTTGATCTCCAGATATTCTCTCTTTTATCTTCGACCCATTCATCTTTCTGAAGGTAAAAGTCACCAAGCAGGTGTGCTATAAACATTCTGAGAAACACTGCCTGAACTGCAATGATCATTGTTCAGCTCCGTCAATTAATTCTCTATACCTTTCAATCATCACTTTAAATGAATCAAAATTTGCTGAATTTAATTTTGATGATACATTGCTCTGGCTGATATTGAGGATTTTAGCTGTTTCAGTCTGGTTTTTTCCGGAGAGTGTATAATAAACAACCTCAGCCTGATTTGATGTCCATTTTGAGATTACTGCGTCCAAAAGGGCACATTCAGTCTTTAGTTCTCTGTTTACTTCCGGAAAATTCGTTTTGATAACCGTTTTTTGTCTTTTTTTATCCATCCTGTCAAGTTCCGGCCCGGAATTTCTGAATGCTTCGCCATCGGAACTGCTAATATTTTCTTCATTATAGTGATCTATGCCCCCTACACCAATGGCGATTCTTACATCAGGTCTGATCTTACTTTTGGAATCAAATTTGCGGGAAATGATATAGGCTCTGATGATCAATGCAGTACTAAGGGCATCTCCTGGTGAAGGCAGAACCGCCTGAAAACTATCTCCCCGGAAGATTTGATAAATAAGCCCTCTCTCTTTCAAAATGCTTAGTATTTCCCGCAGGCAATTCACATAGTTGATTCTGTCTTCTTCTTCCAGTTTTGAATAGTCAGTTAAATCTCCGGTTAGAGCTGCAAATAATCTTTTACTCATCTTTTGTCTCTCTCTCCAAATATCAACTGATAATATGATAATATTGCATTATAGTGTTTTATTGTAATATTGTGCTGTGGCATGATATTTATGATTTATCATGTTCTAATTGGAAATCTGTGAAAGTAGAAGAACCTGATACTCCTGTTAAGAACCCACCGGAGATTACCTACCTGGTTAAAGTGAAATTCCGGATGATGTGAATTGCTGAATTCAGTGAAATAACAGTATAGCCAGTCGTGAAGCAGAATTTATCCGGCATGATTTCAGTCATTATGTTCTGAACTGTCCCTGTGTTGGTTCCGCCCGTCTCCATTCATTTTTAAAGAGAACAGTCACATATTATTCTCAGAAAATTGGTGATGAAATGGACAGAAATGTATATCTCTATGTATGCCCGGGCCTCGCTGACTGGGAACCTTCACTTGCTATAGCAATGATCTCCAGCCTCAATACTGACCTCCCAAAGATAAGAAGTTATAATATCATTACATTCGGGCTTACCGGAGATCCGGTTAAAACTTCCGGCGGAGTTACCATCCTTCCCGATTGTGATGTGGATACCGTAGATCTCACCGAAGCGGCGATGGTCATTCTTCCCGGTTCATCGCAGTACGAACGTGACGACCCTGCTCAGCTGGTCCCGCTCATCCGGAACTGTATCAATAATAATATCCCGGTGGCGGGGATATGCGGCGGAACACTGTTTCTTGCAAAACATGGATTTCTCGATACTGTCAGGCACACAAGCTGCGGGCAGGAGTGGCTGAAAGAGCATGCCCCGGATTACCGTGGAGAGCACCTGTACGAGGCCGTGCCGAGTGTAAGCGACGGAGGCATCATCACGGCAAATCCCTTGGGTTTTGTCGGTTTTGCCTGCAATA
Organism: Methanoplanus limicola DSM 2279; assembly: GCF_000243255.1. Taxonomy (NCBI): domain Archaea; kingdom Methanobacteriati; phylum Methanobacteriota; class Methanomicrobia; order Methanomicrobiales; family Methanomicrobiaceae; genus Methanoplanus; species Methanoplanus limicola. The sequence continues at coordinate 1,484,541 of NZ_CM001436.1, forward strand.
TCATAAAAGAACTGGAAGTTTTCACGCCGGAATTTCTGGAAATCTGGCATGGTGCGGTTAAATCCGGATATCTGGATGTGGATCAGTTTTAGGACAAAAAAGCGACCGGCCTGATACTTCCGGTGAATATCTTTTTTTTATTCCTGCATCTTTCCGGCAACAAGAGAGAGCAGTGCCTTTGCATCCTCCTTCTTCTGTGAATAGGGAACTTTCCCGATGAACTCAAGGAATTTTCCGGCTGATGCTTCTCCGATGCTTTCCGATGCAGCCTTAATTATTTTTTTGTATGTTCTTTCCGGATAATAGATCTCAGAGGCAGTTTTCAGGATTATATCGCTCTCATCCGGAGTTATGATTCCTTCGTAAACAGCCCTCTCAAGGTTTATTCTTATATCAATCAGAGCATCGGAGACTGCTTCCCCGGTAAACGGATCACAGGCAAGTGCAACCTCATCATCAGACTCAACAACACCATCCCTGTACATCTCAAATACCCTGCCGATGCCTGTCATCCCGAAATCCTCAAGTTCACACGCACGAAGGGCACCCATCGAGGACGCACCGTAAACTTTAATTCCGGAATTTAACAGCTTTAAAACCTCACGATGGCCTACCGAACAGTCCTGAAAGAAGAGGCCGTCTATTATGCAGACTATCTTTGGCTTTTCTGCCATTACTGCTTCAAGATCACCGCGTTTAACAGGAGGGCGGTACTCCGCAGGAGGGGTGGGCAGAATCTTTTCTGCCTCAGTTTCCGGCAGACTTGGCCCGAGAAACACGACTGCGTCTGGCTTCATTGCACCTCTTTCCATACCTCTCATTGTCCATCGCAAATACCTCAAGTCCGGGCACTACAACTCTCACAACACAAACTCCGATCTCATCCATTGTGAGATCTGAGACAATTATCCTCTCAAACCCGGCACTATGCAGCTTTTCAGAGAGATAGTTTATGTCTGTCAGGAAGTCATCAGACTCAAAGGTGTGTGCGGACGAAAAATCAGAGAACTCTGAGAGATCAAACCACTTCTTATTAAGCCTCTTTGTCCTCTCATACCCAAGATTTACCCTGAATGAAGCTTCGGTTGCATTCTCCCTTGCACCGTGAATCTGGGTTGCACGGCTCTGTGCAACCTCGGTGACCGCCCTCATTGCAGCGACCGCAGGTGAGAGGTGCGTTCCCATGCCTATGCAGAGAAGTGCCGGGTCTTTAAGCTTAACATCATCCGCAACCGCAGCAACGGTCGGAATTCCCAGGTCACTTGTGATGTCCCTTAATATTACATCAACATCGTTCTCTGCAAATGCCGAGATCATACCGTCAAGAATCTCATGTCTGAAATTCTCAATGACCGGCCCTGCATTTCCTGATGCCTCAACAACCGACCAGGCATCCCTCTCAACAATCTCGCAGAGGGCATGAAAAACCGCCTCTTCAGTCGCATTTCCGGATGCGATACCATTGGTTCCTGTCCGGAAAAACCTCACACTTCCGTGAGGCACAGGATGAAATACCGCATGTGCCGGGACTAAAATCTCCTCATTACTTATTATGTCATATCCGGTTGTCCACGGGATTGGTGAATCCGGGTCAATTCCACGGGGAAGGATAAGATCTGCCGGGTTCACAGCCGAATCTTCGCCCAGTGCTGAGAACTTCTCAGTAATCAGCTCACGGCCGTTCACCTCAGCTGAATATCTCTCAATGCCCTCCATAATGGCAGAGACCTTTGCGGCTGTATGGGTTGCCCCTTTTCCGTTGTACACCGAAATTGCACCCTCGGCTGCACCGGGTCTCATACAGGAGTATACCGGAATTCCAAGCCTGTCAAGTTTTGTGATGTCAGCAACCCTTGTAATGCCGCAGGATCGTGCCAGAGGTTCAACAATATCGAGCGTCTCTTCAGGGGATTTTGTCCTGTGTGTGCCGCCGCAGTATTTCTTTTTGCATGGTCTGAGCTTCAGTGATGCCACTCCTCTTCTCCTCCTGCTTTGATGTCCTTCTTCCATATCGGCACAAATCTCTTTATTTCCTCAAGAATGAAACTGCACCCTTCAAATGCCTCATGCCTGTGTGATGCCGAGACCTGAATTACGAGTATCGTCTCTCCGACAGCTAACAGTCCGTTTCTGTGGATGATATCAATTGATAGTAGAGAATACTTCTCCTCTGCCTCAGCGGCAATTTTATTCATATCCGAAACTGCCACCTCATCAAAGGACTCAAAGTCTATCGCTTCAATGCCGTCATCCCTGACAGTCCCGACAAAGATTACAAATCCGCCTGCAAGAGGGTTTGCAGCCTCCTTAAAGAGTGCTGCAATGTCAATATCCTCCTTTGTTATCTCAATTCTGCCCATATCTCATCCTCCTGAAACCGGCGGATAGATAATTATCTTATCCCCGTCTTCCGGAATTATCCCATCCGCAGATTCAGCGTCCACCCTCTGACGGTTCAGCATTATTAATACATCATCACGGATTTCATCGCCGTCAAAGAGCGTCTCCCTGCTCTTCTTCTCTTCCGCAAAAATGAGTAAAGCCCCTTTTATTGTGGTCCCGTCCGGAAGGCTTACCTCCCCTCCCGGGCCGAAAACATCCTTATATCTTGCAAATGCCTGAAATTCCACTTTCATCCTCAAAAATCTCCTTTATCTATTATTTTACCTCATCCCTGAATATTTTATGATTTTACTGCCGGAATCATTTTACTGCCATTTTATCTATATATCCGGAACGAATTCCTTATTGCCGCATACAGGACAGTTTGGAGCACGGCTGATCTCAATCCTCTCGGCAGTGCAGTATCTTCCGTCCCAGAGCATAAGAACATCCTCAAGTCCGCCTTTATCTCCCGTAAGGACTCTTACCGCCTCACCTGCCTGAATGGCCCCTATAACACCGGCGGTCGGGCCGATAACCGGGAATATCTCTGTTTTACCTGATGCCGGGTAGAGGCAGGAGAGGCATGCTGTCTTATGCGGGATAACGGTTGTTGCCTGGCCGGACCATCCCGAAATTCCTCCGTGGACCAGCGGAATATTCAGGTTTACCGCTGCCCTGTTCAGGACCTGCCTTGTTTCAAAGTTGTCAAGACAGTCTATTATAATATCACAGCCTTTCACAAGCCCGGAGACATTATCCTCACTTATTCTCATATCAATGCCGCGGATGACAACATCCGGATTCATTGAGGAGAGCTTATCTGCCGCAGATTCAGTCTTTCTCCTGCCTATGTCCTTATCATGATGAAGAAACTGCCTGTTAAGGTTTGAGAGATCAACCGAATCACAGTCGGATATTGTAATCTCACCTACCCCTGCAATTGTGAGATATGTCGCAACCGGACTTCCAAGCCCGCCTGCACCTGCAATAAATGCCTTTGAACCGGAGAGCCTCTCCTGCCCCTCCTCCCCGAAGAGGAGGATCTGTCTCTTATACCTCTCGGAATTTATCTTCATCACCTTTAAGTGTCGCAATCCCGGAAATATATGTAATTTAACAGCTGTTGTGGTTATTAAAGATGAACCCGGCAACTGCTGCATATTTCCGGTACACAACTATATATTGAATCTGCTCAAAGGGGTATTTAGATTATCGAAAGTTCCGGGCATTTCAGAATATGGCTGCGGCCGGGATTTTCGTTTCACATTCGGGGTATATTGTATGGATTTGGGAAAAAGCGGCATAGACGAATGCCTTGAGAAAATAATAGGTAAAGCCGGAAGCCTTCTGGTCTCATACTCAGGCGGGATTGACAGCACTCTTCTGGCAGTAATTGCAAGGGAAGTTTTAGGAGATAAAATGTCATGCTGCCTTGTGAAGACTTCTTTTATGCCGGAAAGTGAATATCTTTCTGCCATAAATATAGCGGAAGAGCTGAGACTTCCACTGGAAACAGTCAGCATTGACCTCCTGAATATTCCGGATGTCTGCAAAAACAGCAGAGAACGGTGCTACTTCTGCAAGAAGGCATTATCTGAAGTTCTTCTGAACCATGCACGCAGTTTAGGCTTTAATCATGTTGCAGACGGCACAAATGCAAGTGAGATCGAAGGCTACCGCCCCGGTTACACCGCAGGATGTGAGGCAGGCATCCTGCACCCCTTTGTAGAATGCGGGATTACAAAGCAGGACATTGTAAGAATGTCTGAAAGATTCGGCCTTCCGAATGCCAAAAAACCGCCCTCTCCCTGCCTTGCGACAAGAATACCATACGGCACTGAAATTACGGAAGATAAGATTGGAAGGATTGAAAAAACCGAGGACTGCCTGAGAAGGCTTGGTTTTGAATATTTCAGGGTGAGGGATCACGGCGATATTGCAAGGATTGAAGTTTCCGGCGGTGAAATGAAAAATATACTGGAATTCCGGGACGAAATAACCGAAGAATTCCAGAAAGCCGGTTATCTCTACACCACACTTGACCTTGAGGATTTCTCCGGCGGGAACTTTGACCGGAAATATTTGCGGCGTATATGAATTAAAATAAATATTGTGTTGTTGTATATTCCGCTTGAGTTGAACACCTGTTCTGTCTAATACTGGACACTCGTTCCGTCAGGACTGAACATTAAGTCCGGCAAAACTAGACTCCCTTTCCTGTGACATTGAACAGCTTATGAAGCCGATAAAAATATTCTCTATATAGTAGTTTTTCCCACATAAATTTATAGATGATTGACAACTGTAAAAAATCATCGTAATTGATCCACCCCCAGTAACACTGGCAGTAAATGAAACTGCATAAGACAACAAATAAGGCTTATTTTTATAATTTATTCTGATTTGAAGCCCAAGTTTGACACTTTGCCCATGAATGCTTTTTAACCTGGATTCCCGAAAATTCCTAACGAGCCATTTTTAAAATGGCCGTATCACATTTTAAATTAGAAATAGTGCGTATTTTATTGATGGATGTTGTTTCGCTCGTTAGGTAGTAATTACGAAGCATAACTGGGCCGTGCATTTTTAAAATGGCTGCAATATGTTGGCTAAATTCTGATTAAATATGAATTTGGCCGCATTTGTCCTACCCCGGTTATGTGTCTCCGGGAATCCAGGTTTTAAACCCCTAAAATATCCAAAAAAATCGAAACTTAATTTGACATTTGGATAAATTTAAGGGCAAAATGAGAGTTTTATTTTCAGAATGACAATGTTGGATTAAATCTAATCTCAAAATAAGGAGATTTTGGGCGATTATTTCACAAAATTATGAAACTGTCAAATTCTTTTTCACCAAAATTAGAGCGGTTGCGTAAACTGGCAAACTTAGGTTGAAGCTTTTAGGCATATGGTGACACATCATAGAATGATTTATCGCCTGCTGAGAATACCCACGAGGGTATTCTTGAAGCAGGTTATCACTCAAGCGCAGGCCCTGAGGTCAGGGCGTGTTCGCGAAGCGGACTGCGCAAGGGTTGCCAAACTTATTAATTGGTTTGATTTTGAGTGTTCAGTTCTACCCGGAATATACATTGCATCAGTGATTGTGTCGAATAAGGGCACAGGATCACTCCTGCGCCCTTATTCGACTTGTTGTTGAAATTATAACTGAATAATTCTTTATCCATTATATTTTTTGATTTTTGAGATGTTTCTTTTTATTTTATTATCTGGAATTTTTAATTTAGTTTTTATTTTCTGTCTATCTCTGTAATTGATTGGATTTAAGGAACAATATTCGACAATCATAAAATTTGTTATCTTTCTTGCGACCTCAGAAAAATCTTTATCGTCAATTTTTTTAGAAAGTTCATTTATTTGTAATTCTTTATTATATCTAATTGTTATTCCATGCTTTATTAGAAAACTTGCTGGATTGTTAATTTCATCACAAACATTGTTAGATATTTCTATAATTTTATCACAACCTAATGATTGAATTATCTTGTCTATAATCCCATATATTATGAAGAAATCAAGATTCCAAAAGATTTTATTGGCTATTTTCCTTTTTTCTTCCTCACTTTTTTTATGGTGTGGTGGGAGATTTTCATCAAGTTTATTTAATCTTTCAGATATGATCTCTATTGTATATTTCTGATTATCTTCTTCCCTTATTAATTCACAAAATGATGATAATATTCTTAAATGAACATTCATTCCTTCTAGGAATAAGTTATGTAGCTTCATCTTCTCTATTGAACCAGACCTGTTTCTTATAATACAGCCGATAACTTCAACAGTTTTAATTGCCCTCCTTAAGTCTTTAGAAAGATCGTTAGCTATTTCATCTTCTCCTTCTTTAGTGAATTCTTGATATTCCTCATTAGATTGTTCTAATTCATCTTCAAAACTTAATTTTTGAGTTCTGTTTTTTTCGGGTGTGGCATTATTATGTGGTAGAATTGCATTAATTATATTGTGTGCTTGTTCATCTATGAAACTTGTTTCATCTTTTGTTAATTTAGCAGGTTTGTACCTATTAAATAATGATGATGATATATCTTCAATTTCTTTAAAAATTTCATTATTTCTAGAATGATGTGTTAAAAAAATTGCAATATACGCATTTTCATTTACATGCAAATTTTTTAGAATTTTACTAATTGTCTTTTTTTCTTTTGCTAATTCAGGATTTTCGGAAATTGATTTAGCAACAAAGAAATAAAATAGGTATGGGTATGTGAATGAATAACTATTGAAACTGCTTTTTGTAATAATGTCTGTTAAATTCTCTAATAATTCTTTTTCATTTATTGGCAGATTATATTTATCTGAATATTCTGTCCTAAATTTTGAAAACTCGTTTTTATCTAGATAATCTTTTTTTGATTCAAATATATATGATGCAAATTCAGTTAAATAATTAATATAAATGTCAATTTCATCGTTTTTAACGTCTCGATTTCTTAAGTAAAAAGTTATAAATGCTTGATAACAATATCCTTGAGAAGTTATTTCTTGATCAAGGGGAACCATATATGTCTCATAGGTCATAATTGTGGATAATATGAAAAAAGGATAGGCGGGCATTATTCCCTTACCTAGATTTTTACCTAAAGTAGTGTTAATTAGATCTGTGTTTCTATCAATATCAAAATAATCTGTTTTTCCATTTTTATCAGTTAAACGATTCCATTTTTTAATTAGTTCATTTCTTAAAGATGGTTTTAGTTCTTTGATCCTATAACTCTTAAATGAAGATGTAAGCGCTACATCATTAATATTTAAGCTAAATATGTCATCAATTACTATTGTGCATAGGCGATATTTTAAAAATTCTTTTAGATGTTTTTCTTTATTATTTGTATAATGGAAATCATCAATTATTGGTACAATCCTGTTTTGATTAATTTTTTCAAGCTCTATATTTATGTATTGTTTTTTTAATAGTTTAAATATAATATTGCTTGTTTTTCCAGTAAGTTTTTCTCCAAGAAATGTGGAACTCTTAAATGATATGTACACTGGAACATAATTTAATTTTCTTAATTCACAATATATTTTTTTGCAAAGTGTTGTTTTTCCTGATTGTCCCTCTCCAGATATTGTAATTTTTTCTTCTTTTAATAGTACATCTAATATGTCCTTTGAATTAATAGTGTCACAATAATCCTTTAAGCGATCAAACTCTTCTAATTCAGTATGAATATAAATATCGTTTAAATATACTTCCTCTTTATTACGGTGCGCTTTGGTTAACATTTCAGCATTATTTAAAAAATCTTTAAAATTATCTTTGACTTTTACATTCCTAATATAATTTTCAATATTTATTATCTCTTTTAATCTTGTGCTAACATTATCCCAAGCTTTGGTTTGATCTTCAAAATCTGTAACTGGCTTTCCATCTGTGGGCAATGCTAATAATTTAGAGATTTCATTATCTTCTTTCCATAAGCACGTAGATAATATTATTGGTAATATTTTGACATTCTTTTTATTTTTCAATTCGATTGCTTTATTTTTCTCACTAATGCAACTATTGGATATTAAAAAATCTTTTGATATAAACTGACAAATGATATCTGAAGTTTCAAGATTTGAATCAATTATATTTTGAAAATCATCGCCTGGTGATATTTTTTTATCATACCAAATTTCAATTAGTCCATTTTTTTCAAAAGGCGAAATGTAATTGTAAAAGTTGTCTATATATGGTTCATTTAAGTTATCCACATGTGAATAACTTATAAATAGTTTTAATTTTGATGTTTGCATATAAATATCCCCAATATCTGAATTCTTTATTATATAATTATTTATGGCGCTTTTGGCGGCAAATGCATATTATATTTATTATTTGTGTGTGGATAATTATAATTTTTGTTAAAAATGATGTAGTTATAAATTATTATTTCGATATATTATGTTGATTATTATGTGGCCTCATTATTTTTAATTTCAGATTGGTTTTCTTGTTTAACCCGAAATAGCTTCCTTAAAGATTATAATCCTCCACTCCTTTCCTAAGAATTTCAGAGTGTTCCAGTATGCCAGCTTCTTTGCAAGCTGACCTGTGTTGTCCGGAGATTTATAGAATGTATATGCCCCGCTTCCGGCATCATTGGCAGAAATTGTCTTTCCAAGCATCTGGAGGTTTTTAAACCTCCTGAATGTCTCATCTGTAAAGAGATTTTTGCCGACCTGTGCCTTATCCCTGTCATAGAGAATAAAGCCGTCAGGCTGCATTACTGTGACTGTAATGTCCTTCTCATGTTCAGTCGGGCCTATTACCTCTGCAAGAAAATCGGAAGGGTCGGCCATTGCAAGAACACTGCCCCTGTATTCTCCGCCGGAGGATAATACAGGCCATGCAATCTGAATTCCTGTGAAACCCTCCTTTGCAACGAATGCATCAGATAAGAATGGCTCTTCTGAACCGACTATGGAATCTCCGGGTTCTGCCCCGGTTATGTCAATCCCGACTGAGCCGGAGTAGATCTCCGGTGCAACGGCTGTAATTGTACCGTCCGGACCGACTGTGGCATATGATAGTGCATACTTCGACCTGTTCCACAGTCCGTCAAGAACCATCTGAACCTCCGGTGATGACACCGAATCACCTGCTGACAGTTCCCCGGCGGCGGATTCAAGATCACCTGATATGGAGTCGAGGATTGTCTCAATATTATTTTTAAGATATTCAAGGTCTTTTATTATGGCCTTCTCCCCTTCTCCCATCGCAGGCGGAAAGAGGTACTGTGCTGCAAGAAGAACGGCTACTGCAATTATTATCACAGCAATTGTTGATAGAGGCAGTTTATCAGAGAGGGACATATAATAAAATTAGCTCAAGAAGGTTATTACTGATACCTATTCTCCCTCATCATCAGGTCTTAAGGTCTAAAATATATCTGGTTAAAATATTTCTATTCATATTAATTTGGGCCGGTTTTCTTCCTCCTGTCACTGCTCCCTTTTCTCTTCCGGTCTTAAATCCCGTTCCTCCTTTTCGTCATCACCTGTGATGGTTATCTCCCTTCAGCTTCAGTGATGAAATCCCGTTCCTGACTTCTCATCATGGACAGGCTCCGGCTGCCTCTCCAGAAGCGGGAGCTGTCTTTTAAGATCTGCAAGCAGCATATCCGCAAGGTCAAATGAAAATCCTCTTCTGATAACGATCCTGAGTGCGGCCAGATCTTCACGGTTTTTGGGGAATGTGTATGCCGGAATGAGCCATCCTCTCTCCCTCATTCTGTTTGAGACATCGAAGACCGTGAAATTATCAATTTCATCCTTTAACTTAAAGGCAAAGACCGGCAGTTCATCTCCTCTTGTAATCAGCTCAAAAGGACCTAAGTTTTCAATTTCGGAGGCAAGGTGCACGGCGATATCGCGTGAATACTGCTGCACCTTTGTAAAGCCCTCCATACCGAGCCGCAGGAAATTGTAGTACTGAAGCACAATCTGTGATCCCGGCCTTGAGAAGTTCAGGGCAAATGTGGGCATGTTTGATCCGAGGTAATTGACGTAAAATATCAGATCTTCGGGAAGGGAAGCGGCATCACGCCATATAATCCACCCGACACCCGGATAGACAAGGCCGTATTTATGCCCGGAAGTGTTGATGGATGCAACTCTTGGCAGCCTGAAGTCCCAGATGAGGTCCCTGTCAAGGAAAGGTGCGATCATACCCCCGGAAGCTGCATCAACATGAACCGGAACATCAATTCCGGTCTTCTCCTCAAACCTGTCAAGTGCTGTGCAGATATCCTGTACTGGTTCATAAGAGCCGTCAAATGTTGACCCAAGTATCGCCACCACTGCAATTGTATTTTCATCACAGAGCTTTACCGCCTCTTCGGCAGAGATATGGAAGCGGTTTTCTTCCATCGGGACAAGACGCATCTCAACATCCCAGTAATTGGCAAACTTCTCCCAGCAGATCTGCACATTTATCCCCATTACAATATTTGGCCTGTCTGCCGGTTTTCCCTCTGCCTTTTGTTTATGCTGCCATCTCCTCTTAAGCGCAAGCCCGGCAAGCATGGCGGCCTCGCTCGAACCCGTAGTCGAGCATCCGGTGGCCTTATCCACATCAGGTGCATTCCACAGGTGGCTTAAAATGCTGACACAACGCATCTCCAGATCGGCGGTCTGCGGGTACTCATCCTTGTCGATCATATTCTTGTCAAACGTCTCAGCTGCAAGTTTCTGTGCCTGTGGTTCCATCCATGTACCGACAAAGGTTGCCATGTTCAGTCTTGCATTCCCGTCCAGCATCAGTTCGTCGTGTACAATCTGGTATGCAAGATCCGGATCTGTCTCATCCTGTCCAAGGCGATCCCTCGGTATTGTTCCATCGCCTTCCTGTACGAAAAGAGGATCTATTTTCAGGTCTTTAATCTTTTTTTGCGGCCCTTTCGGATGTTTTAGTCCCATGATAATTCTCCTTTTAATATCTGTATTGTCCGGGATAAAGTGCATCAGCTGAGATGACTGTTCACGCCCGGAATCCTGAATTTTATTATTCAGTAAGTTAAGTTCTTTTTACAGCAGACTGATAAGCCTTTCCAACTTTCTGAAGCGATCACCTAAGATAATCCTGGGTAAAATTCCGGAGTAAAAACTATATCAGTTCAGGGAGGAATTAAAATATCAGAATTAATAGAGGTATCCATATGAAAAAAACCGGATTAATTGTTATAACAGGATTTCTCCTCTTCCTGATATTCACAGCACCGGCATCCGCCGTGCTGACAAATATAGGTCAGGGAGATACTGTCTTTCTGGGTGAGGAGGGTCTGACGCTTACACCATCGGTATTCTACAGCTCAGGCGGAGTAACTGACACTCAGCTGGCATACTTTGGTTCCGGTGCAAATCCTGCAGCATCTGCACCGAATTATGTTATAACACCTGACAAGAGCAGCTTTTATGTAGATCCGAATACATTCGGAGATAAGAGTTCTGCATGGTACTCCTATCCGAACGGCTCAAAGAACGGGCATGTTGCATTTTATGTGAACTCCCCGTCACTTTCAGTGAAACTCTATGCCGTACGTCCGGGCGACTCCTTTGACCTTACAAACGGCAAAGTTGTGAAAGGTGAGGGGCTTGACTTCAGGATTGACTCAAACCTCTACCCGATATTTACAAGGAGCGGAGTTGCCGCCGGTGATGACGGAGTTGACATAAAGTTTCAGGATGAGGTCGGCGCTACCCTCACAGCGCTTTATGACTGCACAGGTGCAGTTGTAAGCATTGTAAACATCCACCCGACATCGTCCGTGTTCTACCTGCCGTCCGGAACCCCTGCATGTGTATGGGATACGGGCAATGACGCCTATAAGATGGGCAGCTATAAGGTCTGGGCGGAATGCAATGTAAACGGAATGATGGACAATCTTGGATCAGTTATGGGCGAGACCACAACCGCTCCGATCCCGTCACTTGCGGCTGCTGCAACACCGACACCTACACCGACTCCGGAAAAGACAACAGCAGCAAAAACTCCAACCCCTGTGCCTGCAACGACCGCCCCCACACCTGCACCGACAGATGCTGTAACTGAAACGGAGACTCCTGCACCTGTTGTAACCGATACTCCGGTTGTGACACCGGCTGTAACAGCTGAATCGAAAGGTCCGGCAGATCTCCCGCAGACTCCTTTAAGTCTTTATACAGCTATTGCCGGAATTCTGGCGGTTTTTATTGCAGTAAATGTCCTGAAAAAAGAATAAATTATCTTAATATTCCGGTCTGAAAATTAATTTTCAGAGCTTATTTTTTTCTTAAGCAGAATAATATTCCTGCAATTATTACTCCGGTCACCACAAACGGCAGAGTTACAGGTGATTTTTCAGTATTCTTCTCTCCGCCTGACATCTCTTCTGCATATCCTTTGTTGGCCAGTGCATGGCTGTCTCCGGGTGAGATCCTGAGTGCCTTTTCAGAGACCGCAATCTCTTCATCGTACCGCCCCAGTTCTCCAAGTGCCGTCCCTTTTGTGATATATCCCTCGACAGATTCAGGATCTGCCTTAATTGCACTCTCCGATGCCTCTATGGCCTCTTCATACCTCTCAAGCCCTATAAGTGCAGATGCCATATTAACCCAGCCTTCAGGCTGATCCGGCCGGATTTCAGTCGCCTTTCCGGCAGATTCAAGAGCCTCGTCATACCGGCCCATTGCATTCAGGATTCCGGCCTTTGTAGTATATGCAAGTGTGAAGTTTTCGTCTATGGCAATGGCACTGTCAGCCGCAGAGAGCGCTTCTTCAAAATTTCCGGCATTTGCACAGTCCACTGCAAGGTTATAATACTCTATTTTGTTCATATCTCCGGCAGAAACCGGCTGTGCAGCAATAAAAAGTGTTACTGCAAGTGCTGTAATCAGTAATCTCTGGTATGTTATTTTCAAATTATTGCCTCTTATATTCTGTAATGAATAGTTTGTAAGGCAGAGAAAAAAGATATTGCGGGTTTAGTTTTTATCCGGCATTTTTATATCAATGCCGTATTTTTCTGCATTTTTGTCGGCGATAGCCTGAATCTTTGCTATCTCCTCTGCATTCTCTGTTGGCCTGTAAAGGTGGCGGAATCTCTTCTGTGCTTTTAAGTAGGCATCGACAGGTACTCTTTTGACCTTCTTTGCCTTTGTGACAACACCGTCCTCCATCTCGAAGTTAACCCAGAGTCCGGAGTTGATTGCCATCTTTCCGATTTCCATCGTTTTGGCGCCGTCAAATCCCCAGCCTGTGCAGCACGGTGTGTGCACCTGAATGTAGCACGGGCCTTCCGTGTTGATCGCTTTCTCAACCTTCTTCATGAGGTCAGCCGGGTATGCCACAGAGGCCGTTGCCACATAAGGTGATCCGTGTGCTGCAAGTATTGCGGGGAGGTCTTTTTTTGGCCTCTTGTTTCCGGTTGAAAGTTTCCCTGACGGACTTGTGGTCGTATCGGCATCGTATGGCGTTGCACCTGAACGCTGAATTCCGGTGTTCATGTATGCCTCATTGTCGTAGCAGATGTATGTCACATCATGCCCTCTCTCAAAGAGGCCGCTTATACATAAGATTCCGATATCAAAGGTTGCACCATCACCTGCAATGACAACAACCTTCTCACTCCGGCCCTGCTTTTTAATCGAGGCCTCAACTCCGGATGCCACAGCTGCGGCATTCTGGAAGAGTGAGTGAACCCATGGTGTTTTCCATGCCGTTTCGGGATAAGGTGTTGAGAAAACTTCCATACATCCTGTTGATGCAACAACGATTGTATTCTCACCTGCGGCTTTTGTAATCAGCCTTGCCGCAAGTGCCGGGCCGCATCCTCCGCACGCCCTGTGCCCTGCGTCAAAGTATTCCGTCTCTTCTCCCGTCATTTTAAAGCAACTCCTCTCTAAGGCCGAAGAAGCAGTCATTTCTGCCCTGCTCTGCCCAGTCTGCAAGTTTGTGAATATCTTTCTTTCTTATGTCCCTTCCGCCGAGTCCCCCGACGTATGAATAGACATCAGCACCCTGCTTTCCTACGGCGTCCTTGACCTCAAGGCCGACTGCACCAAGCATCCTGGAACCGATTGAGATATTCTTCTCAAGGACTGCAATCTTTGACACTCCGGAGAGGGCAACCCTTACGTCTTCATACGGGAAAGGCCTGAATGAGCGTATCTTTAAAAGTCCTACCTTTCTTCCTGCCTCTCTCATCTCGTCAATTGCATCCTTTACTGTTCCGCATACAGATCCAAGTGCAACAATTGCGGTGTCTGCATCGTCAAGGCGGTAGCCTTCCACAAGCTCAGAGTAGTCACGTCCGAAGGTCTCTGAGAATTCCTGACCCACTTCCCTTAAGACTTTCTTTGCTTTGATCATAGCGGCATGGATCTCGTATCTGAACTCCTGGTAATAGTCAGGTGTTGCATACATACCAAATGAGATTGGATCCTTTGCGTCAAGCCTCTGATATGGTTTAAATGCCGGCAGGAAACTGTCAACCTCTTCCTGTGTAGGAATGTCAACCGGTTCATAGGTATGTGTGAGAATGAAACCGTCAAAGCAGACCATAGCCGGAAGAAGGACATCGTAGTTTTCAGCTGCCTTGTATGCAAGGAAGTGAAGGTCCATTGACTCCTGTGCATCCTCGGCATAGAGTTGCATCCATCCTGAATCACGGAGGAAGAGTGAGTCCTGGTGATCATTCCATATGTTCAGCGGGGCACCAAGTGCACGGTTTGCAATCGTCATTACAACAGGCTGGCGCATGCCTGCAACATTGAAGACGACCTCTGCCATAAAAGCGAGTCCCTGTGATGTTGTGGCTGAATATACCCTTGACCCGGCGCATGCCGCACCAAGGCATGAGGAGAGAGCTGAGAACTCGCTCTCGACACAGATGTACTCTGCGTCAAGGTCGCCGTCAGCAACCATCTCTGCAAGCCTCTCGACGATATGTGTCTGCGGTGTGATTGGGTACGCAGATACAACTTCCGGTCTGGAAAGCCTGACTGCCTCTGCTACGGCGTGTGATCCTTCCATTATCTGAAGCATTGTTATTTCTCCTCCTGTTTCATTTCAATTGCATCTTTCGGGCATTCCTCGGCGCACATGCCGCACCCTTTGCAGTAGTCATAATCAACCTCAGGATAGCCCTCATCGCTCTCTTTGATGCAGACTTCCGGGCAGATCATAGTGCATGTGCCGCACTTGTTGCATTTCTCCTGGTCAATTTCCGGTTTGAAGACGCGCCATGATCCGGTCTTATTGTCTCTTGCTTTTCCCGGTCTTGATGTGCATCCGACTGAAAGCGCCATTATTCCGCCTCCCCTTTTATTAATTCAAAGGCCTTCTTTGCGGCCATAATGTTCTTTTCGCCGAGTGCTCCGGGGAATCTCTCTTTTAAGGCCTCTTCAAGCGCCTCAAGTTCGATCTCACCTGTTGCTGCCGCAAACGCGCCCATAAGGGTTGTGTTTGCAATCGGAAGGCCGAGTATTTCAAGCGCAATAGAAGTTGCATCGATTTTTATAAGCCTTACACCTTCGGGAACTTCTGCATCTATATCCTTTTCTGTGTTAATCAGTGCGATTCCGCCTGATTTAAGACCACTGAAGACATCGACGTCTTTAATCAGAGTGCTGTCCTGTACGATAATATAATCAGGTTCATAGACCTGGCTTCTGAGCCTGATTTTATTGTCATCAAACCTGACAAATGCCTGCACCGGCGCTCCTCTTCTTTCTACGCCGAATGCAGGGAATGCCTGTGAATAGACTTTGCTCCTGAATGCTGCTGTAGCTATCAGCTCGGCAGCAGTCACTGAGCCCTGTCCTCCTCTTCCGTGTATCCTGAGTTCTCTCAAAAAAATCCCTAAGTAATTTTACATGATTAATTAATAAGAATTTTTGTTATTCGCAAATTGTTCATTTTTTAAAAAAATAAATGCAAAAGGGTTGTTTCCTTCCTGTTCCGGGATGTATCCGGTATATCTGTGCAGTGACTGCCATGCTTTACCTGCTGTTTTACCGGAGGATATTCATGACTGTGCGGATTTATCCTGCGTTTTCCTGTGCGTCAGGCATGATTATATTTTTCTTATATAAGCATGCAGAATTATATGATGGATCTTCATAAGCAGAGATGTGACCCTGAACCTTCGAGAATTTCGCCTCTGGCACGCAGAGACCTACTTGATTATATTGACAAAGTGCCCGGATGGGAGATTTCCGAGAGGAAACTCACACGGAAGTTTGATCTCGAATCATTTGAGGAATGTCTGGATTTTCTTGGAGATCTAAACGATCTCTCAAAGCGCGAGGGTCATTTTCCGGATGTTATTATTTATAACCGTAAAAATCTTGTAATTGCCTGGTACACTTACGAGAGCGGTGGAATCACAAGGAATGACTTTATTATGGCCGCAAAGATGAATTTCAGCGAAAGATTCAGGGTATGATCTCTTATGAAACATTCACATCCGGGCGCAACTGAATGTTTCATCTATTATCTGTATGCAGGCAGAACATTACGGCACACTGGCGATTTTTGAAAATTATCTTCTCTGCTCCCCTTTTTATTCTTTTATTCTGCTGATTTATTATTTTCAGCTGTTATTCTTCATATGCGGAATGTGGATTTTATTCTCTTCCTGATGTTCTCCTTCGGATATGCGCCTGTAAGTCTGTCTGCCATCTGCCCACCTGAGAAGAAGATTAGAGTCGGAATTGCAGAGATCTGAAAGCGCATTGCAACCTGCTGATTTTCATCGGTGTTGCATTTGGCAAAGGCGACCTCACCACAGAATTCTGCCGCCAGCTCCTCCATTGCCGGTCCTATTTTTTTGCACGGGCCGCACCATTCAGCCCAAAAATCTATAACTACGTGTCTGTTTGCAGCGACAAAGTCATCAAGGCTGAGTTCATTTATCTCTGTAACTCCCTGGCCGGATATGGCACATTTTCTCTCAATTGTCCTCTGCATCTCCATAAGTCTCTTCTGCCTTATCATCTCAAGGTCATCATCAAAGCTTTCACTGCGATCCATAATGAGTGTTCAGACTCGTATCCTTTAATATATTCCGGATTCCTGAGGCCATTTTTGTTGAATTGTTTATTTCAGTAATGCGCCGGCTAAGCCCTTCTCCGGTATTTGCATCAGGAATGGAAAGTTATATCTGTTATCTGGTAGATGTTATATAGCACTCGCAGAGCGAGGTGGGGTAGTCAGGAAATCCCGTCGGGCTCATAACCCGAAGATCAATGGTTCAAATCCATTCCTCGCTATAAACGTTCTTCTTTTACCGAAATATTTTCTTTGAGCAGAAGCAGTCTTTCTTTGTTTTCCGGAATCTTTTGCATCATACTGTACCTTCATCCTGTCAGGGCCTGCTGTTTGTTTTTTTGTTTATCTCCGGAACTTTTTGAGCCTCTCCGGTCAGATGAGTTATTTAATCAGCCATATGGTCTTTTTTTAGAGTTATATTCTGTTTATGCGCTTTTCTGCCTGCACTTTACGGGTTATTCTCTGCTGAATTCTGCGGCTTATTGTGGTGAAGGTTTATCCCTTCGCAGGTGAATGTAATATAGCACAGTGGAGCGAGGTGGGGTAGTCAGGAAATCCCGTCGGGCTCATAACCCGAAGACCAATGGTTCAAATCCATTCTTCGCTATTATTTCTCTTAGTTATGTTATTTTTTGTAGCAGCGTATGCCGTGTCCGGGCATTGATTGTGCATTTTTATCTAAAAAATGAATTATTTTTATTTTCAGGCAGCTTTTACTCTGAACTGTGAGGATTTATCCTTTCAGAATAAGTCTTTAAACCGATTTGCCGGATTACTGGTGCCTGTTATGAAATCCTGAATTTTTTCTGCTTCAGGAACTTCCGGGAGGCCCGTTAATTCCTCCCCCATGTTGTCATTTCCGCTTTCACTGATCAAAACTCCTGCATATCCTGTAATATTCTGATAACCTGCGATCACGCGGAGGCTTCCCGGAGATATGGCTGTGAAAAGCCCGTCTGCTGAAATTTTTCCTCTCCGGCTGTCTGAGACTGACCATTCCGGTTCAATCGTAAGGAATCTGCCCTTAACGTCTGTTGCAACCGCTTTAAACATCATATCCTCTCCGGTTTTCATTCCGGCAGATGCAGGTGTCACATATATTGCTGCAATCTCATCGCCTGTCTCTCCGACGGAAACAAACATTTTTGTCCTGATGTCGGATGCAAATTCGTTGCCTGCCTCAAGGGTTATGTCATATACTCCCGGCTCATCAAATGTGTGCAGCGGGTTCTGCTCATCTGAATACTCTCCGTCACCGAAATACCAGAGCCATGAATCCGTGTAACCGTCCGACTCATCTGTAAACCGGAGTGTAAGTCTCTCAGAATTGTTCTCTTCCGGATAATCATAGGAGAAATCTGCATAAACAGTATTTTCTGCTGTTATATAGCCGGTTTTATTCTCTGATACCTCTCCGAACTCGTTTGAGACCGTAAGGTTAACGGAATAAGCTCCCGGTTCTGAGTAGACATGCACCGGGTTTTTGTTGTATGATCTGCTCCCGTCACCAAAGTCCCATACTCTTGCACTTATCTTTCCGGATGACATATCCCTGAACTGAACATTGAGCGGAGCGGCTCCATTTCTGTTGAATGCCGAAAAATCAGGCTGAGGTACCTCCTCAACAGAGATGATATTCTTTTTATCTGCTGTAAAGCTGCCAAATTCATTTTCAACTGTAAA
Organism: Methanoplanus limicola DSM 2279; assembly: GCF_000243255.1. Lineage (NCBI taxonomy): Archaea > Methanobacteriati > Methanobacteriota > Methanomicrobia > Methanomicrobiales > Methanomicrobiaceae > Methanoplanus > Methanoplanus limicola. Next base: position 1,503,169 of record NZ_CM001436.1, read on the forward strand.
TGATACGTCATATATTCCCGGTTCACTGTAGGTATGCACCGGAGAGGACGACTCTGAGTATTCCCCGTCTCCGAAATCCCAGAGATAAACTGTTCCGGATGATGCGCTTACAATGGCTCTTCCTGTGAATTCAACTTCGAGAGGTGCTGATCCAGATAACGGCTCAGCTTCAAACCCTGCAAGCGGCAGTGTTTCTGTATCAAGTCTGCATATTACAATGCAGTTGCTGCTGCCATCCTTCTCTCTCCAGACAATCCGGTTTCCGGATACCTTTGGGTCTGAAACCCCGGTTTTTGGCTCTGCAAGGACGCCCGCGTTCTCCGTCCTTAAATCATAGAGCCAGATTGCAGTTCCACTGCCTTCATAGCACTCATACACTATATAATTCTCTGAGATGTCCGGATTTCTGCATAATCCGGCTCCTGAACCAAGAACTGTTGTCTCCCCGCCGGCAGTGTCATACATCACAGCAAAACCTTCCTTCTCACCTCTTCCGTTAAAGACAATCTTTCCCCCGTAAACTTCAAAACTGTCCGGAAAATCCCTTATGAGGATGGAATCATCTCCTGTTATGATGGATTTCCTGTGAAGTTCCCCGGCTTCTGTCCAGTACACGTAATCCCCGTCAGTTTTTGGTGAATGTTTATCTGATGTGCCGGATACTCTGAACGGAATTCCTGCCTCATCCGGAGAATTTTTTATGAATATATTGGTGTAGCCGTTTAAGCGTCCGTCAAGCCAGACAAGAATATTTCCTGATATTTCTGCATCTCCCTGAGCGGAGGGGTGTGGATCTGCGGCTTTTGCCGTGCCGTCCGGAATGTCATATACAAAAATCTGCCCCGGCCCTTTCAGGGTTTTATTCTGAAATGCAATATTTCCGCCTGAAATTTCGGGCCTGAAGTCTGAATACCGTGACTCTGTGATATTTGTGAATGATTCTTCATTGAAGTCATAGAGCCTGAGCCTGTTTATGCCGGAATCTGACTCTGTAAAGGCGATATAGTCCCCTTCAATGTCGTAATTCAGCACCGGACTGCTGCCGCAGCTGATCTCTGAGAGTTCCCCGGAGTATGTGAATTCTATTGCAGATGCCCCTGAAATCAGAACCGCCGGAATAATTGCCGTAATTATGAATATGATCATAAAGGCTTTCAGGCCGGATGCTCTTTCATTGTCCTGAAAGGTATAACTGTTGCAGACTGTTTTTCCGGTGCGCATACAATCTGATATTGTTGTGGTCCGTATTATAAAATAGTTGGATATTTGATCATCCGGCATCCCTGAATGCTGTAATATAACTGCGCTGTTGCCGGATATCTGTCCTCTTCAGAACGGATCAGTCAAATTCCTTCAGTGCACTCTGATATGTGCCTGATTTGTAGGTGATACACCTCGGGCAGGCCTTCTCTTCTCCGATTTTAATCGGGTATGTCCCCGTAAGACATCCTATGCAGAGATCTTCAGGTGGAAGACCTGTTGCCTTTATGAGGGAATCTATTGATACGTGGTGCAGTGAGGTTGCCCCTATGTGTTTGCAGACCTCTTCCTGGCTCCTTGTACTGGCTATAAGCTCCTTTCGTGTTGCCATGTCCACTCCGAGGTAGCAGGGTGCTTTGATTGGCGGTGATCCGACTCTCATGTGGATCTCCTTTGCGCCTGCATCCCTGACAATATCAATAATCCTTCTGGCTGTTGTTCCCCTGACAATGCTGTCATCCACAAGAACAACTGATTTATTCTCAATATGTCCTTTTACAGGATTGAGTTTTATCCTGACGGCATTTTCCCTTGCTTTCTGATCCGGCATGATAAATGTCCGGCCTATATACCTGTTCTTTATCAGGCCCTCTCTGTATGGTATGCCTGAACTCTCGGAATATCCTGTAGCATGCGCAATGCCTGAGTCGGGCACTGGTGAGATTATATCTGATTTTACAGGCGCTTCAAGGTGAAGCGACTGGCCTATTCTTCTTCTGACATTATATACCAGTTTCCCGTCAATGACAGAGTCTGCGCGTGCAAAATAGATGTACTCGAATATACAGTGGCTGTAACCCGATGATTCAGCAACCTGTGTGCAGGTAATGCCTTCACTGTTTATTTTGATCAGTTCACCCGGTCTTACATCGCGGAGGAATTCTCCGTTTAAGGCATCTATTGCAACGGACTCTGAGCAGACTATGTATCCGTCATTCAGTTTCCCAAAGCAGAGCGGTCTTATGCCAAGCGGATCTCTGAATGCATATATTGTATCGTCAACAAGAAGGGCAACTGAATAAGAACCTTCGAGTTTTTTCATACATGCCAAAACAGCGTCCTGTATGGATGAAGAATGCGTAAGCTCGTCAGCAATAATGTTCCCGATTATCTCGGTGTCTGTAGTTGTACAGAATATCTGACCGCGACTTTCGTATTCTTCCTTCAACTGCCAGGTATTTGTAAGGTTGCCATTGTGGGCAATAGCAAATTTTCTGTTCTTAAATGTGAAATAAAAAGGCTGAATATTCTCAGGGATCTTTGCCCCGGTTGTCGGATAGCGGACGTGCCCGACACCTGAATTTCCTTTGAGTTCATCAAGGATTCCGGCATCGAATACTTCTGCAACAAGGCCCTGTGCCTTGTGTTTGTACAGATTCATGCCGTCAAAAGTAGTAATTCCCGCACTCTCCTGCCCCCTGTGCTGGAGGGCATAAAGAGCGTAATAGATCGGGAAGGATACTCCGCCGGCATCTGTGATGCCAACGATTCCGCACATAATAATTAGTGGGTAGGGGTCTTCGACTTCTTAGTTACCCAGTTGTATGAGCGCATTCTGCTTGTTTTTCCGAATCCACAGGATGAACATATCTTGTGGCGTTTGTGGTATGATAACTTACCGCATCTTCTGCAGACAATGTGTGTCTGCGTCTGTCTTTTTCCTCTTGAGGGGGTACCCTTACTCATCTTAAATCACCATTAACAAAAGCATCAGATTTTTTTTAATTATTCGACTGAAGGAGAGATGTATATAACATTGTCGCCGCGTACAATCAGTGTGCCGGCTTTAGTCGTCACACCGTTGATCTCTTCCTCGGCATTCTCAAGTACAAGGTTCATATGTACGTCGTAACCCTGAAGTACTCCGCGGATCTCTCTTCCGCCCTTAAGGCTTACGATAACAGGCTTCTGGTTAAGAGCCTTGTCTAAAATTTCAAGTGGTCTTTTTGTCATAAAATTCCCTTGTCTGTTTGATGAGGATTAGTATAATTGCGAGTGGAAGATACATAAATATAGCGCAAGAGAATATACCGGCATATGCCGGATGTTATATTCGTGAGGAATAAATAATGGCTAAAATTGGAGTGAAAAAGAGGTACAGCCTCCGGAAATCAAAAGTTTCTGATATTTTTAACAAACTTGAGGAGCAGATCGGAGAATCTTCTGCATTATTTAAGAAAGAGAGAATTGAGGTTGTTGAGACGACAGCTGATTTTGAACTGTATCTTACTGACAAAAACCCGTGGCTTATGGAGCTTAACGGGTGGGTATTCCCGACTTTGCGTGGTATTGTTAAAAATTCGTTTCCCGAGAGGAAGGTTGTAGTGGACGCCGGTGCTGTTTCATATATGGTGAACGGTGCTGATCTCATGCGCCCCGGAGTTATCTCTGTAGGCAGGGATATAAAGAAAGGGCTGCCGTTTGTGATATATGAGGTGACGCACGGAAAACCCCTTGCTATTGCCGAGGCACTTATGGATGCCGCAGAGATGGAGGCAGCTGACAAGGGCAAGGTGGGAAAAAATATACATTATGTCGGCGATGACCTCTGGAACCTTGAATTTTAGAGATGCATTGAATTTTCAGGCATTATTTCATGTAAGTTCTGCTTTTTTTTAATTCCGGGCGGGAACACAATGGATAATAATAAATAAAATTCATTCTACAATCTTTGCTATGGCTAAAAAGTTTGGTTCTCTATTTAAAAGGGGCAACCAGCCGGAGGAGTCTGATTACATGGAACTCGACCTTGCCTCAATCGAGTCTACAGGCGAAGGCGGACCTGCTTCCATGTATATCAAGATAGCAACAATAAACGAAATCCGCGACACGCCGAGAATTAAGGACGAAGTCTACAACGGAAATATTGTTATTGTCGATATCGGGCGTCTTAAGATGGACAAGATCACATATGAGAGGGTATTAAAGGATCTCAGTGATGTTGCACAGGATGTGAATGGTGATATCTGTGGTCTCGGTGACCAGAAGTATGTCATACTCACGCCTATGTCTGTGAAAGTTTCACGCGAGAAGATTGGAGGATAATTATTTGAAAAGGGTTATTGTTGCACCCTGTCCAAACTGTTCGTCAGATACAGAATATATATATCAGACAGAAAGCATTCCTTATTTTCCGGACATTCTGATCTCATCTGCAGTCTGTGACTGCGGTTTTAAATCCGTAGATGTCCAGATTATGGGTGATTCTGACCCTGTGAGATACACTCTTTCTGTTGAATCTGCAGAGGATCTCAGTGTAAAGATCATCAGAAGTACAGGCGGTTCTATAGAAATTCCTGAATTTGGTATCCTTGTTGAACCCGGGCCGATCTGTGAGGGTTTTATCACAAATGTGGAGGGTGTTCTGTACAGGTTTGAGAATACCATTGAGGGGATTTTGACCTGGGCAGAGGATGAACAAAGGGAGAATGCTGAAAATCTGCTGGCTACTATAAGAAAAGCCAGGAGTGGTGAGATACCGTTTACACTCATTGTTCAGGATGACTGCGGAAACAGCGGCATTGTAAGTGATAAAGCCGTGAAGTCTGATTATATTCCGTATGAGCATGAGGATTAGGGATACTGAAAGGGTTTGCCCTGAATTATCCGTAATGTGCTGTGCAGGGCAGATCGCTGTCAGGACAATTCCTGACGTTTTTTTTGTGAATATATTATATCGATATCCGTCTGACAGATATGCTTGACAAATTTCTTGGAAAGGACCATAAAAGAGAGCTTGAGGCGTTAAACTCAGAGATTTCCAGACTGGAGAAGGAGAATGAAAAGCTGAGGCTGAGGCTCTCTAAAAGGGAGGAGAAGGCAGCTCAGGATCCTGCAAGAATTCAGGAACTCTCTGAGTCCCTCAATAAGGCTGAGACGAAAGTCCGGGTTCTTGAGCATGAACTTTCAGCATTTAAGAATCTGAATCCTGCTGATGACTCACATTCATTCAGCCGTTTTGTTCTCAATAAAAAGGAGAGCCTTGAATTCACTGAAAAGATCCTGCTTCTGGCAAGGAATTATAATGTGAGGGCTTTTTATCTTCCACCGGACGGATTTCCGGGCGGGTCCGAAGATTTTCCGGATGAGAGGATGAGGGTATTTTCAGAATCTGTAGAGTCGGAAACCGGCATTTTTTTCTTTTATGAACTGGAAAATAACCCCTTCTTCTTTTATGCAGTGATTCCGCCTTTCTCTGTCTCCGGAATTTCAGGCAGGGTTCCTGCTGAAGAGTGTGCGGGCTATTTTGCGGATTCTCTTTCGGGGCAGAGGAATATTTTATTTGTATGTGCCCATGCCGGCAGCAGTTTTATCGGTCTGGCATCTGAAGAGGGTTTTTTGTCCGGGAAGTATGTAGAGACCGGAGTTAAGGAGAAGCACAGTAAGGGCGGCTGGTCACAGAAGAGATTTGAACGTTTAAGGGAGGAAGATATAAAGAAGCACGGAGATAAGGTCAGGGGGGCTTATGAAGAGTTCATCCGTGATTCAGGACTTGTCCCGGAGAGTGTCATCCTCTGTGGCGAACCAACCCTTGGGGAATATATATTATCGGGCATCCATCAGGGCAGTGATGGCAAAATCCCTCTGATTAAGAAGACCATTGACGCAAAACCGGAGAAGCATGCCGGAGAAAAGATTGCAAAGGAGATATGGTCGTCTGTCTGGTACAGAGTTGTTTAAACTCCTGCAACTGCAATACCATGATCCCTGAATTAAATTCCTGCTATATACTTTCTCTCTTCTGTTTCAGCTGCATTCTTCCATTTTTCAGCAAGTTCAGAATATTTATCTGAGAACTTATCACTTATCAGAAGCCCTGTACCTCCGTTCTCCATTGAATACAGTATATTTCCGGGTCTGAAATCTCCCGAGAGTGTTCTTTTTATTCCAGATTTTACGGCACCCTCTATATTTTTCACAACCGAAGCAGCGACCACTCCCGGTGCAAGAGAGGACTGATCTACATCCTCGCCTATGAGATAAACCTCTCCGTGGTTTATAGCCGAATTAACAATGCCTTTATTTGAACTTCCCGCAAGCATGATTATAACGTCAACTCCGGACCCATACATCCGGTATGCAATCTCTTCAGCTTTATCCGGCATTGAAAACCCTTCAAATCCTGAAGAGACATAACTGACAGATGTATATACTCCCGGATCACAGGCATATGCACCTGCCTTAAAGCCGTCTGTGAACGGTTTTATTACTCCTGCGTCTGTACCTGCAATTATCCCTATATTATCTGTCTCTGTCATCTCTGCTGCGAGGACTCCGGCAAGAAAGGAACCTCCGTACGGCATGAATGTGCAGACGGCATGGTTGCTGAGGCTGCTCTCACTCTGCTCAACTCCGATAAACTTTATGTCGGGGTTCTTCTCCGCCCAGTCTGCCGTGTACCCGTCATATTCATAGCCAATTGTTATCACAAGGTCGGGTTTTTCTGTAAAGCTGCCGGATGTAAATATTTCATTCACTTCAGATGCGTCATTCAGTGAGAATTCCCTTTTGATGAAACTGTTCTCTTCATATGCAGAAAAGAGTCCTGTATATGCTGCGTCTGCAAAAGACCGGTCACCTTTTACTGATGGGTAGAATATCCAGACTGTTCCTTTGCCTTCATTTTTTTCTGTCGGAATGCCTGTATATGACAGTCCCGGAAGGTATGGCTGGTAATGTTTATCTGATGAATAATATTTTCTCTCCCTGAATTCTCCGTCTTCAATGATCCAGAAGGCATAATAACCCCTGTCAGGCCCGATCATGCCTTTTCTGAAGTCGAGTGGCCCTGAAGCGCCCGAGATGTCAGGTTTTCCCCCTGAAAGTATGTATGAGACTGATTCGCCGGCTTCCTGGCTGTCCCAGCCCTTATATATTCCTGAAGGTGCTGTTACACTTTCAAAGGCTTCTGCATATGTCTCTTCGGGGTGCGTCATGTTCCATGCGGCTGTATATGCTGCAAGCATTACGGCGTCATATGTCTGCGCAGAAAATACTCCTGGCATCTCTTTGTTTCTGATTGAGTATGGTATGTAATATCCTGTGGACGGGTCGTATGAAGGGGATACTCCACATATTCCTTCCGCATCTCTGCCCAGTTTCTCTGTTATATATGGAGATCTTCCGCTGTCGGTGAGTAAGAGTTCCGCATCAGACCCTGCATCATCCAGGGTCTTTTTTATCATAACGGCATCTTCGGGCATTACTGCGGCGATTATGTAATCCGGATTTAAGGCTGCGATGCTGTAAACTGAGTCTGAGTCCCGGTTTTTGTCATTTGTCAGCGGGATGTTTTTTATCAGCTCTAATCCGACAGAATCTGCATATTCCGGAGCATATCCGTCAAATGTCCTGCCGTATGATGTGTCTTCATAAATCAGGCATACTGTCTCTGCACTCTTTTCCTCTAATATTTCAAAGATTACTGTTATCTGGGCGTGATCTCCGGGAACTGTTCTCCTGAAATATCCTGTATTCATGAAACGTGCGGAGACTTCGGCTGATGATGCTGAAGGGCTTATCAGAAGTTTTTTACTTTCAATAAATATGGGAGCTGCTTTTAAAGCCTCTTCACTCGATGAAGGGCCGATGAAGATGTTTATATCCGGATCCCCGGCTGCATCTTCTGCAATATCTGTGATCTCCTTTCCTTCTGTGTCAAAGAAGACCGGTTTTACAGACGTTCCGCCAATTCCGCCGGCGCTGTTTATGCCGGATACTGCCATCTGAACCGGAGTTTTAAAATCAAATATTTCTCCGCCTGATACAGGAAGGAGAATTCCTATCTTTATTTCTGCTGTATCCTCTGGAATGCCGGTATATTCAGTGCCTGTTCCGGAACCCAGGCATCCGGCTGTGAATATTATTAAAAGGGACCCTGCAAGTCCTGCAAAGAGTAAAAAATGCCTGAAATAATTATAGTTATTTTTAATAATACCCATTTCTTATATGGGTTATTCTCTTTTCAGATATATATCAGTTGGATGACAATTGTTCATATACCTGATAATTTAATGAAATTCCTCGCCTTCAAGGCGTATTCCCGGTGATGAAGATATTCTTCCAACTACGGAGGCATCGGGGGCGGTTTTTATAATTTCATTCTCCTCTGATTCCGGAGCTATGAATACATATCCCATTCCCATGTTGAATGTGCGGTACATCTCATGCTTTTCCACATTCCCAACCTCTTCAATCCATTCATATACGGGCTGGGGTTTTACCGGGTTTTCGATCTCAAAGCCGAATTTTCCGAGTCTTTCAAGGTTTCTGAGACCTCCGCCTGTGATGTGGCACATGCCGTGAACTTCTGCTGCATCTGTGACCTTCAGTACTTCGCTGTAAATTCTTGTCGGTGTCAGAAGTTCTTCACCAAGTGTCTTCCCCCATGGCATCTTCTCATCATATCCTGCATATGAGTCAACTATATTTCTCGCAAGTGTGAGGCCGTTAGAGTGTATCCCACTTGAAGGAAGGGCAATTATAAGGTCCCCCTCCTTAATTCCGGATCCGTCAATAATTTTGTTCTTCTTCTGAACTCCGAGGCACGTGCCTGCAAGGTCAAGGCCATTTACGAGGTTTTTGAGGGTTGCAGTCTCGCCTCCGATTATGTTCATATTGGAGAGGCGTGCGCCTTCGTTCAGCCCCTCGCCTATCTGGCGCATCTTGTCGGTCTGCACGCTTTCGGTTGCGATATAGTCCACAAATGCAACCGGCTCAATGTTCATAACATAGAGGTCGTTTACATTCATTGCAATGCAGTCGATACCGAGTGTTGACCAGTTCTTCATCCGGTCAGCAACAAGCATTTTTGTGCCGACACCGTCAACTGCAAGTGCAAGGACGTATTCTCCGAACTCCACAAGTCCTGCGAAATGGCCGACATTGCTGTACATTCCAAAGTCGCCCTCTCTTCTGTAGGTGAGCATCTTTACAAGTGCCGATACGCCTTCTGCCTCAAGATCGATGTCAACTCCGGCATCCCTGTATGTATGGCCCTTTTTCTCAAACAGCGGGTTCATTCTTCACATTCTCCTGATAGTTCAAATTCGTCATGAAGGACTTTAACGGCCTTTATCCCGTCGTTTTCCTTTACGATAAATGATATGTTTACTTCTGATGATCCCTGCGAGATCATCATCAGGTTGATCTCGTTTTTGCCAAGTGCGGTAAATATTCTGCCGGATATTCCTGGTGTGCCTGCCATTCCGACACCTACAACTGCAACTGCGCATATGTCGCGGTCATATGTGACTTCTCTGATGTAGCCGCCTTTTTTAACTGTATCAAGGGCTGATACTGCGATGTCGAGGTGTTCGTCATCTACTACGAGTGATATGTTGGCTTCGGATGAGGCCTGTGAGATCATCATGATATTGACGCTGTTTGCCGCAAGTTCTCCAAAGATTGCCCTTGCAACTCCGGGCCTTCCTACCATCTGCGCACCTGTGATGTTGATTAAGGATACCTTGTCTATGTAGGTTATCCCTTTCACAACTCTCTTGTCTCTGTGCTGTTTTGAGAGGACACAGCTTCCGCCTGCGCCGGGGTTGAATGTGTTCTTTACTCTGACAGGTATTCCCTTCTGCATGGCCGGTTCGATAGACCGTGGATGGAGGACCTCTGCGCCGAAATATGACAGTTCCATTGCCTCAAGGTAGGAGATGTCGGGCAGGACCCTTGCATCCGGAATTATTCTTGGGTCGGATGTCATAATTCCGTCAACGTCGGTCCAGATCCAGATCTCATCCGCTCCTATTGCTGCGCCTACGATTGCTGCTGAATAGTCTGATCCTGAACGCCCAAGGGTTGTGACAATGCCTGTGCCTGTGCATCCCATATATCCCATGACTACGGGGACATACTCCTGCATAAGCGGCAGAACGCGGGATTTAATCTTCTGTTCACTCTCTGGCAGGACATTTGCACAGCCATGCCTCTCGTTTGTCATTATGCCGGCTTCACATCCGTTTAGCGGGATGGAGGGTATGCCCTCCTCTCTGAGTGCGGCACTGACAATTCTTGCTGACAGCCTCTCTCCGAATGAAATTATATAATCCTTTGATCTTGGGGTGAGTTCGCGCAGGTTGTGTATTGCTGTCAGGATGTTCCTGAGATTTTCGAGTTTTGCGTCGATCTCCTGCATGACTGTCTCTGCTTCTCCGGGTGCAACTGCTTCAAGGACTTTTTTGTGGCGTGCCCTGATCGAATGGATGGTTGTCTCGATCGGAGGTTCGTCCAGTGATTCAACTGCTTCCTTTGCAATGATGTGGAGCTGATCGGTTACTCCGGACATTGCGGACACTACTACTGCCAGTTCGTTTCCGGTGCTGTGGTGGTGTTTCAGTATAGAGACTACGCGGGCGATGCATTTTTCATCACCTACGGATGTGCCTCCGAATTTCATTAAAAGTCTCAATTTAAGCTCACTCGTTTTTTTTCTTGTATCTCTCTACATTTATGGTATCTCGATAGTATTAATGTAGGGGTGGGTAAAGGATATCTGTTTTTTTAGATTTTGTTATTTTATGCACGGGGGTTTTAGTGCGGTACAGTTAATAACAGAAAAAATGATGAATATCAATTACCTCTTCTGATCTATTTTTTTGTTATGACTGTCTCTGGATATTCTGTTTTTTTGAAAATATTTCCCGAATGTCAGTCATATCATTTCACAGGTTATTTTGGTTCCGTTTGCGCGAGTGATCAAAAGTTCATGAAATAACGCTGTTCTGCCGTTTTTTTCCTGTGGGTGATCCTGTTTGTCTGTTCATTTTCTTAATTTCCTGCAAGGGTTTATATGTGGCGGCATACAACATTGTAAGGCCGAAGTATTCCGGTGACAGACGCCTCAGGGCGGCTGCAACTGTGGATTCGGGAAAGCCTGTAAGTTCTTTTACAGGTAATTTCAAAGTAAGGTGGATTCGCTGAATTTTGCGTTCCTCTGCTTTTCAAATAAATCGCAAAACAATGTGTTTATATAACAATAAATGCAACATTGTTACCTCGATTCTTAGATGGAGAACCGAAAGCACCCGGATGGGGGTGTCGGTTCTGACGTTGGCACTGACAATGCGGAAATTTGTTTAATAACCGCTAATTCCTTTTAGATAAACTAGTGAAAAATCGATAGTGTGCCGAAGTGTAAGTACTTCAAACAATTAATTCTGGTTGATCCTGCCAGAGGTCACTGCTATCGGGGTTCGATTAAGCCATGCGAGTTGAGAGGGTTAAGACCCTCGGCGGACTGCTCAGTAACACGTGGATAACCTGCCCTAAGGTGGAGGATAACCCCGGGAAACTGGGGATAATACTCCATAGGTTAAAGGTACTGGAATGTTCTTTAACCGAAAGTTCCGGCGCCTTAGGATGGATCTGCGGCCGATTAGGTTGTTGTTGGGGTAGTGGCCCAACAAGCCTGTAATCGGT